>JABDGM010000015.1:4042-60576 GCA_013286045.1 Planctomycetota bacterium | reverse complement strand
TTTGACACTTTGATCGCCCATATGGGTTTAGGAACATTTGGACTACCACGAGGCAGCGTCGGCGAACTGGTAGCGATTAACGAACGATTTCTGATACTTGCCAGTTTTCGCACCTTCGCCGTGGCCGTTATTATCGATGCGAGTTTGGCTCAGGCTCGATCGTTTACTTGTAGGCGTAACGAAGCGGCAAGGCCTAAGATGACCGAGGCAATCATTGCCAAGCTGTTCGGCTCAGGAACCGCGGTCACTGTGACCGGCTTACCCGCGACGTTGTCATAGGCAACCGTGCCGATCGTAAGATTAAACGGAGCGGCCAGATCGTTCAGACCTTTGACGGACACTTGAGCGTAGCCGTAGTGCGTTCCATCCGCGGCGCTGAAGCGAAAGCCCACGAATCCGGTCTTTTCGCCATAGTTGCCAGACGGCGGATCGATTGTGTCATAGTAGTACAGATCGGCAAGGTCGTTGAGACCCGTGAACAAGCTTGACGGCGAAACAGAGCTGCCCGGAACGAGCACGCTGGTCGCTGGAAAACCATCGCCAGTCTGGGTGTCGATGACGACACCGTTGCTGCTGCCGAAAGGAAATGCGATCTGATCAAAGCCGACTGTCAGTACCGGATCGGGAACATACGCAGTCTGAAACGTGAAATCGTTGGTTCCATTCTGATCGACGTCGAGGCTGTAGTCGTCGGAATTTGCAGCATTTAAGGTCACGCCGATATTCCGCGAGATGATCGCGCCTTTAACGGCGCTCTGTCCGACTGCGGAAAACATCGCCGCTGCCGCGAGCCAAAGAACAGTTTTCCCAACTCGATTGTCGTGTCGATTTACCATAAGGTGATTTTCTGTCGATTGAATTCCCCGTTACGTCACCGCCACTGGCGCTACTCGACTACACTTAGTCGAACCCATAGGTCGCAGCACATACGGCCATGTTCAATGTAGGTGGGTGGTGCGCAAGACAGCTAAATCCGAAACCCGAGTTCCAATCCTTCGGCCCGATTTGACGGGATCGAAAGTCAAAAGCATTGCGGATCATAATCCGCGTGACGCCGTTGAAACCAGACGAGTGGCAGCGTGGCATCGAAATCCTGCTATCGTCTTTTCGGCAACTAATCATGATCTGCGTCGAGCAGCAAACTGAGGTAACACGACTATCCCGACGAACGCCAACAATACGGAAGACGGCTCGGGTACGCTGCTCGTATACGTAAACTGAGTGATCGCACCAGCGGTCGACGCTGTTCCCGTGGTGGCACCGCCGTTACTGTTATCAAGCACGGAGTAGACGCCGTCACTGGCCGTGTTAACAGTGTCGAAAGTTGCGAAGCCAAAACCAGCGCCACTGACGGTGGCCGTTGTCGGAATCTGTAGATCGAGTAGCAAGTTGCCTTGCGCGGGATTGTAGGTGAATGGCGTTTGTAAATTGATGGTGTAGTCGAATGGATATGGGGCGTTGCCCGAAGCCGCGGTCGTCAACGTAAGCGCGCCGGAATAGACGGTTTTGGCATTGCCACCAACGTTACTCGCGAAGGTCGTGCTCAACGGATTGGCACCCTCTCCGGAGGCTGCCGTTGTCGAGAGCTGAATCAGCGTATCGGAAATATTTACCGAGTTGCTGCTAAACGCACCTGGAGTTGTAAAAGGACGAAAAGATATCGCGGTGATCGTGATCGGACCAGTTAGGCCGGCGAAATCAGAAGAGTCGTACACTTGCTGCGTGCGGCTACCGCCTGACCCGTAAAAGCGAAGTGGGGCAGGACCTTGGGCGTTGCCAGCCGTACTAGTGGAAGAAATGGGTGCGACAATATTGGCACCGTTTGCAGCAGATAACTGAGAGAGAAGGATAGCAAGGCAAGAAAAGCTAATTAGCGTGCGGATCATAATGAATTCCGGAGGTTGAAGAAACAAATCGAACAATTGAGAAGGCAGGGAGCGACATAGTTGTCATGCTCTTCATTAGCGGAATGTTCGACGGTAAGAAGCGTGTGGGGACCCGAATGAGGGAATGCGACGCAAGTGCATTTGTCATGCCTGGTATGTACTGCGCGCTATTGCACACGCTAAGTACGAGGCACAACGCCGATTGGATGTAACAAACCTTGATAGTTCGAAGTCCTGGATCGACATAGACTGCCGAATCGAACGTTGCAGCGACTGATGATTGCGATGGGAGTGATAGACATTCACAGCTTGTTCGCCTTGACCGCGGCCGAAGTAAATTTCAATAGGGATAAAAAATGGGCACTATGTCGCACTCACCTTTGGCGGATTAGCACTCACCCTGAATACCGCACCGCCATAAACGTTGCCGTGCGAAATCTAAACAAGCAAATAACCACTAACGCCAAAAGTATATTTCGCAGTGCAATCCTCCAAATGACTGGCGGGCATGAATGAAAGCTCACATGTACGAACAGTGCGTCGAAAGATGGTCAGTAGCAGACGCTTGCGGTGAAACGCGGTACCAGGTTTGCGTCAATGACGTTGATTGGTCGCGACGCGTTGTCGTTATGTCGATTCGGTTCACCGAACGGAGTAGTTTAGTTATGAGAGTGTCAAAGATTTGTAAAACCGGGATGTTCACAGCTGGAATGTCGTGTTTGCTAGTCGCAATCGCATCCGCCCAGCAAACCAGTCAAGGCAGCCAACCCGGTCTGGTCAAACCTGGGCAATCTGATTCGTCTAGCGGTACGCCAGGTGGCCAGCGTAATGTAAACAATAACGGTAACATTCAGCGCAACGTCGAGCGGCAACCCGGAGGTCAAGCTTCCGGAGACCAGTCAGCTGAAAACCAGGGCGAGCAGATGAACTACGCGATGGCCGCGTGCTTACTCGACAACAACAAGGCAGAAGTCGAACTCAGCAAAATCGCCGTCGAGCATGCAAAGAATCAGAAAGTTAAAGAATTCGCAGAGCAGATGGTTGAAGACCACGGCAAGATGGTCGACATGCTGCAAAAGTTTGTTGGTGCTCACGAGCCAACGGATCGTCGTTCACAGATTGATCATAAGATCAACGAGGCCTGCGCCGCTTCGATGCGGAAGGAACTGGAAAGTAAAACAGGTACAGAATTCGATGCCTGTTATGTTGGCTCACAGATTGCTGGTCACATGCACATGTTAGCGGCCCTAGAAGTACTCTCAGACGACACGTCTGGCGAACTTCAAGGAATGGTTAAGGATGCCAAGCCAAAGGTCGAGAAGCATTACGCGCACGCTAAGGAGTTGATAGAAAAGTCGGATAACCATCAAGCCAGCCGAGCGAGTAGCAAAGACCGTTCGTAAGAAATATTGAGACCGAGTGGCGGTGGTCGGCGAGCCGGACACCGCCACTATTATTCGCAGCGGCATGTCACCGTGTTGGACGGCAACCAGAGAAAAATTCTCGGCGATTAATAGCAGAGGAATATGACTGTGGTACCTAATAGATGACGGCCATGATACGACGACGCGGAAATGCCAGACGATCGGGTAAACGATAGGCAGGATCAGTTGGAATGGAACGTAGCTTTCTTTGATGGGCTCAGCCACGCAGACATCGCGGAGGTGCTCGGCATTTCCGTTGGGACGGTGAAAGCAAGAATTCGCGCTGCACTGTGCCGTTTGCGACAACCTCTGAAGGTTTGTGACTAAGTAGGTCATCAGTCCGAGCAGAATGTAATCGGGCCTAAAGTATTCGCACGCTGTCGAAAATGCCGCTCATGCGGATTCACTGGCGCAAGGGGCTGTGGCTGCGTAGAGCGGGCAATAATGGATAACACCCCAGAAGATATTCGAACGACCCTCGTGCAGCGAGCTACACGGTTGATTGCCGGTCAGGCTTACTTTCGTGGGGCCAAGTATCCGATCACATTTGAAAGTTTCGAAAAGATCCTTGTCGTTAGGGGCCGCGTCCCGACGTTCTACTTGAAACAAGTATTGCAGAGTGAATTACTACGCATCGACGGTGTTGACCGCGTCGTGAACGAAGTGGTGGTGGATCCAAAAAATCTCGGCTCTTAGTAACGTTGAGTGCCATTCGCGCATGTTTCCAGGCGCAGGCGACGTAGGTGTCGACCAGCTACAGCTTTCAAATATTAATTCCTTCTGTTAGGCATTGGAAGTCAGGTTGTCGTGCTCTTCGGATTAGTCACAGTGGTGCGATCGGAGGGTACCCTCCAGAACTATGTTGATCGCCCAGGTCGTAAAACGTCACCGCGATTCCCGGCTGGAATCCACCATGCCGTCAACCTTTCCAGCTTGCTTCTCCGGTGCAGGGTCTAACAATAGGTCGGCGAGCCGAAATACTCCGTATAGGTACGCGTCTGGCGGTATCTTAACTTCAATCGCCGACTCGTCCTGGCAACATGAGGACGCTGTTTAATGAGTATCGGTCAAGGCAATTCGTTCGATTCAGCTGTAGGATATGTATCCGTTCCCACAGTGGTTTCCACGGAGGAGAAGCCGCGACATCGAATCGCGGATGTGCGCCGGAGTTTAGGCATTTCGGTGCGAACTGCGGCGCGTTGCCTGCACATATCGGTTGATGAGGTGCGCCGGCAGGAGGAACCAACGAACGATATATTGATCTCGGAGCTGTTACGTTGGAAGCAAGTGCTCGGCGTGCCGCTTGCTCTTATGTTGGTCGAAAGCGATTCGCCGTTTTCGCAGCCGACGATGGTTCGCTCTCGACTGCTGCGGATCATGAAAACGATTCGGGCAATTAGCGAGACGGCGACTAGTTCGTCTACCCAGAGGTTTGCGGCGATGCTGGAACAGCAAGTGGAGGAGTTGATGCCGGCGCCATAAGATGTTGCGGCGCGCAATCCATTCGCCAGGTACGGTCGCTCAACGGGATGGACAGGTCGGCTAAGCAAGTGCAGCCCGGTACGTTCTTTCCATGTGGATGGCGTAGGATTTTTCGGCCCTATTGGGACGATCGCTCCAATAAAGCAGCCCGAACAAAACCGCTCCGCACTCATGGGGACTCATTGTCTTTGCGACGTCCCGTAACCTAGGCAACGATGCTTCATGCTTGATATCGGAACGTAAAAAAGGTGCCGCCAGGTGGTGCGTATCGTAATCTGGCTTTCTGCCACCACGTTAGTGGCGCTTGCAAAGTACGAGGAAGACAAATGAAGCCGCCTGACTGAGAGTTAACCTAGTCAGGCGGCGTGTTGGGCGTGGCATTTCGGCGTGTTAGAAGCGTTCGAGAGTGCGGTTCATTGGCTTTGTCTCTTGGTTTCTAATTCTCTTCGCCGTTAGTAGCTTGAGCCACAGCTGTCGCCGTAGGCTGGGACACACTCGTCACCGCAGCTTGGGTAGGACTCTTCGCAGTACGATCCTTCGCAGTACGATCCTTCGCAGTAAGAAGGTTCGCAGTAGGTTTCGCAGCAGCAAGGCTGGCTGTAGCAAGGTTCGCAGTATGATTCGCAGTAGGACGGGCTGTAGCAACCGTAGCTGGGGTAGTAGTAGTTCGAGTAGCAGCTGTAGTTCGAATAGCAACCGTTGCCCGAGCAGAAGTAATCGGACCAGCCGCCGTGATCGTGGTGGCTGTGCTTGTCGCCGTTGTTGCTCGCGGTCCTGCTGCTATCCGACTTGGATGGCTTGTTGTTCTTGCCGTTCTTCTTGCCACCGTTCGTGGCGGCCGTTTTGCTGCTGTCCGTCTTGCTGGTCTTGCCAGCCTTGCTTCCGTTCGTGCTCGCAGTCTTGTTGCTGTTGGGGTTCGACTGCTTGTTGTTCGAGCTGACCTTCTTGGAGTTGTTTGAGCTGGATTTGTTGCTGGCGGTTTTGCCGCTGTTAGAGCTCGACTTCTTGCTGCCGGTCGAGCTGGACTTTACGCCACCGCTTGAGTGGCTGCTGCCGTGTGAGCTGCCGTTAGAATGGCTGCTACTGGCGTGGCTGCTGGAGCCACCGCTCTTGCCGCCCCCGCCGCCTTTGGCGAAAGAGACATTGGCGAGGGTGAGGCTGGCGATTGTGACGATCGCGGCGATCATTTTGAGGTTTGAAGTCTTCATCGTGTAACTCCCAGGAAAGGCGATTTTTGATTCGTGAAAAGGAAGAGGTCCCGCTCCGCACTCTCTTACGATAGAAAGGACGACTGTTACAGCCAGCCCGACTTTTTCGGGAGATTTTTAAAAACGTCGGGGAAACAGCGGCTTTTCGATGAACGGAGGCGAAGGAGATGGCTATAGCGGGCCTTCGTCCCGCAATTCGACCAGCAACCCGGGTCGCAACGGGTCGCTCTCAATTCTGCGTGCAGTGCGGCGGTCGGTCTAATGCGAGATTCTGTCCTCAGTGCGGTAGTCGCCGTTTCGATACTCCGCCTGCCGTTAACCGACGAGATCGCCACTGTTGTAGCTCGTCCGGCCTAGATATCTGACTCGTTAGTCATGTCACCTCCTGCGAAGAGCCTATTGTTGCTAGCGAACTGGTTTTGGTACAAGTCGGGCATGCGACTGCGCTATCTACTAGTAATTGCTCTCGTCGCCCTCGCCGGCTGCGAAACAGCCGCGGCGGTCCTGGGCATGCTGAGCGGCGAAGGAAAGGTCGTCGACAACGCGATCAACAGCCCCAATGCACAGATTCAGGCTGAAGGCGTAGAGGCAAAAAGCCAATACCCGTGGATGAAATGAAGTCGCGCCCAACATGTTCGCCGTGATGTTTTCGGCGATAGCGAGCATCGGCGACTCTGTCATCACCTCACCTGCGAGCACGATCGGCGGGGTGTGCGCCGCAGGTACTCAAAAGCCGCGCGATCGGCCTGCTTCATATTGGCGCTCCTCACGGCTAGCTATTCCGGCTGCTTTGATCATGATGAAATCTGCAAGAGCCTAGAAAAACGCCGACCGGGTTCGCTCGGGCCAGTGATCCGGCCGGCGCGCTCTTTCAAGCCCCACCGTCAGTCTGCGGCGAATTCTCCGCAAGTGTTAAGCCGTTATTGATTCACGCAAAATCTTTCGCGCGGCCGTTGCTGACAATGTGAATCGCTTGGATTCCGTTAACAGCGTACGTCACCGCTCTTCAACGTGCGTGATGGTTAGGGCCAGATTGTCTTTCAACGGGTTACTAAGCCCGGCCGGATTCAACTCCGAGACTACGCAGTCAACTACAGCGTCCGACAGTCTGCCTTAGCCCGGCGAAAGGTCAATCTCGACACACTACATTGCGTGCCCAAAAACCAAACGCAGCAGGTGCGCTTTTTTGTGAAGCGGCAGCTAGGATAGTGAGGAGTCAACGCAACCGAAGCTGGGGCTATGCTAATGAAACTTTTCTATACCGCAATCCTAATCTCGGGCTTGGTTGTGCTGGCCATCGCCCGAAATGTCGACGGAGCAGCTTTGCTAATCGACTTCCAAGGTGTCGGGGGCAATACCGCAGCGGGTTACCAATCCTACGAGGCAGTAAATCAAAACCTCGCGTCTCTCGGTTCCAGAAACTATGTTAGCCCGATACCGGCAACCGTCGAAATTAAGGTTGCGAATCTGCCTGACGGTGCCAGTGACTTCCGGGTCGTCGACCGTGGTCCGTCGACGTCCCCCGACGCCGAAGACTGGATTGGCGTTGATGCGCGGCTTGGCCCGCCTGGGTCGAGCACAGCGGGCAACCCCCGGCCCGTAATGAACATCATGGTTTCCAATTTGCCCGATGGCATCTATGCGTGGTCATCGCTGCACCACGATCCGCTAAATCAAACGGGCGTTGTCACATATAAGTTTAGCGATGTTGATGGGACGTCGAATGGTACGATCGACATCAGTTCTGGAGGCGAGCCGATGACGACCTTTAATACGACGTTCAGGTCATTTCACGGATCCCCGACAACACTCTCATTGACCGTAACGGAGCCGGACGGCACGGCGACATTTGCCGCGCTAACTTCTTTTGCCCTAGTCAATAGCCTGCAAATAACGCCGGTCCCCGAACCCACTGCCGCTACACTTCTATTGCTCGGGATGCTGTGGTGCAGTCGTCATCGTGGAGCGCGGCGATCGGGCCGAGTGACTCCAATTATATTGACCCTCTCCAAACGCGATTGGCAAAGGTAGGACGGACATAATGCAACGGTTCGGCTATTTTCTTACGCTGGTGATGCTGTCGGCTACGATCTCACGCGCACAAGTTGTGCGATTCCAAACGTCGGTTGGCGACTTTGACTTGGTGCTCAATCCGACGAGCAATCCTGCGCTACAGGGGCATGTCGATAACATACTGCAGTATGTGCTGAGCGGCCGCTACGACGACACCGTCATTAACCGAGCTGCCAGGGATCAAGCTGGGTTTCCCTTCGTGTTACAAATGGGCAGCTTTGAAACGCTGAGCCCCGCCGTGCCCGGGACGATTAATGGTTTCCAACCGATTCCTAAGTTTGATTCAATTCAAGGAGCGCCGGCGCAGCAGTATGGACTCTCGAATTCCATCGGCACCGTCGGGTTAGCATTGCGTGGCGATGGTTTCGGAGGCACGGATCAGAACTCCGGACAGAGCAGCTTTTACATCAACTTAATTGATAACGCGTATCTCGATCATGATTTCGCTGTTTTTGCTCAGGTTGCGAATCTGACCACAGTGAACACGATCATGGCTTTGCCTTCGATCGACCTAACGCTGGATCCAGCCTTTGGCGCTGACACCAACAACTTTGCGTTTACCGAAGTGCCCATGTTGCCGAACGGTAACTTGGTATTCATTCGCAAGGCGTTCGTGGTGCAGAATATCACGAACCCGAAAGGCGATTACAACGGCAACGGCAAAGTGGATGCTGCTGACTATGTGGCGTGGCGAAATACTCAGTCGACTGGAATCATGGGCGGTGGGTTAGCGGGAGATGGCGACGAGAACGGCCTGATCGACGATCGCGACTACAACATTTGGCGAGTTCACTTTGGCGCCGTTGCAGTGAGCGGAGCGGGCGTGGCGGCCATCCCGGAGCCGCAGACAATTTGGCTTGTCGCCGTCGGCCTCGTTAGTTCTATTATTCGTCGTCGCCGAACGACCTTCCACAATCGCGTCTAATGGGCGCCGGCGCCGCCGCTGCTCGATACTTTGGTCGTCGGCTGCTACGAAGTAATATGCGTCGCGGCTTTTGCTGCACCCCCTTGGTTACGCTGGCGCTTCACGGTGCGCACTCTCCTGGTCGCTTCGACGCTCGTTGCCGTTGGGCTGGGGCTGATCGTGTGGAGCACGCGCGGGTAAGATGATGAAACACCGCAAGCTGCGGATCGCGTCGCCGGGCGCATGGGGAATCGCATGCATCGCGCCGACGGTAGTTTGGCTGCGCGGGTACTTAAGTCCGGGGTTTCCTCTGTTTTGGCACGGACAAAGCTTTCGCTTCGAGACAGTAAATTGCTAGTCGAAAAGAGCATTCGATCCGTGCCGCAGCCTACCTTCGCACGGAATTCGTTGAATGATTTGTAAATATTAATCGGCTATATTTTGAGACGATCCCTGATTTCCGCACGTCTCCCATCTCTTCGCGCTCGAAGCGATCAAGAATACGACTGAGTTAGAACCGGTGTAGCCCCAATTCGGTCAATGCAATCTGGCGAATCTGCTATGCGACAACTGAGCGAAATGTGCATGATCTCAGCGACATAGCGACTATTACCCCTCGGGATATTGGCGTGGCGGCCACAAATCACTCAACTAAACGGTGATTTGCCTACCCGGTATGCCAAGTGCATGACTCGATCAGTTTCCACAGTTTTAGGGGCGCACGCCCCATGATAGGCTTTCGCCGCAGACCGAGGACAAAATGACACGGCTAATTTGTTATTCAATGACATTTGCGGCTACGTGGGTCGCGACGACCACGTTCGCCCAATTCGGAGGGCCGGTCAATGGAGCAAGTGTAACCGGTCGTAACAACCTCGGACAGAACGCGGTCAGCAATGTCAACGGTGCGAGCGTGACTGGCCGTAACAACCTGAGTCAGAATGGGGTCAGTGGGGTCAACGGAGCAAGCGTCACGGGACGCAACAACCTGGGTCAGAACGGGGTCAGCAGTGTCAACGGAGCAAGCGTGACTGGCCGTAACAACCTCGGTCAGAACGGGGTCAGCAATGTCAACGGAGCAAGCGTGACTGGCCGTAACAACCTCGGTCAGAACGGGGTCAGCAGTGTCAACGGAGCAAGCGTGACTGGCCGTAACAACCTCGGTCAGAACTCGTTCTGACAATACCTTAGGCTGTCACAGCGATTACTACCGGAATTCAAACGAGGCTCCTTTAAATGTCCGCGAAGTTCGCGCAGATACGAACGTTGACGAGATACTGACCGATCTCAGCAGTCGATGATATGAAACACCGTAAGCTGCGAATTGCGTGCTCGGTGGCGTGGGGACTTGCTTGCGTTTTGCTGGTAGTGCTGTGAGTACGGAGCTACCAAGTTGGCGGCTGTTTTTCGTCACCGTTTGGCACGAAAACCGTCGACATCGTCGCAGAGGAAGGTGAACTGGAATGCCGTCTATTCCTGTACGAAATGGGTGACGGAAAACTGCATTTGGTTTTCGAGATCCTTAGCCTTTACACAACACATTGGTCGTTCATTTTCTCGGCTTTGAGATCCTGTGTGTGGACGATTTTACTGCGGTGTAACCGTCCCGTACTGGTTTGCCGTATTCGCCGAAATAGTATTGGCCGTAGCGCCCCGGGCTTATTCGACGTATCGATTTAGCCTTCGCACACTGCTAATCGATTGCCATTGGGCTCGGTTTAATCGTCTGGCTGCGTAATCGTGGAGGTTTTTTTCGCTTTTACGCAAATCGACTTGTCTCCAACACGCGCGGGGTAATAATGCTCCGTCTTCCAAGGATCGCCGGCCGGGCTGTGCATCGGATGTCTTGGTGAACGCAGCCTGCCGGCGTCTTTTTGTCGCGCGTCGTTTCGTCTTGGCTGCGCGGTTGAACCGGAGTTTTATGGACGATCGCGATGCGTAACGCCCAATCGAATCGGCGGCCGATTTAAACCGAGCGATTGCCGCTCATACTGCTAGGCTGAAATCTGACAACGATCAAATGCGGTTGCGCTTGGATGAAATTCACGCCGACAACGGGCTCCGCTAACAATCCCCAAATGTCAGCCATTACGTATTTAAAATGCCCGGCGTGCGGCAAAACGCATTCTCTGTTCGTCAGCGGGGAAGATTCGTTTTCATTAGGCGTGTCGTATGAGTTTCTTTGCCCCGAACGGCGCAAGGTGGCGAAATTCGTGGCCAATAAAGCGACCGAGTCGCATACGGTTCGTAGCCGGCGGCGCGGCACACTGGCCGTCACCAAATCGCGATAGTCACCTCTACAGATGCCCAATAGTTCGAGGCCGTTTTCTCGACTGCGCTGTCAAGATGTGGCCGTATCGGTTGGAGTGTACTGGCTTCGCCCCAACCTGTGCGACCGTGCAGCCCGCTTTCTAGCAGCGGTCATCATTCGATCGCTTCCGGGCTTGGTCTTCCGCGTCAATCTTGCGCTCCCAATCTACTCGGTGAACGTCGGTACCCAACTCCAGCCCGGCACGCGGCGTTGTCGCGCCTGTCTCGCGGAATCGCTGCTGTATTTTGGCGAGTTTCGGATCGTACATGCCATCGCAGTCACGAGAGGCGCGGGCGCTCATCTGAATTCTCCCGAAAGGAACTGGTCCGGCTATTTTATCCCTCCGCCGTGGCAACTATCAATGCAACTCGCTTAGTTCATAGCTGTCGTAGCAGTAATGCGGCATACCCTTTGCTCGTTACTGCGACATGGTTGCGATGGAAATCTCTGGTAAATGCGAACTCTGCGGCGATATCTGCAATATCCTCTACGGCCAGTGTGCCGAGCGCTTCACGGAACCAGATGGCCTGCATCGAATGCAAGCAATCTGGACGATCACCGTCACCTGCCCTCGTTGCGGCCAATATCGCCGCCCGTCATTCACTTCGCAGAACTCCACGAACGGTCATTAATCCATCGAAATACTCATCATGTTCGCCTTCTTCTCCAACCAACTTGGCTGCTTCGGTTCCCTCGTCGTGTCAGTGATTCTAAGTGTGGTTCTGATCGTGGTTATGCGGTCGTGCAACGGGTAGGCGGAAATCAACCGCACAGGGTTGCGCCTAACGAGCGCCGATTGTGTTATCGCGGCTATGACGAGTGTATGGCCGGCGAAAGCGTGAAGCCGGTCAGTTTGTCGCCCTCTTGTCATTCAGCGCGAGTGAACGCAATGAGATTTCAGGATTGGCCTGTACGACTGCGGTATATATTAGCGGCCGACCACACCATGAGTTCTAAGTGCGACGATGGATCTGATGCCAGGCGAACTTGTCGAAACGAAAGGCGGCAGGATCGGTCGGGTTATCTACGCATTTCGCATGACCGCGTTCGTGGGCTTTCCTCGAGTTGGCGCAGATGAGTTTGTGAGCGGGTATCTCGCAAGCGACCTCCACCGAATCGACGAAAATGATCGGTGCATCATCCCCTGCCATCTCCCAACGCCATTAGCAGAATTGTGTGAGAGAATTCCGGATCACTATCATTCAGCAGCGCTAGCCGTTGACTGACGTTCCTTAGATGTCTACGGCTCCCGAGCGCCTTTACTCGATACTTTGGTCGTCCGCTGCTACGATGCGTGTATGGCCAAGCTACCCCGCTTAACGCTTGCCGATCTGGAGCGCCGGCGCATCGAGGAATGCGTCGCTGAACATGACGGCAACAGAACCCACGCAGCTGACGAGCTCGGGATCTCTGTTAGGACGCTGCAGCGAAAGCTCAAGGCATGGCAATTCGCTGGAGCACCGAAACCTGGGCGGCCGTATCCACGCATATAAAGGGGTACGTATGGACGATCAAAGAACTGATCGAGAGGGTGGCAGCATAGGGCCGACCTTCAAAATCAGCCTTGGGCCATGCTCGGGGGCACGTTCTGGGCCTGCATGTTTTTTGGGTCGCTTGCTCTACTCAAATCAGCAAACGGGCGAGACCGCTTTCCGGGCCATCTGCTAGTAAGCGATGCACTGGAAACTATCGCACTAGTCCTTCTTGTGACTTCGCCCTTCATGGCAGTTGCTACTCTCGTAAATCGGCCTATTGCCGGGATAGTTGTCTGCGTTATCACTTTGCTTACTATGAGTTCGCTGCTGCTATTCATTTTCTAAACCGCCCTCGTGGCGGGCTTTTCAGTGCGCCAATTTGTCATAAATGTCTGTACGCCAGCGTACTGCGTCCAGGCGAATAGCATTTTACTATTCCAAAATGGGTCTCCAAAAGCGCGAGACGCGGGTCATCTGCCCGCGAAACCCCGATCACGGCGAGGTGGGGAAACGCTGGCTACCGCAGAGCGAGCGGGAGCGTATAACGAGCGACTCCATTGCCGATGTATTCGAGATTGATTGCCCGCACTGCGGCAAGTACGAGGTCAGCGAACGGTAGTTGAATGACTAAATGCGACACCTGCAATGGAAACGGTCTCGTTCCCGAAGTGGTAGAAATTGAGTGCCCCACCTGCCACGGATCGCGGAGCGCAAAACCGGCGTGCATTGGCTGCGGCGGAACCGGTCGCATAAAAACAGACAGCTTCGTTCTATGCGATAAATGCGGCGGCGTCGGGTATGATTTGCCGAGTCGGCGAAACTAATTCTGCATCAGCGCATTGGTCGCACGATGAAACGCCGCAAGCTGCGAATTGCGTGGTCGGTGGGTTTATCGCGCCTTGGGACCGAGTCTTGCCAAGATTAGCGGCGTCGCGTCGAATGATGAAGTGAAATCGCCGGGCGAGAAGGGAAGTAGACGGTTCACGGGGTTAAGGGTTTTCGTCCATGCTTATCAAACCGTGCCAACTAATCCTGTCCGCCTCGATACTCTTGGCAGCCCACACCCACTCGGCCGACGCGGACGATAATCCTCCCTTCCATCTCCAACCGCACCACGTCGCACCGCTGGTCGCGCTCAACGAAGCGGTCGCCCTCATGGGCTCAGCCGATCCGCCCTACGTTTTTCCAGAGGAAGAGGAGCTGTTCAAAAAAATCGCGGCCGGCCAAGCCAACAAGTGCGATGAGTCCGACGCCATCCTCGTGGCATCCGGCGTGGCCGACAAAGCCACTCGCGAGATCTACATCGCCAAAATCAACGCAATCACGGAGATATCGCGCAAGGTTGTGGAAGGCGCTACAACTCCCGAAAATAAGGCCTTTCGTCTGGCCTTTGTCTTATATAACACACAATTGAAAGGCGGTTTTGACGACGATCAAGTCGATATTCGAAAACTGTTGGACGAGCATAAGTTTAACTGCGTCTCCTCATGCGTCCTGTTCAATTTAGTTGGCAATCGGCTGGGTCTGAAAACCCGCGCCGTAAACCTTCCCGGTCACGTGTTTCTACGGATGGGCGATCTGGTCATTGAACCGGTTAACGGTAAAACCATGACGACTAGCGCGCATCAAGAAACGGTCGATTACTACTGGGGAAAAGCGGGTGATAACTGGAAACAGACGTTCGGTAATACCCGCTTCTACGAATCCGGAAACCTGGGTTTGGTGAGCGAGATCTACCTGGACGATTCCATTGCCCAGGTTCGAAAAAAACGATTTGAACCAGCCGCCGCCAAGATATTAAAAGCTTGCTGCCTGGACCCAAAAAACCCAATCGTTGCCCATCAGCTTGAAAAGAACCTCCGCGTCTGGTTCGCCGACACGCTGAAGCAGAAGAATTACGACAATGCCCAAGTAATCGCCGCCATCTACGGTCAACTCTTTGGCGACGACTCCAATAAACTCTTCAAACAAGTAGCCGCCGACCGCAAGGCCGGACAAGCCGCAAAGAACTAACATAGCTAGCACGCAGAGTTCGAAAGACGGGATTGCTGCGAAGCAGCAACCCATCGAATATATCCGCCAGGGACTAAGAGATGCCCGCCGGCCCGCGACTTCCGGCGGACTTTTTAAGTTGTCAAAGAACACCCCGATGGCGTAGCCGTCTAGCGGCTGCGAGTTGTTTCAATCAGTGAACGGTGGTCGTTTTCTCGTCTCTGGCCCATAGTCGATCTCACCAGATGCCCCAGGAATTGCGCCGAAGGGTTGCGTCGAGGTTGATACGTCCGACGCTGGCGTTTCGGCCTGGCTGTGGTATCGTTTGCGATGAAACTGCTGCCATCTTTTTTCGAGTCAACGGTCAATATGTGAGGAAGCTATGGATGCCGTCCGTTCAGTCATCTACTTCGGAGTCATCGCGCAAGTCGGCGGTATCATGTTTTTGGTGGGGTCTGCCGTCGAGCAATTTTCGGGTCTGCAAGGCGCGCACGAGCTACTATTCTCCGCCATCATACTTATTTTCGTTGGAAACATAGGTCTACTGTCCGGCCGAGCATTGCGTACGCTTTCGGAACGTGTTCAACGCCTTGAATCGCAATCGTTAGCGAGCGCAAAAATATAGCGCGCGATGCGCGTCGCACCCGCGATCGAATTAAGCCGCAACTCGCTGCTGCTGCTGCCAATGGTTTGGGGAACCACAATGGACGAGCAAATAGCTAGTCGAGAAAGCAGCGAGCGAAGCGAGAATCGGATGAAAAGATAACTTCAATTCGGTCTGACAAGTACGCTATTCTCACTGGCCCTAATTTGTGTAGCCTTCGGGTCTTACATCACTGGTGGACGAAACAGATTCCAGATCAGCAACGACGAAGGTCTTAGTCGGAACAAAAGAAAGCAGATGAGGCAACTCGCCGTTTTGAGGCCAAACTTTCGAGGGCCAGGTTGATACATGCGATGAAAGAAAATTAAATCCCACACACACGAGACCGTGAACACCGCGAACTCCGTTGCAGTTTAGCTCCGCTGCTCGGGACGAATTCCCACTGCTTTCAGACGACGGACGGGTGGGTCAACGATGCAGGTCGACCCCGCGGAAGCAAAAGGTAATGTACACGTGGCACTTTAGCTGACCCTACATAAACCATGCGACAAAGCGAACAACTGCGAACCACAATAAAACGCCGAGCATCGAACAGATGACCATTCCTCTGGCGACAGCTAGATCGTCCTGACCCTCCTGAAATGATTCTTGAGCACTCTGAATGGGTCCACTGTTGTCGACTAGACCCATTTGTTTCTCACCGGCAACCTCGTTCGACTCGCGCAAAGTACGGTCGATACCTATTTTGCGCCAAAAGACAACTTGGCCTTTCGTGCTGATTGCATCTACGCTTCTTGGCATCAGTAACTCACCGGACAAATTAGGGACCCACGTGATCGGACGATGTTTTGAGATTAAGCGGTTTCGCTAGATCCACAAGCGAAGCGGGAGATTTGCGTATCTCAAGAGAAAATAACTCCCAAGAATCGTCAGAACCGGTCATGCCCGTTCTGCCGTATCGTCGTTGAGTGGCACGCGGAAGGTCGGGGCGGCTGCTTTGACTGGGGCACGCGGGAGTCATCCGAACCTGCACCATGCTTCGTGCGCCCTTTCGGCGGTTTTGACAACGTTTGCCGAACACGAGACTTATTCGCCCGAAAACAAATAGCAATGCAGTACAGTTGGGCGCAAGTATGAAATGGCCGGGGGGCTCATACGATCGCGATGACCGGCATAGGCGCGCGGCTCGGATCCCTCGCCGGGCATGCTTGGCTTTTACGTGACCAAGCGGAATGATCTTTGTTCGACGGTTATATGAGCTCGTACGAATGATAAGTTTGAATATCTTGGCCCGATAGAGGGGACACGCATGTCGATACGACGCCCGCACACCGCTTCCGCTCTTAATCGTCTCGTATCGCCGCCGATCGATCGAGGCCAGCTCTTACGCGCTTGCGGGGAAGATCGTGCGCTGGCCCAGCAGCTGCTATACGATATGGAATCCATCTTGAAGAGCCAGATCAAGAGAATCATTCAACATGCCGTTGACGACGACTTTTGTATTGCTGCAGAGACGGCTCATTCGCTCAAAGGCGCAGCGGCGATCCTCGGTGCCGAGCCGCTTCGTCTTGCTGCCTGCGCAGTCGAGCGAGCCGCAAAGATGAAAAACAAGGTAAATCTGCAGGCTGCCGCGGTTGATATTCGCGCAGCGGCGAGAACGCTTATTGAGTTCATTCCCAAAGTGTTTACCGTATCGGCATAGGCCAGAGACAGGGATACATCGCCGAATAGAGAATCCGTGCACCATCCGCTTTTCAATGAGACTAAAACGTGAGGCGGGACATGCTTACGCAACAGTTTCGCGCCCTTGTCGTTGACGATAGCCAGATCGTACGAACCACGCTCGGTCGAGCACTGGAGCGCGAAGAGTTTCATTGCGCCTACGCGAGCGATAGCGCCGAGGCGAAGATGCGGCTCGAGGGGGAAACATTCGATCTGGTGGTAACCGACCTACGGATGCCCAATGGCAACGGTCACGCACTCGCAGTCGAAATCCTATCTCGACCACGGGCACCGTTAGTGGCAGTGCATACGGCGGTAACCGATTCACGCCTTACGAACGATCTTTTGGCGCGAGGGGTAGATTCCGTCGTTTACAAGCCAACGGACTTAAAAGGTTTCGCCATCCGAATGAAGGAGCGCATCCGCGTCCGCAGACTCGCGATGACCGGAAATTCGGAATGCTTGTGTGGCGACGCCAAATCCGCCGACCGATCCGTTGCATTACCCATCCAGAGAATCAATGGCGGTGAGTATGAACGCCGAATTGCAAACGTCAATCAGATGTTTCCGTTATCCTTGGAGACCAATGATGTGTATCAGCTTTCATGCGATCCGTCGACAGTTCCTAACAGATTCGTTAGCAGAGTATTGCAGGATGCGGCACTGACAGCCGAAGTCTTGCGGATCGCCAATAGCCCATTCTACCTACGGACGAACGCCCCGACGATCGATATCGATGAAGCGGTAGCACGGCTTGGCTATCGACGCGTGGGCGAAATTGCCCTAACGCTGAATGTTTCTGCGATGCTTCGCAGTCGCGTTCTTCCTTGGCTTGATGCGGACTTGACGCAACGCCGGAGTATTGCAGCAAGTATTGCATTCAGCTGCATCACAGAATTCTGTCCGAAAGCAATTGTTGACGATGCACTGACTCTCAGTGCTTTTCTGGCCCCGTTAGGCCGGCTCATGATGGGAATCGCATTCCACGCGGAATACGAAGTACTTATAAAGTACAGCCTACAGTCGGGGCACGCGCTTAGCGAACTGGAGCCGCATATATTCCCTGAAGATCCGACAACGGCGCTCAGCCGTGTCATTTCCAAGTGGGGCCTATCCGAAAACGTCTGGCGACCACTCCGTCACGTCACTGAGAATATCGAGCAAACTGACCTGCTTGACGAGCCGCTACGATCAACGGTGGAACTACTAAAAGTCGGCATCTTCGCCGGAGAATCTGCAGTCGGCCGTTGGTTGCCGTGGGAAAAAATACCTTCCACCCCAGAACACGTGTTTTTCAAATACCGGTTAAATCCTGCGTCACAAATTATTGAGCGAACGAAAACAAAGCTGGAAAACTTGACCCTTTCACCGCACGGAACAGCCAAAGGCGCGGCGGCTCCTGCCGACCGAAGACGCGATCGTATTCATCCGACAAGATAACGAAGCCGCTCGATCTGATGTTGAATCGGTAACTGAGACGTGTCTGCATTTTAGCGGCTATATTCGTCCACACCCTGGGGCAGGCTAACATTTGATTTTCCCGAATGAGGTTGCGAGGTTTGTTGAATCCAAGGATGCGAATTACTTATTGCCAGGGATATGAGCGCGGCTTCGGCGGAGCGCCTCGCATGTTTACGACCGTGCGTCATGTTCCCGATCTCGACACGCGAACTACCAACAATTTGACGAGAGGGCCTCGCTGTGAAAACTATTCCGAAAGGTGCGCCGCGTTTTGCAACTCTGGAATGTATAGTCGTAACATCCAAATGCAACCGTGCCGTCACTTGAGCGAACTTGGGTGCCATTAATGGGCTTCAGCGGCTGGCGGCCAGCGAGCCAGCTCACGCCTCCGGCGGAGATCCGCGATGATGCGGTTGGCGTTCAAGCCCTTCAACTTGAAGACTAAGCGGTCTTTCGAATGAATCTACTATATCGCGCAGAGTTACTTGCTCCGGCAGAACCGCAAGAGAATGTCCACCATCCGCACCGCGTGTAGATCGTAGGAGACCGCGGAAAACTAGGCTGCGCACAGCTGACAACATATATCGCTCCGACATTCCACCTTCCTGCGCGCCCGCTAACTGCGCCGTTGCCAACACGATCCGGAGACTGGCTTTCATTGAACGCTGTTAGCCTAACCAACGGTGTGAAGTAAAAGACTTGTAATTACAGGCACTCGCTCGGTAAAGCTTTCGCCGAGTACTCAAAGACGCCCTCAGCCTCGCTTCCAAAAGCGAAGTGCGCGACACTGCGATACAAACTTATCGCAATCCCCGCCCGCCTCAATAAGTACCAAGCCTTCATCCATTTTGTCCGGGGCGCCTCCCTTTTCGAGGAGCGGTAACGCGCTCTTTGTATAACCAATAAATTTCTGGTGCGCCAGCGCGTCTGCGACAAAGTCTCGAGCGGCTGGCCTTGCAACCAAGTTCGGGCTACTCGCATCAGATGAAAAAAGTACCACGGCATCAAACAGCACTGATGGCGCTCCCTCTAGTTTCTCATCCGCGTCGTGCCAGGTACCGTCGCTAGTTTTAATGCCTCCAACCTCAGGCGCAATGAGCTTCATCGTAGCGCCCTCGGCAGCCAAAGCTGCTTGTAGCGCTTTAAGCAGCTTGGAGTCTGCGCCGTCCGTGGCCAGCACTCCGACCTTCCGACCTGCAAATGATTTGGGTCCGTTGCGAAGAATGCTCAAGGCAGGCGAAGCTTTCAAGTCGCGCCGCGTCGGCGTGGCCGCCTTCGCCGCTTTTGTAGCGTTTCGCAAACGCAAGCCGTTAGAAACCTTGTCGGCAAGATCCTTGTCGATATTAACGAGGTGCGAGACCATTCGTTCCCGAATGTCCACGCGCTGCACCTTGCTCAGTTCAAAGACGAGAGCGTCGGCGATGTGCGCTTGTTCGACTTCGGTCTGACTGATGAAGAACTGCCTTGCCTGGCTGTAATGGTCGGCAAATGACTCCGGCCGAGCTCGCAACTTTTTGCCGTCCAGCACTTCAGGATACGACTGAAAGCCAGTTTCGGGTGACTGACGCGAACCACCCTGGTCCCCCCATGAGTTCGGCTCGTAATTGGCGCGACCCTTCGGGTTCGTCATCGCCATATGGCCGTCCTGCTGAAAATTGCGGACGGGAACCTTCGGTGCATTGATCGGGATATGCGTGAAATTCGGCCCGCCGAGTCGCTTCAACTGCGTGTCGAGATACGAGAAGTTACGTCCCTGAAGAAGAGGGTCATTGCTAAAGTCGATTCCCGGCACGACGTTTTGCGTGCAGAATGCGACCTGCTCTGTTTCTAGGAAAAAATTATCGACCGTCCGGTCTAGTACAAGCCGACCGATCGGCCGAACCTTGACCTCTTCTTCTGGAATGATCTTAGTAGGATCGAGAATATCAAATGGAAAATTCTGAACAAAAGAATCATCCAGCACTTGGATACCCAGCTCCCATTCTGGGTAGTCCTTGTTCTGGATCGCATCCCAGAGATCTCGGCGGTGGAAGTCCGGGTCAGCGCCATTAATCTTCACAGCCTCATTCCACACGACTGACTGTAGGCCTTGTTTTGGTTTCCAGTGAAACTTAACGAAAGTAGATTTGCCTGCAGCGTTCACCAAACGAAACGTATGTACGCCGAAACCTTCCATGAAGCGAAAAGACCGCGGGATGGCTCGATCGGACATGATCCACATGACCATGTGCATGCTTTCGGGCGTCAGCGAGATGAAATCCCAGGCGTTGTCGTGGGCCGTCTGAGCCTGCGGAAACCCGCGATCGGGCTCTTGCTTGAAAGCGTGAACCATATCGGGAAATTTGATGGGGTCTTGGATGAAGAACACAGGCATATTGTTGCCAACCAAATCCCAATTGCCTTCTGTTGTGTACATTTTGACCGCGAAACCCCGCACGTCTCGGGCGAGGTCGGCCGAGCCTTTGTTGCCAGCCACTGTCGAAAATCGCACAAACGCTGGTGTCTTCTCTTTCGCTCGTTGGAAAATATCAGCCCGAGTCAAATCGCTTAACGAACCGTAATTCTCGAAATAGCCATGCGCGCCAAATCCACGCGCATGGACAACTCGTTCGGGAATACGCTCGTGATCGAAGTGAAAAATCTTTTCACGAAAGTGAAAGTCCTCCAGAAGTGCCGGGCCACGCGGGCCGACACGTAGTGTATTCTGGTCGTCGGCAATAGGTATGCCTTGTTGCGTTGTTAGTACCGAGTCGCCTCCGCCGACGGACTGATTCGTTTCGCCTCCCGAGCCAACATGCGTTTCGGTAGCGCTCGATTCCTTGATGCCATGATTCGCTTGCACAACATTAGCCGCGTTGGCTGCGATCACGCCTACACTGATACTACCGGCAGTAGCCAGGAATTGTCGGCGGTTGGGGTCCAATGGAGCTTCTTTAGGCATAGCGATACCTTCACGAGTGTGCGTGGCGGCATTTTGGCGTGTGTGACCCAGCTCGCAACACGAACTAAATAGCGCGACGAATATTGTATCGAGCGAGAAAACGGCTACTGCTTTAGGACGACTTTAATACAACCATCTTCCTTGTCGCGAAACTTATCATATGCTTTCGGGGAATCTGCTAATTGAACGCGATGCTTGATAACGAACGACGGATCAATTTCGCCCGCTTCAATCTTTTTCAGCAGCGGTTTCATATATCGCTGCATGTGTGTCTGGCCACTTTTCATCGTGAGCCCTTTATTCATGAATGCACCCACCGGTATTGCGTCGGACGCTCCCGCGTATGCGCCTGGAACAGATACAGTGCCTCCCTTTCTGCAACACATGATCGCTTGGCTCAAACTGTAAGTGTGGTCTGCGTTTAAATGCACCGATGATTAACTTTCTCGACCGCTTCACGTGATTTTGACAATCGCGTCGCGTGGGTGTTCAATCTTCGGATCAGGAACGTTGTCGACGCGCACGTCGCTTTTACCGTGCCAGCAAAGAGCTTTCATAGATTGTCTCGTGGTAGACGGGCGGAAATGCAACCCGCAACGCGACGCGCTGACGGAGCGGCTAAGTACGCGCCATGTCATTGGTTGAAACGGACTGCCGCGAAGGAGCGAGGCTTTTGCTGGCAGTGCAAACGCTATTCCGCGAAGACGAGTTTCAATCGCATTCGCCCGGTTCTAACTGAAGTTTGTCTTTTTTGGCAGAATACCGGTTCGTCTTACAACCACTCCGATGACAAGGGGTGACCGCTACTAGACCGACATGACTTAGACCCATGTCTGCCTTAATCGTCGCCCGTCGACGTGAGCCCGACACGGACAGCGAAGTTCGGTTGGTCGTAGTTCTCAGCGACGCGACTTGGAAACTCCAGTCCCAGTGCGAAGAGGCTGACAGATTGGACAGAAAAAACTTCTTCGATCTAGTTTTCCAGTTTTCTTTAAGACCACTTTTGTTCCGCAATTCGGACACAGCTTCTTTCCGTACATTTGCCAGTGCTTACGGAGCACATATTTCTTTTTCCACCGATAGAACTGTTTTGAATAACGCCGCATTTCGCCCACGAGTAGCTGGCGGCTGGACGCTGCAAGTGATTTGAGCGTTCGTTCTGGATGAAGACCGAGCCGGAACAAGACCTCATTCTTAATGATGTTTCCGGCACCTGCGAAAATGTTCTGGTCAAGTAACAGATCACAAAGTTCAGTATTGTTTTCGTGCGCAACTGCTTGCAGCACGTGTTGCTCGTCCCATGCGCGGCTCATTAGATCGACTCGCCAATCGTAAGTCTGCGTTGCAGACTTGTCGAGCATTCGGATGCTGCATGAATAGAAGCTTATTCGACCGTTAGGAAATCTCAGGCACAGGCGGGGAGGCGCTCCAGGTTTGTCCTCGTCGATTCGGTAGCTACCGAACATGAGAAAATGAATCTTGATGACGTCTTTGTCGAAGCAAAGTAGAAAGTGTTTTCCCCAGGTTCGAATGCGAGTGAGCGTTCGTCCTCGAAACGATGTGACATCGACGAGCTTTGTCGAACCCGTACTCTGCATAACGCATTTGCCGACGAACTTCTTTGCTTCCTCGGCGAGTATGACGATCGATGGACCTTCCATATGTCAGTGGGAACCGTTAATGCAAGCGAATATCAATTTACGCTCTCCACTCTATCTCTCGCTCCGCTGGATTGGGCGGTTCCGCGCCTTCGGCGGGTACGATCTTGGATCCAAAGGTGTTGGCATACGCCCTGGTCAGCTCCGCACGAAGTACAGAATCTGTGCCGAGTAATGCGTCCATACGAGTAGGACCACGAACGATCCTGCAACACTATACGAGGAGGCCATGCTGCTGTCGCCGAGATAAAGACCAATGGCGAGTTTTCCAATCGTGAAAAGTAACGAGGTCCCAATGGCCCCGAGCCAAACGCCATTCCATGCCATTTTCACATCCGGGAGTAACTTGAAGATCATCGCAAAGAGCACTGTAACAACGGCGAACGACACACCAAAGTCTAAGCTTTGACTCAGCCACTCAAGAGATTCCGGCAGTCGAATTGTGAACTCTCCCAACGCGGCAATTGCAGACGTGACAATCAATGAAACCAATAAGAGGAATGCAACTCCGAGCACCAATACGAAAGAGAGAAAGCGATCTCTTATCACGCCCCAAATACCACGACCGGCTTTGGGTTTCACTCCCCAGATCGTGTTCAGATAATCTTGTAATTGCCCAAACACGCCGGATGCCCCGAAGAGCAGCGTAACGGTGCTCAAGATCGTCGCCTTGACCCCGGAACCGGGCTTGCTGGCACTTTGAATCATGCTCTCGATCGCTTGACCACCCTGTTCTCCTACCAGCCCCTGTAATTGTGCGACTACTCCGCCTCGCGCAGCGACCTCGTCGAAAAACAATGCAGCGACCGCAAGAACGATTACCAGTAGTGGCGCCAGCGAGATCGCAGAATAGAAGGCAAGCGCCGCCCCCAGCTGCGGCACTTTGTCTTCTGAACAATTCGAGATGGTTTCTCGGAGGAGTCTATAGGCGGCTACGGCATCCATTGGAGCCACAATACTAGCAAACGACGTTCCCTCATGCCGGGCGCATTTTCCCGCTCGAACGCCGAAGATGGGCATTGTTGGGCATTTTATAAAGTTCCGCGCCTCGGCACCCAAGTTGCTGCGGCAGTCGTCGGAGTATCGGGCGACGATTCCATTTCCAATAAGGACTTCGATGAGCAAGCCTACCGAAGAAGCTGGCAAGAAGATGCCGCCTCAGACACAGCGTAAGCCTGGACTGGAGTCGCAGATGCAGCCGTTGCCGGAGTTTGAAGCGGAGGACTACAAACCTGCAGGAAAACTTGAGAACAAAGTAGCACTCGTCACCGGCGGCGACTCTGGTATCGGGCGAGCGGTAGCGGTAATGTATGCGCGCGAAGGAGCGGACGTCGCGATCGTGTATCTTGCCGCAGAGGAATCTGACGCAGAGGTGACGAAGAAACATATTGAGAAGGCCGGAAAGCGGGCACTCCTAATCGCGGGCGACGTCAGTGACAATGCGTTTTGCCAGTCCGCGGTCGAGCAGACTGTGAAGAACTTTGGGAGGCTCGACATTCTCGTCAACAACGCCGCCCACCAGCAATCTCAAGAGTCGCTGGAAGAGATTAGTGAGAAGCAATGGGATCGGACTTTTCGAGTCAACATTTACGGCTATTACTATATGGCGCAGGCTGCGCTTAAGCATCTGAAGGCGGGAAGCACGATCATCAATTGCGGATCGGTTGCCGGCCTCCAGGGAAATAAAACGTTAATTGACTACGCGTCTACGAAGGGGGCGATCCATGCATTTACGAAATCACTTGCGCAAAACCTGGTGGAACGTAAAATCCGCGTGAATTGCGTTTCGCCGGGCCCCATCTGGACTGTCTTACAGCCAGTATCGAAGCCGGCCGAAGAAGTCGCTGCGCACGGCGCCGACACGCCGATGAAGCGCCCTGGACAACCCGAAGAGGTAGCCCCCGCATTTGTGTTTTTTGCGTCGAACGCGGACTCCAGTTACATCAGCGGTGAAATCCTCACGGTCTCGGGCGGCGAAACTACCGCCGCTTAAGTAATCGTAATTCGCCTTCGGTGGTATGAAGATGAGTGATTCGTTGCCCTCGTACGCTATTCGTCTGCAGGCGCTGCACGAGGCACTAGAGGACGATTTTCGCCAGATTGTCCGGCATTTGCCGGATCAAAGCCTCCGTGCAATCGATGTCGGTTGCGGCGACGGATTCTTCACAAAACTTCTTTCGGAAGTTCAGGCCGAGGTAACTGGCATCGATAATTCCGACGCATATCTCAAGGAAGCTAGGAAAAAAAGTGGCGCCGTCGGTAACATTCGTTTTGTTAACGCCGATGTCTGTGACTTGCCGTTTGACGATGGCTCGGTGGACGTTGTCTGGTCAGCTCACAGCATGCATAGCTATCCGGATATCAGAAAAGCGCTCCGCGAATTTCGCCGCGTGGCCCGCCCCGGCGGGCTACTCGCGGTGCTGGAATCGGACAACATTCATTCGGTAATGCTTTCCTCTCCTCCTGATCTCGAACTTGCCATTCGGCAGGCCGAGCATCGCGAAATCGGAGACGAGGACAGCTACATCGGCACGTATTTTCCCCGGTTCGCAATGCAACTCTTTGCAGAGGCCGGATTCACAGGTTTTAGACGTGAGCAGTGCCTGATTACTCGCTTCGGCCCGGCCGCTGAGGCGCTAAGCAAGTTTGTGGAACTGTACTTAAAGGATTTGCTGGAACGCACAGAGAAACTGTTAAGCGATAAGATGTGTAGGCGACTTGGCAGTCTAGCGGACCCACGCTCGCCCGAGTTTTTGCCGCACAAACGTGACTTCGCATTCAGCTCGTTGCAAACTCTGATGTTGGGGCGAGCATCAGAGTAAGTTCTTGATGTGCTCCCGGCAATTCTCGTCCGCCCGAAATTGTCGCTAGCAGGTTATTGCCAGTCTGATCGGATATTTCCTTTCGTGGAGTTGCGAATCCTCTCTCACTGGAACCACGTCCACACCAGAACGATCGCGGCTAGCGACATCAGAGCAGTTGTTGTCCAGCCAAGGACGTTTAAGAGACGGCTGTTGGTGTGGCTTCCCATGATCTTACGATCGTTTGAGACGATCATAATTCCCACCAACAGCGGAGCAGACAGGAAACCGTTGATCACGGCGGTAACAAATAATGCTTTCATCGGATTGATGCCCAGATAATCAATCGCCAGAGCGACAATCGTGCAAGCGCTCATTACAAGGTAGAACTCTTTCGCCTGACCGGGCTTTTCGTCGAGGCCACATTTCCAACCGAAGGCTTCAGCGACGCTGAAGGCAGCCGAGGTTGTGAGAATAGGTACGGCTAAGACCCCAGTTCCAATTAGCGCTATGGCCATCAAAACATATGCTGCATCGCCGGCGACCGGCTTCAACGCTTCGGCGGCCTGCGTCGCGGATTCGATTTCTTTGTTACCTGACTCGTGGAGTGTTGCCGCGCCGGCCAGGATGATGAAGTACATCACGACATTCGAGAGTAGCATCCCCGCGTTGACGTCCCAAACCGCGTTCTTCAATTCTTTTTCGGATGGGTTACCAGGCTCGGCTCCTTCCTCGGCCTTTTTCTCCTCGACTTCGTGGTTAGACTGCCAGAAGAACAGATAAGGAGAAATCGTAGTGCCGAGAATGGCTACGCGTGTGGACAGGAACTCCGCGTCCAACTTGAAACTTGGTACAAACGTACCATGCAGAACTTCGCTCCAATTCGGCTTGGCCATTATGGCCGCGGCGATTTATGCGAATAGCGATAGCGTCAACCATCGGAAAATCTTCTCGATTGTTTTATATGTTCCCCAGACCTGAACAATCAGGATGATGACGGCGATTGGCAGGATGAGAACAATGATCGGAACCGGGACGAGCATATTGATCCCGGCAGCAATCGCCTGCATATCTGCGGCAGCATTGATCGTATTCGCAATTAAAAGAGAAATGATCGCTAGGTATACAAGCTTTTTCGGGAAGCATTTCCGCATGACGGCCGCCAGGCCGCAGCCATACACAAGTCCAATCCGTGCGCAGATAAGCTGAACACCAGCCATCAGCGGAAAAGTGATTAACGCCGTCCATAGCGTGCTGTAGCCGAAAGCGGCGCCCGCGATGGAATACGTGACAATGCCAGAAGGATCATCGTCGGACGCTCCAGTGATCAATCCAGGACCAAGAGCCTTAACTATCTCCTTGAATGATGATGACTCGCCTTTGTCGTTCTCGTCCCGCGGTGGGTCATTCGCCATAGGTCACTTTTGTGTTTTAGTATCACTTTGCGGTTCGCTTGCCATAGCTCCCCCGAACGTCATAAGTCGGTCATTATTGAGTGTATCCGACGACTCAATGTTTGCTTTCACCACGGTCCGCATCTGATCCAGCGCATAGTCGTTGAGCTCTTTCGTATTAGAAGCCGCACAATCACTCGGCACGATGACATCTAAATTGCGCATGTAAGCATCGTTCGCCGTGAAGAGCACGCAGATGTTGGCCGCCATACCGGTAATGATTACCGTCTTGACGCCTAGTCGTGCCAAAAGCACGTCCAGCGTCGTCGAAAAAAATCCGGAATGCTTCGGCTTTAGCACGAAATAATCGCGCTCCTTCGGAGAGAGAAGTTCAACAATTGAACGGCCTTTCGATTGTTCGCTCACGCAATGTTTCACAATGGACTTGAAATCGGACCGCCACCGGCCGGAGTTGTCCCTGATGTGGATGACCGGAACGCTTGCTGCCGCGCTCGTTCCGCTAACGCTGCGATCTTGCGCGCCATGGGAATCGCGAATTTCACAAGTTGCTGTGATTCGGGAAAGTCGCAATCGTTAATGACGTCTATCAACAGTAATGCGGCGCCAGAACGACCCGTCAGACAGTCACCGGGCATCTTTTTAGACTGATACACTTTTAATTTCCGTTGGAATTCGTTGTGCGAGCCGTGATGACTGGATACGCGAACCATAACGCGATCAGAACGAGCCAAATCATTGATGCCAAACCGAAGCACAAGGGCAAGCTGTTGACCACGAATGACGAAATTACGAAAAAGTCAGTAGCTATCCCGAGGCTGAGGCAGAACATCCCCGAAAGTATCAAACGCGTCGACAGGGAAATGAAATGTTCCGAAATGGCTTTACTGCGAGCCGCGCGATGATAGGCGGCTGGTGTCATGAGAAGGGCGGCAGAGATCGCAACCACCGCCGTCGCCGCTAGATGCAGACTCTGATAAGTGTGCGTAAGATCAGTGAAGCGCTGATTGAAAAAGGCGATCCATTGAAAACCGAATAGCGCTTGAATTCCAGGCAACACCATTCGGCACTCCTCTAACAAGTGGCTTATGGCGTCGGATAATTTTTCGCTTCGGTCAGGACTCGTCTCGTCGTGCCTGTCACAGCTATGCGTCTGAGTAGTAACCATTTTCGATGATAGTATCTGCTAGGCTACTTTGGCCGTCGCTTTGCTTCTCGCGAGACTGCCATAGACTCCTTCACAAGCCGTTTGGCGCGTTTGGGGCCGCGGTTGGCGAGGAGCTTAAATGTTTTTCCCTCGGCCTCATTGTACGATTCGAAGAAGTGCTCTAGTTCTTTGAGCAACTGATCGTTGATGTCGCTGAGCGTCTTTATATCGCGATAATCGTGGGCTTCGGTGGCGACCGCCACTAGTCGATCATTACGGATTAGCTCGCCTTCATCTTCTTGTTCGGCTTCAATAACACCTACTAAACGGCCCTCGACAATACAGCCTGGAAAGGCGGACTCGTCCATTAGTATCAGTACGTCGAGCGGATCACCGTCGGCCCCTCGCGTGCCCGGAATAAATCCAAAGTCGTAGGGGAAAGACGCTCCGGCCGGCAGCACCTTGCACAAGCGAAACTGTCCTAGTTCTTCGTCGAATTTGAATTTGTTCCGCGCTCCCTTAGGTGTTTCGACAACGAAGTCGATTAGTCCTTTTTCTTTAAACGGTGAAGCTTTTTTTCTACCTGCCCGCTTTACGTATGTTGATTTCGGCATGTTAGATTTGTCCCTTCGCAACCAGTCCGGTACACGCCGCAGTTCTTGGCAAACGGCGTACCTTGCCGCGGACTCGTTCGGCGGACGCTAGGCGGTGGGGTCGGTGGGCGTTCGAGTCAAATCAGTGACGTTACCGTGACCCGCTCGGAACCAAGTTGGCAGAGGCAACTCCAAAGCGTTGAAGACAATTCGGCGAAGTGGTGGAGATTCTCCATGAACCTGCGGCTCAAACACTCTGTGCCGGTGGTCGGATGTCGGTACAAAGTTTGCAATAATATTCGCGAATCACGCGAACTTCGAATTCATAGGAGTCAATGATGGAATTGTCATCCCTTGAGGATCTGTTCACTGACGAGCTGAAGGACCTATACAGCGCTGAAACGCAGTTGACAAAGGCCCTGCCAAAAATGGCCAAAGCTGCCACGTCCAAGGAGCTAAAAGCCGGTTTTGAGAAGCATCTCAAACAAACCGAAGGCCACGTAGAACGGCTGGAACAGATCTGTGAGAAGTTGGGGGTTTCGCCGAAAGGGAAAAAGTGCAAAGCGATGGAGGGCCTGATTAAAGAAAGTGCCGAAGTCATCGAAGAAGACGCGGAGCCGGACGTCAAAGATGCCGCTCTGATCGCTGCTGCTCAGCGTGTCGAGCACTACGAAATCGCAGGTTACGGATGCGTACGAACATACGCCAAGCTTCTCGGCAACAATTCCGCCATGAAGTTGCTGCAGCAAACCTTAGATGAAGAGGGCGACACCGACAAAACGCTCACAAAGTTAGCCGAGGCCATCAATGTCCAGGCAAAAGAGCCGGGCGACGGAGAGGAGCCTCCAGCTAAGAAGACGACTGCCAAAAAGGCGAAGCGGAAAGTAGCACACGAATAGCGTTCGAGCGCGTGAACGGCGGACAATAACGAGATTCAGGTGTGGGGTTCGACGCGGCAGATAATTATGAAAGCCGGACCGTTTGATTTTCGATGTGAATCCTGATCCTTCGGCTGCATTGCCCGACGCTGTGGTGGCCGCCAAAGAAGTTAGATTGCTTTTAAAAGAGCTGGGTCTTACATCATTTGTTAAGACGACGGGTGGCAAAGGCCTGGATATCGTCCTACCAGTTTAACGGCGATCCACTTGGGACGAAGCCAAGGTGTTAGTAAACCCGTGGCGGAGTTTCTAGTCGCTGCGACTTCCGACCGCCATATCGCCAAAATCAGTAAAGCGGCGCGGAAGAATAAGATCTTCGTCGACTACCTAAGAAATGATCAGGGCTCGACCGCTGCGGCGTCAGTTTGAAGGGAATAGAAAATGGCTACGAAGCGAAAGAAGTCAAAGCCTCGCTCTAAGTTTCGAGCAAGCTGGCGAGGTCAGTTGCGATTTGGACTCGTCGTTTTCGAAGTGCAGGCGGTGAACGCCGAAAACAAACAGAACGCCGAAGTTCATTTTCACTTGCTGCACGAGCCCGATCACGAGCGAATTCACTACGCGAAGATGTGCCCGAAGCACGGTGAAGTGCCAAACGATGAAATTGTGGAAGGATACGAGGTCGCCAAGGGACACTTCGTGGAGTTTGAAAAAGAAGAGCTAGACGCGCTGAGGAGCGAAGAGGAGAGAGCCTTAACCGTCGACGCGTTCGTGAGTTCTAACGAGATCGACCCGATTTATTTCGACGGACGAATGTACTACTTGATTCCTTCTGGAGCTGGTGCGAATGAGCCCTACGCTCTCCTCCAGGCGGCGATGGAAAAGAAAAAACGCTGGGGAGTCGGCCAAGTCGTCTTTAGCGGTCGCGAACAGCTCGCGGTCGTGAGGCCGCTCGATGGTGTTCTGACAATGGCCATGCTGAATTATGACGCGGAAATTCGCAAACCTTCCGAGATAAAAGGCGAGTTCTCCCGTCCCAAGACGGCAGCCAGCAAACTGAAGTTGGCCGAAGACCTGATCAGTAAGTGGCACGACGGAAAATTTGACTTTGCTGGGTATAAGGACCGTTACCGCGAAAAGGTTAAGCAAGCGATTACCGCCAAGAAGAAAGGCGTCGAAGTTGAGCCTCCCGAGGAGGAGCAGGAACAGGGGGTGATCAATTTGATGGACGCTCTCAAACAAAGCGTAGCAAACGTTGGCAAGAACAAGAGATCAGGCGCGACCAAGAAGCGTCGCACCTCCCGTCGAGCTACTGCCCGTCGAAAGAGAGCTTAGTAATCCAAACTCATGGTCGCCGCCAACGAAAAAGTAGCCGACCTTCTTCGTCGTTACGCAACGACATTGCAGTTAGAGGGCGTCGACCGGTTCAAGATTAAAGCGTATCGACGTGCCGCGGATAATATTGCTGCGAGCGATGCGGACGTTGCCAAACTAGCCCGCTCGCCGGCCGGTCTTGAATCTATTCCCGGTGTCGGAAAGGCGATCAGTGCCAAGGTCAGGGACATCGTAAAGACCGGTACACTGCCGCAACTCGAAAGAGCTTCTGCGAAACTTCCACCCGAGCTATTAGAACTCGCAGAAAAACCGCAGCTCGATCCTGCACGCGTTAAGCGAGTTTATAAGAAGTTGCAAATTAAAAGCCTGCGGGAACTCCGAGAGCGGCTCGATTCCGGCGAAATTCGTTCTGTCTTGGGAAGCAGAATCGAATTTCACATACGCCAGGGATTGGATGAACGTCCACGAATGCTTCATTGGGCAGTCAGGGACTTAGTTACGAACTTTTCAAAGTTCGTGAAAGAACTGCCTGGAATATCGCGAATCGCGGTCACCGGCAGTCACCGGCGAGCAAAAGATACAATCGGCGACGTCAACTATCTCGTTGTCGCGAAGAACATCCCTGCGGTCGCCAAGCGGATAGCGAATTTTCCCGGAGTCCTTTCATACAAGAGGCTTGGGAAGGACCAAGCCATCTACCGCCTCTCCGTTGGCCAGCACGTAACGCTTCGTTTTACCACAGAAAAAGAGTGGGGACTGAGCCAACTCCTTTCGACCGGGTCGTCCGCGCATATCGACGAGCTTAAACAGGCGCTCCGGTCGCGACACAAAACTCTCTCGATAAAATCCCTAGGCACAAAGGCGAAGACGGAGGCAGAGATCTACAGATTGGCGGGCTTACAATTAATCGAGCCGCACCTCAGGGAGGGAAGAGGAGAAATCGAGGCAGCAGCGAATAACACTCTCCCCACATTAATTGAGCTGGCAAATATCCGTGGTGATCTCCATATGCATACCACGGCTAGTGACGGCGCAAACACAATTTTGGAGATGGCGGAGGCAGCTCACAAGAAGGGGTACGAGTACATTGCAATTGCGGATCATTCGCAATCGCTCAAGATTACCAATGGGTTGTCGCCCAAGCGTCTGTTGCAACAGTGCAGGGTGATCGACAAAGTGAATGTAAAGCTCAAAGGCGGCATCACGGTTTTGAAGTCAGCCGAAGTGGACATCCTAGAGGACGGAAAACTTGACTATCCCGCCAGCGTCTTAAAGGAGTTGGACCTGACGATTTGCTCGATCCACTCGAAGTTCGCACTCGACAAACAAACGCAAACCGAGCGGTTAATGCGCGCTATGGATAACCGTTATTGCAATATCATCGGCCACGCCACTGGGCGGCTCTTATTACGCCGCGAAGGTTATGAAATCGACTTCGAACGGTTGGTTCGCCATGCGATCGACTGTGGCTGCTATTTTGAAATCAACGCCAATCCTAATCGACTTGACCTCAGCGACGAGCACGCCAGAATTGCGAAAGACAAGGGCGTTAAGCTCGCTATCAACACAGATGCTCACAGCATCCGCGAACTTGATTTCATGCCGGCTGGGATAAATCAAGCGAAGCGCAGCTGGTTGGAAGCAAAGGAGGTACTTAATACTTTTATGTTAAAGCAGCTTACTGCCGCACTCTCGCGCACCTGAAACCGCGGCCAGGATCGACGGATAAGACGAATGACCAGCCGAATCTTTATGCTGTCGCCCGCTCGAACCGACGGCAAGCGTGCTGAACTGCTGATGAGAAGTGAGGCGAAGTTCGAACTCGCCCAGCGCGTACGCGGAAGAGGGATTGCCTTAGCCGAAGCCTTTACGTTTCTTAGTGGTCTTTACTTTCGAGGAAAAACGACTTACGCCAGTGAGTTTGGAAGGGCCACCGGCGGTATTCTGCCGCAATACGTGATCACGTCCAGTCACGGACTGCTTTCTCCGCACACAATTGTCGGCCTACTAACACTTAAACAGTTCGCTGAAGTTCCCATCGATCTTGGAGAACCGCGCTATGTTCAGCCGCTTCAACACAGTCTCAATGAGCTCAAAGCCAAGCTCACTGAAGCGTGCGAAGTCGTTCTGCTAGGCAGCATTGCAACAGATAAATATTGCCAGCCGCTTCTTACCGTGTTCGGCTCACGACTGCTGTTTCCTCGCGATTTTATTGGCCGGGGGGATATGAGCCGTGGCGGGCTTCTATTGCGGGCGGCCCGGTCCAAAAAAGAGCTCGAATACGTCTCTCTACAATCCGTCGAAAAAAGGAGCGGGCAGCGGCCACCAAAACTCCCAAAAGCCGTCGTGCCAACGAGGCCCACCGATTGACGCCGGCGCCCCACTGCCGGGAACGTGACTTGCAGGCCACACAGTCCCCTTCTAACTTTCAACGCACCGCCAGGGGTGGAATCGCGGCAAAAGGTTCGAAGCACCAGAGTAATAAGGAATGTCCCATGCCGTCTTAATTCAGATCGCCTGGATAATCGTTGTCGGCGTCGTTGCCCAGTGGAGTGGTAGGCGGCATCTTGGCGAATCGTATTGTTGAAACGATCGTCGCGTGTTTAGGTTCGATCTCGGGACCGTACTGCCATAAAATGTCTGTACCCGCGAGTTTGACCAACTCACCAGACGGAGGCGAAGTGGTGCCCGAGCACATCGACAAACGCAAGCCGCCCCCGCAATGGAAGTTACTCGCGTTAGGCGCTCTAGGTATCGTTTATGGCGACATCGGAACAAGTCCGTTATACGCCCTTCGCGAATGTTTTCATGGCCCGCATGCTTTGCCGTTGTCGCGACTCAACGTGCTGGGAGTGTTATCACTTATCTTTTGGGCGTTAACGCTCATTATTTCTGTGAAGTACCTGCTGTTCATCCTCCGCGCAGACAATCGCGGCGAAGGCGGCATCTTGGCGCTCTCGGCTCTCTTAACGCCACCAGGTAAGCGAGGCTTTGTGATTGTCCTCGGCCTACTCGGGGCTGCGTTCCTTTATGCCGACGGAATGATCACACCCGCAATTTCCGTGCTTAGCGCGGTTGAAGGCTTGCGACTGGCCACGCCCGTTGTCGACGGGTTTGTGGACTTCATTGCCGTGGCAATTCTCATTTTATTGTTTTGGTTTCAAGCGAGGGGAACAGCCCGCGTTGGAGCTTTATTCGGCCCCCTCATGCTGGCATGGTTTTGCTTGCTTGCAGTGTTGGGAGCTGCCCACATCTTTCAGAACCCAAGCGTCCTGGCGGCAATCAATCCGATGTATGCGTGGAACCTCTTCGATGCCAATGGGTGGCAAGGGTTCGTCATTCTGGGGACCGTATTTTTGGTCGTTACCGGCGGCGAAGCCTTATACGCCGACATCGGCCACTTCGGTACCTTTCCGATTCGCGTTTCTTGGTTCGCCGTCGTGTTTCCCGCGTTACTGCTGAATTACTTTGGCCAAGGCTCGCTATTGCTGCGCGACGCGGAGGCCGCCGTAAATCCTTTCTTTTACATGTCTCCCGGTTGGGCGCTCTACCCTGTCATCGCCTTGGCCACATTGGCCGCGGTCATGGCTTCGCAGGCTGTAATCACGGGCTCGTTTTCATTAACCCTCCAGGCAATTCAATTGGGCTACTGCCCGCGACTTCGGATCGAGCACACTTCGTCGGAGCAATTTGGTCAGATCTATATTCCGGCCGTCAGTCGCGCACTGATGGTAGCCAGTATCGCACTGGTGCTCGGTTTTCATTCCTCCAGTAAGTTGGCCGCGGCATATGGCGTGGCCATCACGATTACGATGGTGATCACGACGCTGATTTTCTTTTTGCTAGTTCTCTCTAAATGGAAATGGCACCCGCTGTTAGCCGTTCTATTTGCCGTGTTTTTCTTGGGAATCGATTTGTCGTTTTTTGGAGCGACTCTTCTCAAAGTATTTCATGGTGGGTGGTTCCCGCTAACGATCGCTGCCGTCATTTTCCTGCTAATGAGTACCTGGCGCGACGGGCGGCGACTCTTGGCCGAGCGGCTTCGCGATTCAAAGCTTTCCGAGGATTCGTTCGTTGCCGATCTGCTCGCAAATCCGCCCGCCCGTGTTCCGGGGACAGCCGTATTCTTGTCGGGAAATTCGCTGGGGACGCCATTGGCACTCTGTCAGAACGTTACTCACAATCGGGTTCTTCATGAGCGAAACATCATCCTCGCTGTGCAGACGGCAGAGGTCCCGCATGTGCCGGAGCAACAGCGGCTCGAGAGCCAGAAGGTTGGCGATGAGTTTTATCGAGTCACGCTCACCTACGGCTTCATGGAGGTGCCGGATGTGCCGCGTGAACTGATGCCCGCTGCGTCTCTCGGCAACTTGACCGATCAGCGGACGGTAAGCTATTTCGTAGGTAAGGAGACTTTGTTAGCAACTCCCGGGTCGGGCATGTACATGTGGCGTGAGAGCCTGTTCGCATTCATGTCACGCAACGCGCAGTCGGCGACGCTGTTTTTTAAGCTTCCGGCCCAACAAGTTGTGGAAGTCGGCGTACAAGTTGAACTCTAATCGTGCAAATTGACGCATGCTTGACGTCAGCAGTTCCGCTTGAAATTCGATTCCGAATAAGTCCAGTGCTCAGGAATTTTACACGTCCAGTGAGGCACCTCGTCAAGAGAACGGCGCCTTTAGCAATTCAAAAGATAGTAAATTCGACTAAACCCCGCGTCAGTTACGAGAAGTTAATTTTAAGACCGGTTTCATCGGCAGCAGCGCTTCGGCATTTCCACGAGCGTCATCCACAGAGTTATGAGTGTGCTTCGTTTTTCGAAGGTGCTTAAAGTTCACGAACGTATCCTTCTCCATGCCTTTGTAAAGAGAGCCTAGGTTCGTCGAGCTGAACCCGAACGGATTGCTTCCCAGGAAATGATGGAAGTACCAATTAATGAATTGCCAATCGAACCCTTGTTGTCGGCGACAAACAAAATCCGGGATTTGTAGTTCGTCTTGAGCCACGCTTGGAATTGCTGCATGACGCAGATTGGATCTTCAAATGAAAGCGTTCCTTCACGGCTAATGTTGCTGACCGCTAAGGCATCGGGAACGAACTTGTCCGAAACTGGTTTAGGCCGTCCATAGGACGTGTGTGTGAGAGTCGGCTCAACTATGACTGCTCCAAACCTACCGAGTTTCCCGAACCTCTGGCTTCTCGACTAGCGAGAACAATACGACCTCTTCACCTGTAGTCGTGCTAATGTCGTGGTGCAGACTGACGACCTTTACGCCGGTGACATCGGCGACCATGGCCTCCATAATCGGCCGCGCTGTTTCGATGAGATGAACTCGAACCTGCTTCAGTAGATCCCTTCCCTTTTCAGCAGGGAGCGAGGCGACCAATTGCTGCTCCGCCACGGTTAAAACGCCTGTTAGGCGGACTACCAATAGATCATCGATCAGGTAGGCATGTATGTCTTTCGGTCCGCGACCCATATAGTCCTGCTCAAAGCGGCTGATGCCCTTGCAGATAGCGGCTTCGATTTCTCCCCGGGTCTTCATAGGACATCAATCAAGTCGCGCAATTCCAAACAATTGCAAAACAAACGAGTGGCCGAGCGGCGCGACAAATCGTCGGTAGATGCTGTGTAGCTGCCACTTATAAATCTTAACCCATGCAAAACAGTCGCTAAATGGGGCTGGTAACCCGCACTGTGAGCCGTATAGTTGAAGTAGAAGATACGTAGATGCAGCCGTTGTTGAACTTCGGCAGCTGCAGTGTGAAATTACGAGAAGTTCTCGGATGACTTTATAAAGAGCAGCCCGGCCGGGTCGGGTGGCTCGTTAATGAGTAAGCCGATGCGATGGAGTACCCTCTGGGTATTTCGCCGCATCGGCTTTTTCGTTTCCTGTCGTGGCATTGCAACGGATTTAAGTTAGAAAAGAAAATCAAATATGTCGGAATCAACGAACGGTTTAATTCCTGAAACAACGCTGCGGTCCAGCGCCGCAGTCGTGCCTGCCGTGTCCCTGAGCGTACGAGTGGTGAACCTTTCCGTGGTGATCCTGCCCTTTGCGGGCTTCGTCGCTGCCATAGTTTCACTATGGGGCCGAGGCTTCGATTGGGTCGACGGTATTCTGCTGTTGGGAATGTACATCCTCACCGCCTTGGGTATTACTGTCGGTTACCATCGATTGTTTACACACCGGGCGTTTGACACTAATACGACGATCCAATTGCTACTCGCTGTGCTCGGTTCGATGGCAGTAGAAGGCCCACTTCTGAAGTGGGTCGCCATACATCGACGTCATCACCAGTACAGTGACACGCGCGAAGATCCGCATTCGCCGCATGATCACGGTGGCGGCTTTAAGGCGCTAGTTCGCGGCGTCTGGCACGCGCACATGGGCTGGTTTTTCGAACCTGACTCGCCGAGCCTACCGCAGTATGTCAAAGACTTACGCCAGAGCGGTCTACTGCGAAGAGCAAGCCAGCTCTTTCCGTTATGGGCAATCCTTGGCCTGCTAATTCCCGCTGCGTTGGGTGGCCTGCTGACGGGAACGTGGATGGGCGCTCTGTCTGGTCTGCTCTGGGGCGGATTAGCGCGGATATTCTTGGTTCATCATGTGACCTGGAGCATCAACTCAATATGTCACCTGTGGGGCAGGCGACCGTTCCAAACGGACGACCAAAGCCGAAACAACTTTGTGTTTGGTGCGCTCGGACTGGGTGAGGGCTGGCATAACAACCATCATGCCTTTCCAACGTCGGCGCGATTTGGCTTGCGATGGTGGCAAGTTGACCTCGGCTATTGGTTCATCCGCGCTCTCGCCCTGGTGGGTCTTGCCGCTGGACTTAAGCGGCAAGAAGTACCACGATCGAGCATGTCAGCAAGGTAAAAGGAGAAACGAACTATGGTAATAAAACCCGCTATCGACCACGGCCAACAATTGACTAGGCCCGAAGGGCAGGTTATTGGCTTTGTGGACACGAAAGAGCAATTCGACACGGTCACAAAAATCTTAAAGGCGGCCGGTTACGCCGCACCGACGATCATTGCGCTGAAAGGCGAGGACGGTGTCGACCTGCTGGAACGTCTTCAACAGACGTTTAACTTCGGCGACGGCGAAGACGCGCTCACGGAGTTCGCTATTAGGGAACTACAAGCGGGACATTACGCGATTGGAGTGGAAGCCAAAGACCGAGATGACGCGTTGAAAGTTGCCAATCTAGCAGAGCCGTTAGGCGCGCACAGCTTCAGCTACTTCGGGACTTGGGTCAACGAGCGTCTGACACGTTAGTCTCGTGGTTTTTGGATCGCCAACGCTACGAGAAGTTGGCCATTACGGCTTTGCACGTAGAAAGATTGATGATGGATGAAAAACCGCTGGTCGACGAAATTCAGAACTATGCGCAGAACATCGTCGATACGGTGCGCGAGCCGCTGCTGATCCTCGACGCAACATTACGCGTTCAATCCGCCAACCGCGCCTTCTATCAAACGTTCCATGTTTCGGCCGAGGAAACCGAAGGCCGTCTCATCTACGAATTGGGCAATGGACAATGGGACATCCCTGACTTACGGACTCTGCTCGAAGACATTGTCCCCAAGAGTTCCGTGTTCGACGACTTTGAACTCGATCATACCTTCCCCGCCATCGGCCGCAGAGTGATGCTGCTGAACGCCCGGAAGCTCCAAGCGGGGCACCACGGCGAATTGCTCGTGCTGGCCATGGGGGACGTGACCGAGCGGAAGCAGGCTGAGGAAGCTCTGCGCAAAGGCGGCGCGTTGCAGAGCGCAATTTTTAATAGCGCCAACTTCTCAAGCATTGCAACCGACGAGAAGGGGGTCATCCAAATATTCAACGTTGGAGCGGAACGCATGCTGGGTTATACGGCTGCGGAAGTGATGAACAAGATTACCCCGGCCGATATCTCGGACCCGCAGGAAGTAATAGCCCGCGCCAAAGCCTTAAGCGCTGAGCTGGGAACCAAGATCACGCCCGGCTTCGAGGCGCTGGTCTTTAAGGCCGCGCGCGGCATCGAGGACATCTACGAGCTGACTTATATCCGCAAGGACGGCAGCCGGTTTCCGGCCGTAGTATCCGTTACGGCACTGCGCGACGACCAAAACGCCATCATCGGCTATCTTTTGATCGGCACCGATAATACTGCTCGCAAGCAGGCAGAAGATGCATTGCTCAAAGCAGGTGCCCTGCAGAATGCCATTTTTAACAGCGCCAATTTTTCGAGCATCGCCACCGACGAAAAGGGGGTTATTCAAATCTTCAACGTCGGGGCCGAGCGCATGTTGGGTTACACGGCAGCAGAGGTGATGAATAAGATTACCCCAGCTGATATTTCGGACCCGCAGGAAGTAATTATTCGGGCCAAAGCGTTGAGCGCTGAGCTTGGAACCAAGATCACGCCCGGCTTCGAAGCTTTGGTTTTCAAAGCCTCACGTGGGATCGAGGACATCTACGAATTGACCTACATCCGCAAAGATGGCAGTCGCTTCCCGGCCAATGTATCCGTCACTGCACTGCGCGACGAGGAAGAAGGAATCATTGGCTATCTGTTGATTGGTACTGATAACACCGTGCGCAAACAGGTGGAGGCCGAACGAATGCTGCTTGATCAACGCGTCCGCGATCAGCAGTTCTACACTCGCTCGCTAATTGAATCCAATATTGATGCGCTAATAACCACCGATCCGCGGGGCATTATTACCGACGTCAATAAGCAAATGGAGGCACTGACCGGATGTACGCGCGACGAGCTCATCGGCGCGCCGTTCAAGGATTACTTCACTGACCCAGAGCGGGCGGAGGCCGGGATCATGTTGGTCTTGGGAGAACGTAAACTCACGGATTATGAACTCACAGCCCGAGCTAGAGATGGCAAGGAAACCGTGGTCTCATACAACGCGAGTACGTTCCACGATCGAGACCGGAAACTGCAGGGCGTGTTTGCCGCAGCGCGCGACGTGACGGAACGCAAACGCTACGAACAATCTTTGCAACAGGCCAACCGTGCCAAAAGCGTTTTTCTGGCGAACATGTCCCACGAGATCCGTACGCCAATGAATGCCATCCTGGGCTTTTCCCAGCTAATGCTCCGCGACCAGGATCTCACTCCCCAGCAGTGCCAGTACCTGGGGACTATCAACCGCAGCGGCGAGCATCTACTCGCCCTGATCAACGATGTACTCGAGATGTCCAAAATTGAAGCAGGCCGCACAACTCTGAGCACCTCGACGTTCGACCTTTCTGAGCTACTCAAAGACCTGGAGATGATGTTTCGCGTCCGCACGAATGAGAAAAAACTGTCGTTCTCGGTGGAGATGATTGGCGATGTCCCACGTTACATCGTGAGCGACATCAACAAGCTGCGTCAGGTCTTCATCAATGTGTTGGGTAATGCTGTGAAGTTCACCGAACAGGGTGGCATCGGCGTACGTGTGAGAGCAGATCGCCAGTGCGAGGCGGGCCCATTGCTCCGCGTGGAAATCGAAGACACCGGCCCAGGGTTATCGCCCGAAGACCAAGAAAAGCTATTTCGGCATTTTGAACAGACCAAAACAGGACAACAGACAGGCACTGGCACAGGGCTGGGCCTGGCGATCAGTAAGGAATTTGTTTGCCTGATGGGCGGCGCAATTACGGTCCACAGCCAAGTTGGCAAAGGCAGCATCTTTGAGATTCAGCTGCCTTTAACTGAGGGTGAAGCCCAGGCGATTCAAGCGAAAGCAAACGCACGTCACGTGCTAAGAATTAAGTCCGATCAGCCGACATGCCGAGTGTTGATCGCCGATGACATCGATGATAACCGCCAGTTGCTGGCTCAGCTTCTGGGTCCAGTCGGTTTCGAGATTCGAATGGCGACCAATGGAGCGGAAGCAGTCGAACAATTTGAGCAGTGGCGGCCCCATTTGATCTTGATGGATTTTCGAATGCCGGTGATGGATGGCCATGAAGCGATCCGGCGGATCCGCGCATTGCCGCATGGTACGCTTCCAAAGATTATCGCAGTTACAGCCAGCGCGATGGACGAAAACCGCCAGGAGCTATTGGAGATCGGCGCTGACGATTTCATTAGTAAGCCATTCAGGGAGGCAGAACTATTCGAAAAGATCCACGCCCACTCCGGTGTGCAGTATGTTTACGCTGACCATTCCAAAGCGCAGGCTCCGGACGAGCCGGCGGAGCTGACATCCCAGTCGCTATCCGGCTGGCCGCAGGAAGTTATTGACCCGATGCGTGAAGCCGTTATTACTGCGGACCTGGACCAACTACTGACAATGATCGATGCGGTAGAACTTCACGATCCCGGCGTTGCCAAGGGTCTACGCCGGCTAGCAGAAGGCTTCCAGTACCAAAAACTTCTTGACCTGTTTAGCGAGGGGGATTTCATTGACGCCGCAAAAGCTTGAATCTGCGGGAGAGCAAACCGCCAGTATTTTGATAGTGGATGATACCCCCGCCAATCTTCAGGTTTTGGCTGGCATGCTCAAAGAGCGCGGCTACAAAGTTCGTCCCGCTCCAAGCGGCAAGCTAGCCCTCCTCGCAGCCGAGCGCGATCCGCCAGACTTGATCCTGTTGGACATCAATATGCCGGGCATGAACGGCTATGAAGTGTGCGAGCACCTCAAAGCAGATGAGCTGCTCGGAGGAATTCCCGTGATCTTCATCAGCGCTCTTACGGAACAGCTGGACAAGGTGAAAGCTTTTGCCACGGGCGGGGTAGACTACATCACCAAGCCCTTTCAAATGGAGGAATTGCACGCGCGCGTCGAGACTCACCTAAAACTCCGCCGGCTGCGAACTGAATTGGAGGACGCCAACGTGCTACTTGCGAAGGCAAATTGCCGCATGTCTCGCGACCTGCAAGCTGCCGCGAAAATTCAAGAAGCATTCTTGCCTCGTAACCTGCCTCGCGTTCCGGGCACCGAGTTCGCGTGGATCTACCGGCCGTGTGACGAACTTGCCGGGGATGGCCTAAACATTATTCCTCTGAATCACGAAAACATTGCTCTTTACGTACTGGATGTCAGCGGTCACGGCGTTGCGTCGGCGCTCTTGTCGGTGACATTGAGCCGCCTGCTTTCGCTGCCGTCGGATCCCGCCTCTATTCTTGTTCGAGGAGCAGATATTTCGAATGTTTTCGACATCACGCCACCAGCTGAAGTCGCGGCCGAATTGAATCGTCTGTTCCCATTCGACTTAGCGACAACTCAATTCGCTACGATGGTGTATGGGGTTTTGAACGTCGCGAGCGGCGAATTCCGCTATGTCTCGGCCGGCCACCCGGGCCCCGTACATTTATCACGCGATGCAACCCCTAGAATTCTGGAGAGCCAAGGGTCTCCCATCGGTTTAGCGGATGACGCTTACGAGGAGCGCTCAATTCGCCTCGCCGCGGGAGACCGACTGTATCTGTATTCGGACGGTGTTCCCGAGGCGATGGATGCGGATGGGACAGCGTTTGGCGAGGCCCGGCTCCTGAGTGCCATTGGCCGAGAGCGATCCGAATCGCTCGACCACGGCGTCGCAACATTAGCCGACTCTATTACACAATGGCGGGGACTGGAAAAACCACAAGATGATATTTCCGTTCTTGCGGTCGAGTTTTCCGTCGCGACGGATGTCGTCCGCGTCGGGGCCCAATTCATTATGGGTCCACCGGTGACAACAGTTACCAGTGAAGTCTAGGCGGCGGTTTGGTACAGCTCTTCAGCAACATCGTAGAGCGCTCTGCCTAGGGCGCAGCATTATACATTTGAGAATCGGCGCCAAATGACAGGTACTCACGCGCCGGCATGTTTCACGGTCGGGAGCAGGCGAACAGCGCGACTTAGCCGCGCCAGCAGCGGTCAAAAAAGCACCACATTCGCATAACTTGATCGGTAAAATTGCGAAAACGGTTCTTGAACAGCTAGAAGGTGAGAATCCGCTCAAGTGGCGTCAGCGGTACGAGGCTGGTGACGGCGTCGCGGATGGGCGACACAATCTCTCGGATTACAAAGCTGATAAGACTGCAAATCGCGTCTAGACTCGTTTCAGTCGACTTGGCGCGAGATGAGAACATCGCGCACAGAAACATCCTAAATGCAGTTCACCGACGAAGGGATTGATGGGGATAGCCATCTCGACGATGAAGAGCCGAATGCGGGGAATCGCATAACAGGAGTGCCGCTACGGCGCTTTGGGGTCATCCGAAACGATATCTATAACGGGAGTGTCGATTATCTGATACCTACCTTTACTAAGGTATTTCACACCCCGGCCATCCTTCATTTTAAGGTACCCCAGGCTTTCTGTTCTGTTTCCAGCCGCTGTATCGATTTGACCGATAACCGTTGTCTTGAAGACTTCGACGATAACTTCCTCGCCACTGGCCGTGCGAGCGACGATGGTGCCCTCGTATCTGGTTTCCCTCATCCTTCAATAGTACTCTTTTTGTCACTTGAGTCGATCATCCGATGCGGACCTAAATGCTGCAGCCGACCACTCGATGCGAATCTTGGGCGTTTCCTGTTGCGCTCATCTCGTGAGCAATACGGTCAGACTTGCTGCTGCAAAAATGTTCTATGTCGTAAAGACAAAATCGCTACAAGCCAATGAACATTGCAAAGTAGTAAGGCTCTGGCTCAGGTACCACCGTAAACGCCCGACAACCGCTTGAAAACCTACCGAACCCCCGGGCGAGTTGTCAAAACCGACGCTCAACGTTCGTAATATCGTGAATGAATTCCAGATGGATGGGTCTGTGCTCAAAACAGGCACCGCTAAAATCGATCCATCTCCGATTAATTCCAACTGGGCTCCCAAGCGGAAAGGGTCGGTGACTGGCGACACCTCGCAATTCGCTGGTCATAACATCTCGGTGAAGTACGGCTTTCAAATGAGTCGCTTCGCATCGCGCTCGACATTCAGAAAATCTAAACCGGTGGCATCGGCCTAGCTGAAATCAATACTAACAACCCCGGCGCTCCGTATTACGACTATCGCCAACGCTTTGTCCGACTGGACTAAAGCGGGCAGGATTCAATCCCGTCGAACGGCGCGATTACGTTGCTGACCTTGTCGGGGCCACGCTTAACGCTCCCGGTGGTGCTGGTGGATTTACCGTAACGAATGCGAACGCATACGAAGGATCGAAGTTCTTAGACCCGGCTCACCGCTGCACGATGAGTAACGCTTTTAACGTCTACTTTGATCTAGGCGATTTGCAATTCGGTGCGAGCGCGGCTTCGTATTTAGCGATTCACAACTAAAGCTGTTCGACAGTCAGCTTAGAGATAACAAAAGCCCTCGTCAGTGAATTCTGGCGAGGGCTTTTTTGTTGCGCTGAAGCTAATTGATTGGTTTCTTGAATACCGCTTGGAGCGAACCGCCAAGGGGGTGGACAGTCACTAGCTCCCAACCTTCCCCACCAAGATCGTTGAATTGATCTACGTCAACCAAACCGTCTACAGCTTTATATTTCCAATGCTGCAGTTTGGCGGCAGATAGCTGCTGGGCGCTTGTGTCGTGGTTGTATCCCATTACGATAAGCACCGCCAGTGCCATGAATGCAATTGCCGCCGTGGACCCGTTTCTCATTCGTTACGTCCTTAGTGTCAAACTCTGCCGTCAATATCAATAAAAGACGCCGGCTGACTGCACTGCCGGGGCACCGACAACACAGTCAAGCCGACGATCGTCTTTGGAGGACGGGGCATTATTACTGCAATTGGCCCGTGGGCAAGCGAGACTTCACGGTTTGCCAGAATTCCACACTCGAAATCTGATACTTGCCGTTCACCTTTTAGAAGCTTTAGTTACCAGCAATGTACCACGGGCGCGTTGATCGACCCTCATCGAAGCGATTGCCTTGTCGGCCACAAAACGCGCCAACTTGCGGCGGGTAGGGCAGAGATATTCGTAGGCTTCGCCAGCTACAAAGGAGTCGTCCGACACGACGAATAGCGAATGAGTCTGCCCACAAGTTGGGCATTTCAAAACCGTAATTGCGGCCATTTAATAAGGACGAAAAGGACACCGCTAGCAAAAAGGCTATTGTGACTCTACCGACAAAAAAGAAAAGCACGACAATTCGACGGGCGACGACCGCAGTCACACGATTAGCCTGAGCTATTCCGCCGCAGCTTGCGATGTTTCATGTGGTGCTATGAATGCGGACGCTCATTTTCAGTATGAATGGCTTCTATAATTCGGCCACCGCAAGTCTTGCAGTAAATTAAGCATTGAAAGGTAGGCGAATCGCCATCTGCTGGGCAGACTCCCACGACTTTTGCCGTGTGCCTACATTGACCGCAAGTCACCTCAGTCGGTGCTTCTGGGAAACACTCAAGAGAGTACCAAGCGCCCGACATTGCCAGAGGTCCCCGAATGTCCATCGATCACTGCTGAACGCGCTCCTGACTCATCAGTGATCGTCTTTATCATCCGGCGGGTCGATCCGCTTTAGCTCACTAAGCAAAAGCGGCACAACTTCTTTGCCGCCCACCAATTCTAGTTCCACGAATGCCGAGAGTCGGCTGACGTGGATGATTCGACCTTTGAGACCGGAATCAGTCTCCACCCAATCGCCATCTTGTAACTGCATGCGCAAAATCCCTGCGCTAGAGCATCGGTTAGTACTCGCTGCACGTCGCGCAAGTACGATTCGCAAGATGGAATCAACGAGTCTCGCCGATCTCCGGTGTTTAGAAGCCGAAGCCTTCGGCGTACAACACCACTCCCCAAGTCCCACCGGGTTACTACGATAATCTCGCTGGAACGTAACGCAACCCACCCTGATGGTGCTGCAGCTTGCGGTATTTCATCTCATAATCTCGTGAGCCACACGATCAGCCCCAGCCCAACGGCAACGAGCGTGGTGGCGATTAGGAGAGTGCGGAGACTGAAACGCCAGTGGAGCCAAGATAAGAAAGCGACTACAGCAGACGACGCTATGCAGAACCAGTGCGGCGCGTGAATGTACCACTCCGACCAATCCGCATATTCGACAACAAATCCTGACGGCGAATCGTAGGGATAAACTGTGGCTGCGGCATTCGCATTGAGCGAGTTTGAATCATTAACAATTGCAATCCTGCCGTGCGATGAGCCGAAATTAACGCTGTGGAAAGCGCATTGGTCATCAATCCAATAGCTCCGCACCCATAACACAAGCAGAAGGGTCGCCACGATTCCCCACGCCACCGACCACGCGATTCGCAGCTTGCGGTGTTTCATTCTATTAGTGCGGTAATTGGAAAGACTTGTCGCGACTCCACTCCCCGTCTATCCAATAATACTTCGATCCGCAATTATCGCACTTGAACAGCCAAATCGGCGGAGCAAGCCGTCGCTCAACTCTGCATTGCCCGATCATCGACCGTTGGCAGCAATCAGGACACTTCCGACGCCACAGCCAAGTGAGTTTGGGTAGAAGTTTGCTAATTGCTTTCATTCCCCCAATTCTACCGCGCACAAAAATGCCCGCCACGAGGGCGGGTAAGCTGGTGTGTGGGATTCAGTTTTTCTCTGTAGGTCTGCTGCACCGCTCGTTCCGCAAATGCCGCAAGTAAGGCTGCGACCAAATAAGCCCTAACACGCCTGCCGCTGTCATCGCGAGACTCGTCAGGGATACGGCAAACATCGTGAGATAAAGGCCCACGATGGCAAAGCCGATAAACGCGATCTGCATCATCCAGAATAAGAGTGAAACGAGAGTTGATTCGCGACTTGTCAGCCGCTTACTGCCTTCTCGTCCAGTTCGTTGATCGTCCATACACGCATCTTAGCAGCGGAAGGACCAAGGATCGAGTAGTTCGGGCTAACGGAGCCACACGAGCAGGCCCAGCACAACGGCAACGAGCGTCGCGGCAATTAGGAGTGTGCGGAGGGAGAATTTCGATGGCAAATATACCCAGGGGACAGCGACGACCGCCGCGACGATAGGCACTAGGAACCAGTACGGGAGAATAACTGACAACTTACCCGGCGAGTGTTCAATGTAAATGTGGAGGAATGAATGTTCTGGGAATTGCTCGTCGTCGTCGGGCGGGTAAGTTTCAAATTTCCAATCGCGGGCTCCAACTTGTGACACCAACGGACCGCACCCAAATCCAAGCGCTCCTCTACCCGATGCTATTACCCAAATCGATGGCGACTTTCGGGTCTCGATTGAGTCAACCGCCCAATAGCTGCGCACCCAAAGTGCAACGAGCAGCAGCGCCACCATTCCCCACGCCACCGACCACGCGATTCGTAGCTTGCGGTATTTCATGCTGATCGTCTCAATTTGCACCCGGCGCGTTTGCTCCCAGTTAAATACTCGCTTCAATATGCACGACTTTTCCTTCGTGGTTTACCGTGACAATCCAACCCTTTGGAGAAGTTTCGTCGACTGGATGAACAAGAACTAACCAACCCTCCTTCTCGGCATGCGCATTCCCCGTAAGTGATGTAGGATCGATTAGTTCCCGAACCGCCACTTTCTGGACGGCGGTCCTTTCAACAGTTTCCTCGGACACTCCGGCGTTGAGCCACATGATCAGACCCAGCCCAACAGCGACTACCGTCGCAACGATTAGGAGCGTCCGAAGGCTGAACTGCCAAGACACCCACGCGATTGCAGAAAAACTCACGCATAGTACAATCGCAAACCAATGAGGAAAGTCTACGAATCGTGCTGAGCCGTCCCCGTAGCTACCTAAAGCCCACTTCTGTGTCTTCTGATCAAATGTCCTCCAATCATCGTCGGGGTCCATTTTGTTGCTCAGTAGCTTCCAGCAGTTCAGATGTGGGCTTTCGCTTGTGTCCCACCACTCGCAATTAAGCCCACCACGAAGCGAATCGAACCGCAAAACATGAGAGCGCGACACCGGAATGCGTAAATCGTCGCTCCATCGATAGCTCCGCACCCATAGCGCGACCAGCATCACCGTCGCGACTCCCCACCCCACCGACCACGCGATTCGCAGCTTGCGGTGTTTCATTGACGCGAACCTTCCGCGAACGCGGTGTTACCAGTGAATGAAGATGTCCCAAGGCTGAAATGCCAGCCAAACCGATGCGCCAACAGCGAGCAGCACAATGACCGCAACAAGCGTCAGCAGCAATCGCAAGGGCTTTGGCATATCTCCGATTCTAACGCGCACGAAAAAGCCCGCCACGAGGGCGAAGTAGCCAGCGGGTGGACAAATAATTAGTTCAAACCGCTCACAACGCAACAAGCAGCACCACCACTATTCCCCATGCCACTGATCACGCAATTCGCAGCTTGCGGTGTTTCATCCTACTGATCCGCTGCGGATTATTTTGGGTTCCGAATTGCGAGCGCAAGGTAGAGGATTCCAGCAACAAGGCAGACCCCTGCCGGAATTAGCGCTATCGGTCTACTGTCCGCCAGGAAGAGATAACCAAACACCAGGGCTACTATAGGAACACGATCGCTAGTAGGGCGACGTTTATTTTCATCCCCTCATCCTACCGCGCACCAGCCAGCCACACGATCAGCCCTAGCATCACGGCAACTAGCGTCGTGGCGATTAGGAGCGTGCGGAGACTAAAGTGGCGTGGGGACCATGGAAGCCAAGGAGCGGCGGCTATTGCGGCTAAGAAAACGACCAGTAGCGAGTCGTGCGACTTCACTGCAAGTGTGCTTACACCATTAGATCGAATTTCGCACACACCTAATCGTATGTGTGGCATAGACCGCATCAGACTGCACCACCAACTGGGCATCCCCATAATCGTGCAACTGACCAGGCCTCTATAGGATTGAAGGTCGACTACGAAGCTGGGGAATTGTTTCGGAGTGCTGTCAAATCCATTCAGGCTGTTGTATTCGCTCGCGGTCCAGTAACTCCGCACCCACAACGCGACTAGCGCCACTACCGCGATTCCCCACGCCACCGACCACGCGATTCGCAGCTTGCGGTGTTTCATATTCCCGAATTACCACCAAATTCGCTGTTCTTCAGATTGCGAGGTACCGGCTCATTTGCCCGTCTCAGGAAACACGTACTTGCCATCGACCTTTGGCAATGGTGGAACCTTATCTAATGCGTAAGGCGCTAGCTCCACCTCTCTGTCATGCGACTTGGCACCCTCTAACGTAAAGAACGGCTCAATTACGTCTTTTGGAACATCCTTCTTTATCCGCCAGACGGCACCGTCCACAAACGCAATCAGGAAACCGTCGGAGTAATTTGGTTCAAGATCGCGAAACGCGCTATGAGAATAGCGCAGTGAGTTTACATGAATATCTCCCGGTTCCTGCCACCGGATCAATTGATTCTTTGCATCGATTAACAGAATGGCATCGGGCTCGGCGTCCGATAAATCCCGCTCTTTCGTAAATTCATATTCTGTAAATGCTGTCCCTGCCCCCACCAGACCAAAGACCTGCGCAAATGGAGACGGATTCGATCTTGATGTGACGGCGAACCACTTTGCATCCCTCTCCGACCCCATTTGATTGACAGGTGATTTCCATGATTGCTCCAAGTCGAATCCGTCTTCGGCTTGATCTAATACCGTAAGTCTCCAACTGCACGTGACTGTGCCGTCAGTCGCACGATGGTCGCTCTCTGGAAAACCCTTTCTGCCCTGCATTCTCAAATGAGTGTGCAGCAATGCCACGACTCGTCGCATTTGTCGCATGGCAGATTGCGGTTCGCTTTGCGAAGAATCGCAACCAGAAAGAATCGGCACAACGGTCAAGATGAGGAGCGAAGTCAACAGGGTTCGCTCCGCTAGCCATGGGTTTTGAAGCTTGGAATTTGTCATAAAAGTGTCACCGCAGCCACACGATCAGCCCCAGCCCGATGGCAACGAGCGTCGTGGCGATTAGGAGCGTGCGTAGGCGAAATCGCCATTTCAGCATGCTTATCCAAGGAGCAGCGGCGAAGGCTGCGGACAATAGCAAGCCGAGCCAATACGGCATCGCTACGCCGGCATCATAAAACTGGAAGTATGTCAGAAAATCGGAACGATAATGTGGCTCACCAATTGCGATCCACTCAGCGGTTTGATTGGTAATCCACGTTTGCGTCGCAGCTGAACTCTTCTCAACAAATCCAAAACCGAAGGCGTTCGGAATCGAACTCACAACCAAGATGGTAGATTTCGTGACCGGCACGAACGCTTGGTCTACCCACCAATAGCTGCGCACCCACCAGGATATCAGTAGTACAGCTACCAGCCCCCACACCACCGACCACGCGATTCGCAGCATGCGGTGTTTCATCGTCTACCTCGTTAGCCAAAGGCAACTAGCGTCGCGGCGATTAGGAGAATGCGTTCAACAAAGCCGGCTCAATCCACGCTAAATCCGCCGTAAAGCGGGGCCGTCAACCTCCGCCGAGTCAGTAAAACTGTTCCCGCCTCGCTCTCTGCCCAAATCGGAACTATCGAAGGCGATCCAGTAAACCCCTTCATGTCGCAGGTCCCGACAACCATGGTGCGGCTCAATGATGGTTCCCGTCGCACCTCGCAATTCTTCAACGAACCAATACTCGCTCACCTGCACACGGTCGCCGATTGAGAATTTCATTTGTCTAGCCACACGATCAGCCCCAGCAATATAGCAAAGAGCGTCGTGGCGATTAGGAGAGTGCGGAGGCTGAATTGAACTGGTATCCGTCGATTCCACGCGAGATAGGAGAGCATCGTGGTCAGCCCGATAGGGATTAAAATTGGGAAGTAGAGTCGGGTCGTCATCCTGTCGTTAATGTAGCCGAACCATGAGTCATCCAGGTCTCTGTGCACGTCGGAGGGATAACTGCCAATTGCTAGATGAGGTGAGTTGTCTGCTTTTTCAACGTAGTTGCGAAAGTGCTGTTCCGTCACGAGTACTCGTCCGCAAAGAACAGACAGCCCACCATACTCCTGTTCAGACACGTTCCAGCCTAACTTGGTTGTCCACCAATAGCTCCACCCCCACCATGCAACGAGCAGCACGGACATTATTCCGCATCCCACCGACCACGCGATTCGCAGCTTGCGGTGTTTCATATCAGGGTCAGGTTGTTGGCCATACGATCAGACCGAGTGGGACGGTTCGTCATGGCAGGTGTTCAATGGAAATTAAGGCATCCAAGACATTTCGGCCGGCGTCGCGGTTGGTTGTACGATTTCAGGGGAGCGCCGCCTTGCATTCCTCTGACCGCTTTATTATCCGTCGCGTGTCCGTCCAGCCAAGTTCACAACACTGAATTGCCAGACCGTACAGGTGCTGACGTATACCTGTCGAAATATCTCCCTTAGCCGCTGGCCATGCAGACAAGCGACAGGCTCTGCGGCAAATTCCTTCAACTGCACTTCTTGCGTAAACAGGTTCGTGGGATGCTGAACCGAATCGCAATAGGACTGGTATCAGCCAAAGGCATGCTTCAGGTTCCAAGGCTGGAATCGCGTCCCCAATTGCACCAAAAGTGTCTGTCGGCAGTCGATCAATTTCTTGAAGAGTTGCTGTTCGTAACTTGTGATTGAGCGCTTCGTATTCGGGCCAATTGTGAGCGATTACGCCCCGCACGACTGGACGGACAACTTGGTCCCATTCTTTAAGAAGGTGTTCCCATTCTGAGCTTGTTAGCATGGGTTCACCAACAACGATGCAAAACCTGTCGTGGAAGGTGGATTTAGCATATCCACGACCGTTTCGCGAAGCTCTTCCGCCATCGCGTATAAGTCGGCGTGGATCGGCTCGGTTAGTATCTCATCAGCTTGGGTTAATAGCTGGTCGAGCTTCGCCGACATGGATAACAGTTTAGGTCGGAAGTCAGCTGTCATTGCGGTCGGACAGGCTACACGCCGTTTAAGCATCACTCGACTGTAGAATTGCTTCAAGTTCTTTGATCTTCTCACCCACCAATGCATCGTCGCCCGTTTTCCTTGCGGCGACCCACACCGAGGATAAAGGAAACACGCGCGATTTTCCCGTTGGATACACCACAACCATAGGGCCTGGCGGCGGAAAGTAATGTGGAACATGCCAGCGATAGAGGCGGTAAAGTGAATTAAAAGACTTATTCTCTTTACCGCTTCGCTTGTTTGGCAGCACGAGTGTTTGGTTTGCATGCTTGGGGAGCCAGTGCGCTTGAAGAAATCCATGCCAATCGTCGTTCTGGCTCCCCACAACAGCGAGTGGCCCATCGTATACCCAATTCTTGCGGACAACCCACCGTAGCCGCCAGTTCATCCAAGTCGCCCAAAAAAGCCATAGTGGGATGGCATACACAGCACATAAGAAGGCGAGGGCCATTGCTAGCCACGACTGCCTGCGACGCTCACTATCAGTCAACGGACGATGAGATTCCATCACGAGACCTAATTCCTTGGCAACTCAGAAATAAACTCCCGGATACCAATATACAACACCGGCTGACCGGGGACCGGATCAATGCAGATATGCATGATCCCGGACTTCGCCAAATCGGCCTTACCACGCTTCAACCGATCAATCAGGCCGTCATAATCCGTCACCGTATCCACGGCGACTTGAACATTCTTTGGCGGCCCGTGGTGCTGGGTGTACATCACTAAATGGAAGGCTTTGACCGCTTCAGTTGACGTGAATAGGCGAACGCACTCGTGATTGCTCACGGTGTTGCATTGCAGCGATTGACCATCATCCCCGTACAGAAAGTAGCACGGGTAGGTCATTCGGAATTCTTGATCGTCTGGCATTCGGTTGGTCAGGTGCGATCAAAAAGCGTTGACCCGTAAATAGCGATGGCCGTGAGTAATGAGTAGTAAAGACCTTCCGAGGATGGGTCGCCGAATTCGCCATGCGACACCGTATGCCGAAAATAGGTTACGCGATCGCCAATCGTCTTTTGCAGTTTACCGTCCGGCATCGCCACGGGCGGAATTGCGGCGTCGATTTCGCGATAAACTTGAGCGGCATAGCAAACAGAATTTAACAACATGATCTTGTATGCGACGGCAATATCGCTAATTCGACTTGTCACGTTTTTGCTGCTGAGCTGTTGTTTTACTTTCGCCATCGCTGCTGCATCGATAAAACTGCCATTGGGATGCAACATGCCGCTCAATGCACGAAAAAAGAATTCGAGATGATGCAATAGATATACGGCAGACAGCGCACCTTGGGGTGAAGCAAATGACATGGCTGACGCCAGATCGAGCGCGTAAGCGATACTATCAAGCCGGCGGTTGGCATGCCCTTTTCCCATCGGCCAAGTAGCAACATCCTCTGCCGTGCATGCGATGAAATGTGGTGCGTCGAAGTTTCCAGCGAAAGCGCCTATGCCTGGACAATTGCGAATGATGAAAAACTTTGCCAACTGGCAACGAGCACAGTCATCAAGCTCCGCAAACGTCACTCGTCGGAACACGCTTACGTTCTGTCCCATAAGCGGAACGGGCGCATCGCGTGCTATCTCGTCGAGGATAGGTAAAAGTTGCGCGGAATCGATCACGTCGTGGCCATCAGTCCAATCTTGACATTAAGTCAAGGCTCGCTCGAATTTGCTTTCCATCGACTGGGAAGCACATACCGCAATAATCGCATTTTCTTCCGCTGAGTCCACTGGGCATCGGATTCGCAAATAAATGCCAATCGTCGGCCATGTGCTGTAACGTGCCCCATCCGCAATTCGGGCATGTAGGATGCTCAGCGAACATCTCTAGAGGCTGCTTGTTGGATGTTATGAGCGCCTCAACTTTATTGGCGAGATTGAGTGCAAAAATGCCCTTAGAAATTCTATTATTAGGGGACCGCCTAATTGTTTGAGCGAAAATATGTTGAAGATGCCAGGACAACGGATTTCCTGGAAAAATATTCTTCATCGACTTCGATTTAAAGCACGCATCCTCGCGAGCAAAAGCAAATTTGTTGGTGATTGCGGACCAGAGGAGTTTACCGGCGGAGTAGAAATCAGCATTTGCACGAATTTCGCCTTCCGCGCCCGACTCACACTCTGGTGCCATGTAATTTGGAGTGCCGATTCCTTCATCAGTCAATGTAATTCGTTCGTCATCGTTGATCTGACAACACCCAAAGTCGATGATTCGGGCATCGCCGTTTGGAAGCACAAGAACGTTTGCCGGACTCAAATCACGATGGACGATCTGGCACTCTTGACACGCATTGATTGCAAATACAATCTGCCTGAAAAAGTGGACGGACTTTAGAGGATCACTTGCAAATGGATTGTCCGAAGTACCGAGTAATTTGCGTAATGTTCTTGCACCTTCGACAAATTCCATCACGTAAAATTGCACATCATCATCCGGCGCAGAGTGGTCAACGATTCTGACGATGCTTGGATGTTCTACAACTCGCAAAGCATCGATTTCTTTTGAAAACCGCTCATATGCCTTCGCGGGCTTGTGGGAAGGTAACTTTTTTAGAGCAAACTCGCCGCTCAGCTCTTGGCGACTGTCGGTTGCGATGTAGACGGGTGCCTGACCGCCTTCACCCAGTTGTCTTCCGATCTTCCACCGGAAAGATTCTGGCAATTGCTTCGCCATTTCGGGAACTCCAGATTGCGAGATATTCCCCCCGATTGTAGTGATTTCCCTTTGAACGCCTACTTGCCAAGCTCGCTCCGTGATCTGTTTGACGATCGGCCGGCGCAATAAAATGCCCGCCATCAAAGCGGGGAAGGGTAGGTCACCAGAAAGTCACCTGCGGCGCGCATCCTGCGGCATTTCCAGGCTAAAAGCTCAAACAGCAAACGCTGCAAAAGAGCGGGCTGTGTGTCACAAAATGTGTCACGGAATTGCGTTCTAAGCGACCTGTCTTTAAGATTTGGATGTTGAAACGCTCGGGAAAAACCGCTGTTCGCACCCAAGGCGAACCCTGGTCGTCCTAGGTTTTGGATTCTGACTCCTTTAGCCTAAGCGTAAGTGAGAGTCGGTGCTTGTCTCGGGCCGATGTGGCTCGCTCATGTCTAAGAAGTAGCGAGCCTTATTTTTGCCTCCGCCGAACAAGCCGGCGCGTTCTTTTCTTATGCACACTTCCAATGGTGACCGTCGGTCCACGCGGCTAGATCTGATTTCTAAAAGAAGGCATATAGATCACAGCCGGGATAAATTGATTCAATCCGCCCGCTCCGTCGGGCCCATACCATCCGATCAAGTACCATCGGTCCTCTCGCTCTGAATCAAAGCCAACGCCAGACGGATCCGCGATGCTAAGCGGTTATAGCTAATTTCTTGTTGAACGAGACTATCGAACCTTTTTCGAATCTATTGCGGAGTCGGCGGCACTAAGGCCTGTTCAATAGCCGAACGAAGCTGCGCAGGGAACTCTGGATTCGAGCCGATGAATACCTTGGCGATATTGCCAGCCGCGTCGATGACTACGGTTTCGGGAATCGCAGTTACTTGGTAGTGCTCGGCGGCGGCCCCGTCAGTGTCAAGCGCGACCGCAGGGTGGACTTTCAGTCGATCCAAGGCACTGCTCGCGGCAGCCCGGTCCTCCTGCATGTTCACAGCGAACAATTCCACACCGCGCGATGAGAATTCGCTTACGACCGAATCGACCTGCGGCATAGCCTGCATGCAGGGGCCGCACCAACTGGCCCAAAAATCTAATACGACAACATGCCCTTTCTGCTCTGCTAGGTCGAATCGCTTGCCTTCCAATAATTCAAGCCGGACGTCCGGCGCTTTCTTACCGACAAGGGTCGATTCAGCCTCCCTAGTTCGGTCCTTCGGGCCGCCAGACGCTGAATCGCTCACATACCGCGGTTCAACGGCCTCAGTGAGTTTCCACAATTGAAATTTTTGTTCGATCGCCTCCGCGCCGATCGCGTTGCCGAGCAGGATGGCATCGACTTTGTCGAGATCGACGTGGCAAGCGCCTAGCAGCTGACTGTTCCCATTCAGTGACTTGCCCGTACATTGCTGCGTCACGAACGTCAGCCTCACGCCATCGCTTTGTACCGCCTGAACTTGCAGGCTATTCCCATTCTGTTGGTCTGCGGGGACCGACGGTAACGATTCTTCGGATCCAGTAGACGGGGACTCATTCGAGCCGTGCAACCAAATGACGCACGCGACTCTATCTCGTGGAATCTCTTTTGATTCCAGGTGCGACTCGATCATAAGTTTGTCCGCCGTCATAGCCGTCAATTTGGTACGCAAGTAATCTCCCGTCGTCGAGACAACTAAATGCGTCGGCGGATTTCCTTTTTGCATCCGCGGGAGCGTAAGAAGTCGCTCGCGTTCGACATCATTGAGTGCGGCGGCGGTCCAATCAGGCACGAACTCGATA
>JABDGM010000015.1:0-4032 GCA_013286045.1 Planctomycetota bacterium | reverse complement strand
CCGCTATGCGGCAGAGAATTGCAAGCGACGATGGGAGAGTCGAACTGAATGCCTTCTTCGTCGATCGCCGTAACTTGGCAAGGAATGCGGTCGCCGGCACGTAGGTACAACGTCGCTGCACCATGGGGTCTGGGCGTCGGCGTCTGTATTATCGCGTCGCTGTTATTTTGGAAGCGCATTACTGCGCCGGCGAATCCCGGAACCGGCTGCCGCCGTCGCAATCTTTGCAGTTCCTGTTCTCGCTGTGTAAGTTTGGGCACTGCTCGAGGCGGATCTCGATAAATGATTCGCCCAGATGCCGATTTGTCGAGCGGACTGCTCGTCATGCTGCTCCTAGGTTGCCAAATCAAGTTGTCCGCGTCCCCGTCGCCCGCAGTGGAATCTGCTAACGTGCCGTGGGAACTGAGTCCTTCGAGCTCTAGCCGGCCGGGGCGACCCCGCACGTCGGACGAATGAAAATCCGCACCCAATCCTGCGATGGATCGCAGGTTGGAAATTGCACAGACTACCTGCGCATTCAGGCCGCGACGCGTCATATAGAGCTTACCGTCAACGACCTTCGAAATTTCGCCACTAAGACGGCTACCGCCATTCAGCTCAATTCCGAAGGGAGCAGAGACGGGTTGCGCCGCGGCGGCCGCGGGAAACGTGATGCACGCAACGTGTTCCGCGTCGAACTGCTTATCTTCAGGATCGACGTGTACTGTGAATTGCTTTCGTTCGGAGTCATAGCTGATTTCGTCAGCAGAAATAGTACTGCCGTCAGTCAATTGGATTCGGGCTTTCTCGACGTCCGCTTGTGCCGGCTGCCGGCCTACCCAACGTCCGACCGTTAACTGGTCGAGCCGCGTGTCGGACCCGATGTTTGTCAGAGATACAAGCTTGAGGGAACCTCTATCATGCTGGGACGCCGTGACCACCGCCAGCTGCTTCCCATCCAACGAGTGAACTGAAAGCGTGCCCGAATCCTGGTCATACAGTGCCTCTAAATGGATATGGTCGGCCTTATTGCTCAGAGGACACACGAATGCGACATCAGCATCAGCTTTACCGGATTGCACCAGGACGAGTTTTTGGTCCCAAACTTCGAATCGATAGCCTGCTTGCAACTGGTCCGCGGAGGTGCCTCGTGCAAGTACAAACGCGAATTCCGGCTTCGTGTCCCAGGCGATTTCGAATTCAATTCGCGCTCGATCAGGAATTACAAGTTCTTTGTGGATTTCCGCACCGCGCGTATTGGTGAAGAACCGGCCGGCTTCCTCGGACCATTGCTTTTCGCCCGACGTATGCCATTCGTCGATGCCGTTGAGGCCGCGATAATCCGTAGTCGATGCCGCCGCTAGCGGCATCACGCGCAGAATCTCACTTCGCGCCAGCTGCAGCAGGCCCAACTGGGCTGATTGAATATCAACTGACTCGGTAGACATGCCGCGCAGCGCGCCCGACAAAACATCTCCGTTAGTCAGCTCGAACCGACATCCTTCTGGCTCGGGCGAACTCGGCGAGGTTGGAAGGTATGCCGTGCGTATAGCGCCGGCCGGGAATTCGAATGGCTGGGTCGCTCCTGGAGCTCGCCAGCGAAGAATGTTCGGCTTGCTACAGTCTTCCAAGCGCCCAATAAAAAAGTCTCCCCCGCGGAGATAGAGCACCGACACATCGGTCCGGGGGATAGCAGAAGCGAGCGTGCCGTAACCAACAAGCAGGAGTGAAAGAACGATGCAGCGGAAAACTCTAGCGCATCGACGCCCGGAATCCCAAACTGGCGGGCTTATTCGGCCGGACTGCACTTTGCGCATTTGTAGAACGCAAGCGGACATAGTCATCGCTCGTAGATTGGAAGAAATCGATAATTGAGCGCCATCGCCAAGAGCGAAAGCGATGTCGATACATCGGGACCAAAATCGCCGATAAAGCTCCCGTCAGGTTGTTGCTGTTGTTTAAGTTGCTGAACGAGAAGCTTGTTCCATTTCTCCCAAGACTTGACATCCCCCTGGAACAGGGCTTGAGCTTCATAGTACTCCGTGTATTCACGATAGTTTCCGGGCATCTGATCAAGCCGCTGTTTGAGATTCTCGATCGTGGCCTTGTATTGAGGTACATCCTTGCGGCGTGCGACCGCGTAGACCAAGGATCCAATCGAGATGCGAGCTAACGAATCGTCAAACCCACCAATTCCGCCGGTGTACGCAACCTGGCCCGAGTCGGACGTCATCGATTGGTAAAATGAAATCGCGCGATCAATGGCTTCATCGGGTACTTCGATGCCGGCATTTCGGGCGGCCAACAAGCTGACAAGTACGGCCCCGCTAACGGACGTATCTGCGTCATTTGCATCGGGCGAGTAGCGCCAGCCACCGAAAGAGTTCTTCTTTTGTGACGTAACCGCGGCGCGAACCGCCAATTCCAGTGCACTGCCGATCGAGCGGCCGCCGGATTCTCCGTGCGGCCAGAGATTGCGATCGTCGACGGTGCCGTAGGCCTCCGCCAGCGCCAAGGTTGCGAAGCCGTGATGATACATGCTACTGCCAATGAAACCCGTACTACCGTTTTGCTGGCGGATGATGCTGCGGAGTGCCTTATGAACCGGATTACTATAGATTCCAAAATTGGGATCCTCGCCGGACGCGAGAAAAGCCATTAGCGCCATCCCAGTGATGCCCGGTCCTTGTTGCGCACCGTGCCAGTCGCCGTCGTCGGTTTGCGATTTAGCGAGGTAATGCAGGCCGCGATCGTACATCTCGCGGACATCCCTCGGAACAACTTCGCCCACATGCTCCTGAATCGCCTGCGCATTGGAACCACTTGTGATGCCTACCAGCATTATCAGCAAACTCACACCGACAGCGATACGGTCTGGGCGACGCCTTCGAAATCTTGTTCCAACAATCATCGTGTTCGGTGAAGTCATCGTCATGATCCGCCCGTAACGTCGGTTAGGGCAGAATATCCTGCTGTTTAAGGAAGGCCATCATACCGCGACCTCGTTCCAAAGATTTCTTGAGCGCTCGCGTTTGCGCCGGATCGAGAATGGCCGCGAACTTTTCGTCCGGTATCTTGGAGGCCTGCGCCAGCACGACGTACATATCGTATTGGGTTGAACGCTTGGGCGGGCGCGTTTCAGATTCCAACAATTTAACGAGCGCGAGTCGTTGATCGTCCTTGAGTGGGCACTCCCGTCCAAGCACGGCAACGAATAGTCGTAATTTATCGTTGTGATGTTGCTTCAACCGCTCAGCCACCGCTTCTTCGTACTCCTGCAATTGTTCCGGAGTAAGTGTTCGACGAAGAACTTTTGAATACAACGACGACGACCCGAGCAAGCCGGCCTGGTACGAGTTTATCAACGGCTGAAATTTTTCGAGCAGTTTGCCGATCTCGTTTTGATCATAAGTTTTGCTAGCATATTGCGAATGAAGATCGTCGGCGCGCTGCTGAAATCGCACGATATCTCCGCGGCCCGCCAGCTGAAGCTTGTCCCGTTGTGGCGGCGTGAGATGGCAGGCTCGGTCGACGGAGTCGATCGCAAGCGAGATCTGGGAATCTGCCAAGGTATTATCGCGACGACCGCTGTAGATCCACTGGTCGAATTGCTCATCGGTCAATTCGAATGGTTGGGCCAGGATTGATGAAGTCGTTGCGAACAGCGTCCATAGAATTGCGCCGATCGCAAGCGGCATTGCCAGCGCGCCGGAGGCCGATATTGTTAGGAAGTTTCGCACCATGAAAGGCCACATCACTGTAAATAACTAGTTCTTGTCGGCGGCACCTTCCTTGCCACGAGCGTCGTCCAAACTGATATCGTCGATTTGCCCGACGTCAAAACCGAAAGCGTTGCCGCCGATAAACATCTGGCCTGTTATTCGATTGACGCGACCAAGCACTTTTCTTTGCGTTTCCGTCAGCTCGTGGGAAATCCAATCTTCGGGCAGGGCAGGGCACGCGTTCCGGTTTACGGCAAAGAAATCGAGCTGCGGCGCCCAGGCAGAGTCCCAATGAGCATTGAGCGACTTGACGATGCGTTGGCGCTGATCG
>JABDGM010000014.1 GCA_013286045.1 Planctomycetota bacterium | reverse complement strand
TATTCGAACGTTCTACGAGACAACCAAACAGAAGATTACCGACGCGCGGAGCACGGCAAAGCTGGAAGGCAAAGTCGCCGTCGGCGACGTCGTCTATCCGGTCGGCAGCGAGCGGGCTGGCGAGATCATCATCGAGAACGGCCAGCGGATCACGAAGACTGCGGCCGAGACGATCAAAGATTCCGGCCTTAAGTTGGTCGAAATCATGGAACCGCCTGTAACTAATGTTTTATTGAACGCGCTGACGGACGATGGCACTTCCAGCCATGAGGAAGCGTTGTTGCGGATCTACCAGCGGTTGCGGCCGGGTAATCCGCCGCAACTGGAAAAGGCCAAAGCCCTGTTCCACGAAAAGTTCTACGACACGAATCGCTACCGCTTGGGTCGTGTCGGTCGGTTCCGTATGAATCGCAAGCTCCATCTCACGGTGCCGGAAGATGAGATGGTGCTGCGGCCGGAAGACTTGATCAACGCCGTCAAATACTTGATGAATCTGGTCGGCGGCGAGGGTGATGCCCATGTCGATGACATCGACCACTTGGGTAACCGGCGTTTGCGCACGATCGACGAGCTCGCTTCGGACGAAATGCGGAAAGGCTTTTTGAAGCTTCGCCGCACGGTGCAGGAGCGGATGAGCCTCAAGGATATCGAGGACATGACGCCGCGGAGCCTCATCAATCCGAAGAGCATCTCGGCGGCCATTGAATACTTCTTCGGTCGTGGCGAGCTGTCGCAAGTTGTGGATCAAACGAATCCGCTTTCGATGCTCACGCACGAACGGCGGTTGTCAGCGCTCGGTCCAGGCGGTTTGAATCGCAAGCGTGCTGGCTTCGAAGTGCGCGACGTGCACATTTCGCACTACGGCCGCATCTGTCCGATCGAAACGCCTGAAGGTACGAACATCGGCCTCATCTCCAGCCTTGCGATGTACGCGGCTGTGGATGAATACGGCTTCCTCATTACGCCGTACCGCAAGGTGACCAAAGGCAAGTTGATGGACGAGGTCGTGTGGCTGCGTGCCGATGAGGAATCGGAAGCTTACGTCGCCTCGGCGGACTCGCCGATTGAAAACGAAAGGATTACCGGCGATACGATCGTCGCTCGTCATCGGGCCGACTTCGAATTGATTCCGGTTGATACGATTCAGTACATCGACGTCACGCCGAGCCAAATGATCGGTGTGTCGGCCGGTTTAATTCCGTTTCTTGAGCACGACGACGCGAACCGCGCGCTCATGGGTTCGAACATGCAGCGGCAAGCAGTGCCGTTGCTCGTCACCGAGCCACCGATCGTCGGCACGGGCTTGGAGACGGATGTCGCGCTCCACTCGGGCATGATCATTCGTGCCGGGCACAAGGGCACCGTGACATATGTGGATGCCGATCGGATCGAAATCGGACCGGAAGTGCATCGCATGCGAAAGTTCGTGGGCCTCAACGAGCGCACCTGCCAGAATCAAAAACCGATCATAAAAACTGGCGATAAGGTCGAGAAGGGCCAGGTGATTGCTGACGGGGCGGCAACCTATCAAGGCGAGCTCGCCCTGGGTCGCAACGTGTTGGTCGCGTTCATGTCTTGGGAAGGCTACAACTTCGAAGACGCGATCATCATCAGCGAAGAGCTGGTGAAGAACGACACGTACACGTCGCTCCACATCGAGGAGTTTGACGTCGAGATTCGCGAAACGAAGCTTGGCCGTGAGGAGTTCACGCGTGACATTCCGAATGTCAGCGAAAAGATGCTTCGCAACCTGGATGAGAACGGCATCGTGCAGATCGGCACGTTCGTCGAGCCGGGCGATATTCTCGTCGGCAAGGTTTCGCCGAAGAGCAAGACCGAGCTCACGCCGGAAGAAAAGCTGCTGCACGCGATCTTTGGCCGTGCCGGCGAAGACGTGAAGAACGATTCGCTCGAAGTGCCGTCGGGTGTCGAAGGCATCGTGATCGATACGCAGCGGTTCTCTCGCCGCATGAGCCTTACGGAAGATCAACGCAAGGAATTCGAGCGTTCGCTCAAGGCCGCCGAGAAGGAAGGCAATGAGCGAATCGCGACCGCGTTCGGCGAATTGATCACCGAAGTGGAAACGATCATTGGCCGCAAGGTGACGGATGATGACGGTGTGCCGATGATCCACGATCAGGATCCGGCTTACGTCGCCGAGCGTGCCGCGAACTTCAAGATCGACACGCTCGATCTTCGCAGCCCGCAGCGAAAGAAGGACGCCGAAAAGGTGTTCAAGCAGCTGTGGCCGAACGTGGAAGAGGCCATCGACGCTCGCGATCGCAAGCTGAACTCGATGAAGCGCGGCGACGAGCTTCGCAGCGGTGTGCTGCAAATGGTGAAGGTCTACATCGCTACGAAGCGGGTCATCTCGGTCGGCGATAAGATGGCCGGCCGCCACGGTAACAAGGGTGTTATCTCGAAGATTCTGCCAGTCGAAGACATGCCGTATCTGGAAGACGGCACACCGGTGCAGATCATGCTCAACCCATTGGGCGTGCCGAGCCGTATGAACGTCGGCCAGATTTTGGAAACGCACTTAGGTTGGGCTGGCGCCAAGCTCGGGTTCCGGGCAATCACGCCGGTGTTCGACGGTGCGGCGGAAACCGAGATCAACGATACGCTGGCCGAAGCTGGCCTGCCGAGGCATGGCAAGACGAAGCTCTTCGACGGCCGAACGGGCGACGCATTCGAACAAGAAACGACCGTCGGTTACATCTACATGCTGAAGCTGCATCACCTGGTCGACGACAAGGTGCATGCTCGCAGCACGGGTCCGTACTCGCTCATCACGCAGCAGCCGCTCGGCGGCAAAGCGCGGTTCGGTGGTCAGCGGTTTGGTGAGATGGAAGTGTGGGCCTTGGAAGCGTACGGCGCCGCCTACATCTTGCAGGAACTGCTCACCGTGAAGAGCGACGACGTCGAAGGCCGCACCAAGATTTACGAATCGATGGTGAAGGGCGAGAACACGTTGGAAGCCGGCACGCCTGCCAGCTTCGACGTGCTCACGAACGAAATCCGCGGCCTCGGCCTGAACATGCAGCTGGAAAAACGCCGCATATAAAACGAACAGAGACAGCAGACAGAAAGTATCGCTTCCCTAATTTTGGAGCGTGACGAATATGAGCAGCATTTTAGACACCGCCAGTTACGATCGCATAAACGACTACGCGTCGGTAAAGATCAGCCTGGCCCGGCCGCACGACATCCGCAGCTGGTCGTTCGGCGAAGTGAAGAAGCCGGAAACGATTAACTACCGCACGTACCGTCCTGAAAAGGACGGCCTATTCTGCGAGCGTATCTTCGGACCTGAGAAGGACTGGGAATGCGCGTGCGGCAAGTACCGCGGCATGAAGTACAAAGGCATGATCTGCGATCGTTGCGGCGTAAAGGTGACGCACAGCCGTGTGCGTCGCAAGCGCATGGGGCACATCGAACTCGCCGCGCCGGTCGTGCATATTTGGTTCTTCAAGGCCATGCCGAACCGCTTGGGCAGTTTGCTTGCCATGAAGACGACGAGCCTGGAAAAGGTAATTTATTTCCAGGACTACGTCGTTACGAATCCTGGCGATACCGCACTTAAGCCACAGCAATTGCTGACGGAAGAAGAATTTCGCACGGCCCGCGAGCAGTTCGGCGAGAATTCGTTTGAAGCGTCCATGGGCGCCGAAGCGATCCGCAAGCTCTTGCAACAGCTTGACTTGGTGAAGTTGTCGGTCCAACTGCGCGAAGAGCTCAAAGAAACTGGCTCAAAGCAGAAGGCGAAGGACCTCATCAATCGGCTCAAGACGGTCGAAGCGATTCGCGATTCGGATAACAAGCCCGAGTGGATGGTGCTGGATGTGATTCCGGTCATTCCGCCGGATTTGCGTCCGCTCGTGTTGCTTGATAGCGGCAATTTCGCGACGAGCGATTTGAACGACCTGTATCGACGCATCATCAACCGTAACAACCGGCTCAAAAAGCTGGTCGACCTGAACGCGCCGGAAGTCATCATCCGCAACGAAAAGCGCATGCTGCAGCAATCGGTCGACGCGTTGTTCGATAACAACCGCTGCAAGCGACCGGTGCTTGGTTCGTCGAACCGTCCGCTGAAGTCGCTTACCGACATGATCAAGGGCAAGCAGGGCCGGTTCCGTGAGAACTTGCTCGGCAAGCGCGTCGACTACTCGGCCCGCAGCGTGATCGTCGTCGGCCCGAGCCTGCGGCTGCACCAATGTGGTTTGCCGAAAAAGATCGCGCTCGAACTATATCAGCCATTCATCATTCGTCGCTTGAAGGAGCTCGGCCATGCCGACACGATCAAGAGCGCGAAGAAGATGCTGGAGCGCAAGGACGATGAAGTGTGGGATATCCTCGAAGAGGTGATCCGCAATCATCCGGTGTTGCTGAATCGTGCTCCGACGCTCCATCGCATGGGTATCCAGGCGTTCGAGCCGGTGCTTGTGGAAGGCAATGCTATTCAGCTGCATCCGCTCGTGTGCAAAGGCTTCAACGCCGACTTCGACGGTGACCAGATGGCAGTCCATCTGCCGCTCTCGATTGAGGCGCAGGTCGAAGCGCACACGCTGATGATGAGCACGCACAACATTTTCAGCCCGGCCAACGGCGCGCCGATCATCAGCCCGTCGCAGGACGTGGTTATGGGTTGCTACTATCTGACGATGACCGTGCCCGAAGCCAAGGGCGACGACATGGTGTTCTCGTCGCTGGACGAAGTCGAACTTGCCTATGGAGCAGGCAAGGTGCATACGCACGCCAAGATCAAGGTGCGTTTGGCCAAAGATCGTACGATGCGCGAGGACTACGAAGCCAACACGGGCCACGGCAAGTTGGTCGATACGACGGTTGGCCGCGTGATCTTCAACATGATTCTGCCGAAGGGTATGCCGTTCTATAACGTTGCGTTGCGGTCCTCGGCGTTAGCGCGCGTCATCAGCGACTGCTACCAAATGCTTGGTCGCAGCAAGACGATTGGTTTGCTCGACGACATGAACCAACTCGGTTTCCGCCTCGCGACGCGGAGCGGTTTGTCATTCGCTACGGACGACTTGATTACGCCGGATGCGAAGTCGAGCATCATCGCGGCCGCCGAAAAGGAAGTTCTCAAGAAGAACAAGCTTTACCAACGCGGCATCATCACCGAGGGCGAGCGCTACAATCAGGTGCTCGACTCGTGGACGCACGCGCGTGAGCAAATCACGACGGAAATGATGGCCGCGCTCGAAAGCGATTACCGCACCGGCGGCTACGTGAACCCGATCTTCCTCATGGCCCACTCTGGTGCTCGAGGCGGTGTCGAACAGATGCGCCAGCTCGGCGGTATGCGTGGTCTCATGGCGAAGCCGAGCGGCAAGATTATCGAAACGCCGATCAAGGCGAACTTCCGTGAAGGTCTTACCGTGCTCGAGTATTTCAGCTCGACGCACGGTGCCCGCAAGGGTTTGGCCGATACGGCCCTCAAGACGGCGGACTCCGGTTACCTCACGCGTAAGCTGGCGGATGTGGCGCAGAACGTCGTGATCACGATGGAGGATTGCGGCACGACGCAGGGTATTACGAAGGGCATCATTTACCGCGGCGAAAAGGTCGAAGTCGGTCTGGCCGACTCGCTCAAGGGCCGCGTGAGCCGCACGAACATCGTGAACCCGATTACCGATGAGGTCATCGTTAGCGAAAACGAATTGATCACGTCTGAGATCGGTCGCCGGATCGAAGAGCTCGGTCTGGAAAAAATTCAGGTTCGCAGCGGCATGACCTGCGATGCACCGCTCGGCATCTGCCGACGTTGTTATGGCATGGACCTTTCCACCGGTGCCCTGGTGGAAGAAGGCATGGCGGTCGGCATCATCGCGGCCCAATCCATCGGCGAACCTGGAACGCAGCTTACGATGCGCACGTTCCACATCGGCGGCGTCGGTCAGCACGACGTCGAAGAGAGCGATATCAAAGCCAAGCGCGGCGGCATCGTGAAGTACACACGCCTCAAAGTTGTGACGAACGACGAAGGGCAAAAGATCGTGCTGGCTCGCAACGGCGAAGTGTCGTTGGTCGACGACAAGGGCCGTGAAGTAGAGAAGTACGAAGTTCCGGCCGGTGCTATTTTGAAGGTCAACGAGAATGACACGGTTCCGGCTGGCGGTGTATTGTGCGAATGGGATCCGCACAGCATTCCAATTTTGGCCGAAACCGGTGGCAAGGTTCGGTTCGAAGATCTGGTCGAAAATCAAACGATGCGGAGCGAAAAGGACCCCAGCGGTCACATTCGCTTCGTCATCATGGAACACAAGGGCGACATGCATCCGCAGGTCGTTGTCGAGGACCCTGCCGACGGCAAGATTCTCGACTTCTACTACATGCCCGAACGGGCTCACTTGGAAGTCGACGAAGGCCAGATCATTACGCCCGGTACGCTCGTCGCCAAAACGCCGCGCGAAGCCTCGGGTACGCAAGACATCACGGGTGGTCTGCCACGCGTGACGGAGATCTTCGAAGCTCGCAAGCCGAAGGATCCGGCCGTTATTGCCGAAATCGACGGCACGGTCGAAATCCTCAGCGAAAAGAAGCGTGGCAAGCGCTCGATTATCGTCCGCAGCGAGAGCGGTATCGAACGCGAGCACTTGATCACGCACAACAAGCATTTGCGTGTTCACTCGGGCGACATCGTGCGTGCCGGCGATTCGCTCGTCGATGGTCCGCTGGTGCCGCACGATATTCTTCGCATTTCCGGTGAAGAAGCGGTGCAGCAATACCTCACGCGTGAAATTCAAAACGTGTACCGCAGCCAACGCGTGGAAATCAACGATAAGCACATCGAGATCATCGTCGCGCGCATGTTGCGGAAGGTTCGCATTGAACATCCGGGTGATACCAACCTGCTGCCGGGTAGCGTGATGGATAAGTTCGACTTCCGTCAGGCGAACGACCAGATCATGCAATGCCTGAAGATCAGCGAGAAGGGCGACAGCGAGTACGCAGTCGGCGCAATCGTGCCGAAGGACGTGCTCGATCAGGCGAACGCACAGATCGAAGCGCTTGGCGGTGAGTTGGCGAAGGGTACGAAGCCGAAGCGTGCGACGGCAGCCACGCAGCTGCTTGGCATCACGAAGGCGTCGGTGCAAAGCTCGAGCTTCATTTCGGCGGCGAGTTTCCAGGAAACCACGAAGGTGCTTACCGAAGCGGCACTTGCCGGGCGTACGGATCATCTCGTTGGTTTGAAGGAGAACGTGATCCTTGGTCACTTGATTCCGGCAGGCACCGGATTCCGCAACATTCACGAAGCGGAAGTCCGCATTCGGCCTGAAGCGCTCGAAGCGCTGGCTGCAGAAAAGGGTCGCGTGCTCGAACGTGCGTTCCCGCTACTTGAGTCGGCTTCGGCGGCGGAGAGAAGTGGCAACGGCGACAGCCATGTCCAGCCGCAAATGCCACAACAGCCGGCACCGTCGAGCCTCGACGATTTGTTGGGTGGGGCGATGCCACCGGTTGAAGACGACGAATTGTAAGAAACGATAATCTGTTTATATAAAACGACTTAGGCGGGCTGCGGCGTTTGCTGCAGCCCGCCTTTTTTGCGTTACCTGCCAGACGTTTGCAGCAAGGATTTGGCTCAAATCCCTGCCGCTATTGACTCAATTGTCACTGCCTATACAATTGATTGAAACAAGTGTTTGAAACGAGCGTTTTTAGTTGGAAATCGCGATGTCAATTACGGAACACGACACAACGAAAGAGCGAATTACCACCGCGGCAGGCGAGATCTTTGCCGAGCGTGGTTTCGATGGCACTACTGTCCGCGACATATGCCAACGGGCCGGTGCGAACATTGCGGCGGTGAACTATTACTTCGGCGATAAGCAGCGGCTTTATGTCGAGGCGGTGTGCCAGGCGCACCGCTGGCGCATGGAGCAGTTTCCTCTGCCAGCGTGGGACGGGAATACTTTGTCCGAGACAAAGCTTGCTGACTTCATCGCAACGTTCGTGCGGCGCGTGCGCAGCGGACCAGGGGCTACCTGGCATTCGAAGCTGATGATGCGCGAGATGGCTAATCCGACGGCCGCTTGCGCGGAGTTGGTGCAATCGTCGATTCGACCGCAGTTCGAGATCTTGCTGCAGATTCTTCGCGAGCTGTCGTCGGAAGAGGTGGCGCTGGATACTTTGCGACTCACCGCGTTCAGCATCGTAGGTCAATGTTTATTTTATCACTTCGCCGATCCGGTGATTCGCAATTTGCTTAGCGATGACGAATACAAGTCGCTGGATGTCGAACAGTTATCAACGCACATAACAGATTTTTCATTGGCCGCAATTAGGCGTCTATCACGCGCTCCGCGCGCCGGAGCGGCGCGATGAGCTGGATTGCTCTGAAAATGCTTACGGGCAATCGCGGCAAGTACCTCGGCATCATCCTGGGTATTGCGTTCGCGTCGCTACTCATTGCGCAGCAGGCGTCGATCTTTTGCGGTCTGATGCTGCAAACGAGTGGGCAGATTCGCGATATTCAAGGCGCGAGTATTTGGGTGATGGATCCCAACGTGCAGTTTTCAGATGACGTGAAGCCGCTTTCGGAGAACGATTTGTATCGCGTCCGCGGCGTGTCGGGCGTGTCGTGGGCGGTGCGGTTGTACAAAGGGTTGACGCGTTCTCGGTTGGAAGACGGCAACTTTCAGCAGACGATTTTGCTCGGGTTGGATGATGCGACGCTCGTTGGAGCGCCGCCCAAGATGATCAAAGGCAGCGTCTTTGATCTTCGTAAACCGGATGCCGTGATCATGGATCTCGAAGGCTACCAGTTGTTGTGGCCCGGCGAGGAACCACTCGTCGGCAAGCGGTTCGAGATGAACGACCACGTGGCGGAGATTGTCGGCATTTGCAAGGCGAGCCGGACGTTTCAAACATTCCCCGTCGTTTACACGCGCTACACGCAGGCGCTCGATTTCGTGCCGCCCGAACGCAAAGTGTTGTCGTTCATTCTGGCCGAGCCGAGCGAAGGGCTGAGCGTGGATGAAGTTTGCAAACGCATCCAAACGCAAACTGGCATGCGGGCCATGACCGGCACGCAGTTTGAGTGGGTCACGATGAAATACTTCATGCAAAAGACAGGTATTCCGTTCAATTTCGGCATTACGGTGGCGCTTGGATTTATCGTCGGAACGGCGATCGCCGCGCAGACGTTTTATTTGTTTACGATCGAAAATATTAAGCAATACGGCGCGCTAAAGGCGATGGGAGCCGGCAACTGGACGCTGATGGGTATGATCCTGTTGCAGGCGATGCTCGTAAGCTTGATTGGGTTTGGCCTGGGCATCGGCGCCGCGACTTGGTTCGGCAAGATCGCAACGGCGCCCGGTTCGCGACTGGCGTTTTACATGGCGCCGGAGGTGTTTGTTGGCACGGGCCTCGCCGTGGGGGTGATTAGCATTTTGTCGAGCTTGTTGAGCATGCAGCGCGTGATGGTCGTCGAACCGGCGGTGGTATTCCAGGGGTGATTTTGATGAACGGCGACAAATCGAAACCGCTGATTTCGTGCCACGACGTAAAGAAGATTTACGGCAGCGGCAATGCAGAAGTGCATGCACTGCGTGGGGTGAACCTCGACGTTTATCCCGGCGAGATTACGATGCTCGTCGGGCCTAGTGGTTGTGGCAAAACGACGCTGCTTTCGGTCATTGCCGGAATTTTAAAGCCGACGAGCGGCAGCGTGGTCGCGCTAGGCTCCGAGCTTACCAAGCTAACATCTTGGCGGCGGACGAATTTTCGGCGGACGAACGTCGGCTTCGTTTTCCAACAATTTAACTTGCTGCCGGCCCTCACGGCAGCAGAAAACGCCGCGGTGCCACTCGTGATTCAAGGGTATACGAAGCGTGCGGCGTTGGCGGAGTCTCGCAAATTGCTCACGCAAATGGGCATGGGCGACCGGATGAGCAACTTGCCAGGGCAACTTTCCGGTGGTCAGCAACAGCGCGTGGCGATCGCTCGAGCGCTCGTTCACCATCCGCATTTGTTGGTATGCGATGAGCCGACTTCCGCGCTCGACGCCAAAACCGGCCACACGATTCTGGAGATCTTGCGCTCGATCGCAATAGAAGGTGATCGGGCGGTTGTTATCGTTACGCACGATAGCCGCATTTTTGAATTTGCCGATACGCTGGCCCGGATGGACGACGGGCACATCGTTTCGCTGGAACGGGAGCACCGGGGACACGAAAAGGAAGAGGCGTTGAGCGCGTAAGGCTCGCGAGTCGCTTCTCACGACAAGTCACATGATCTCAAAACTTCTCAATTTTCTGACTAAATTTGGTCTGCCGATCGTTGCGATCGCCCTGATCGTCATGGCTGTGCGATACATGGCGAACGCGAAGCAGCGCATGCCGGTGCTGCCGCCGCCGATTCAGCCCGCGGCTAATCCATTCTCGAACTCAGTTGCGGGCGCGGGCATGGTCGAGCCGGAGACTGAAAACATTTCAATCGGCACGCCGCTGCCAGGGATTGTCTGGAAAGTTTGCGTTAAGGTCGGTCAGCACGTGAACGCGGGCGATCCGCTTTTCGAAATCGACGACCGTGACAAGAAAGCCGAGCTGGCAGTCCGCACCGCCATGCTTGCCGATGCGCAAGCAACGCTCGACCGACTCGAATCAATGCCGAGGCCCGAAGAGATTCCAGCTGCTGAAGCGAAAGTTCGAGAGACGAAAGCTGATTGGGACAATTGGGCGCAGCAGACGGCGCGTCGCGAGAAGCTTCTGCCACAGCATGCTACCTCGGAAGAGGAGTTTCTCGGCCGGAAGATGGCGTCCGAGCAGGCGCAAGAGCGCTACAACAAAGCAGTCGCCGACTTCAACTTGCTGAAAGCCGGCGCGTGGGAGCCGGAGAAGCAAGTTGCCCGTTCTGCGGTCCAACGTGAAAAGGCACAAGTGCAGCAGGCGCAAACAGAATTGGAACGCCTCACGGTTCGGGCGCTCGTTGACGGGGATGTGCTGCAGGTCAATGTGCGGCCTGGTGAATATGTGGGTACCATCATGGGTGCCTCAGGTGGGCCCGCACTAATCGTGCTTGGTGCTACGCACCAGCTTCACGTGCGCGTCGACATCGATGAGTACGATATCCCGCGGTTCGTGCCCGACGCGCAGGCTCGCGCCGTGCTCAAAGGCCAGTCGAAAGATTTTTTCCCGCTTCGTTTCGTACGGGTCGAGCCGTACGTGATCCCGAAAAAATCGCTCACGGGCGACAATACCGAGCGCGTGGATACCCGCGTTTTGCAGGTGATTTACGCAGTCGATGGGCCTACGAATAACAAGCTGTTCGATGGGCAGCAGGTGGATGTATTCATTGACACCTCGTCGCCTAAGGTGGCGACGAAAGCTAAGGTGGAATAGGGACGGCGGCGATCGAGCGTTCCGGGGCCGGAATCGCTGAAATTCTCGCCCTTGACGGCCTCCCTTAAAGGCGTAAACTTATTGGTTTCTACGCGTTTTGCTCGATTGCCCTGATAGAAGGCGTCCGATGCCGACAATTAATCAATTAGTCCGCCGCAGCCGTAAGGCGAAGCGGAAGTTCTCGAAGTCGCCCGTGCTCGATAAGTGCCCGCAGAAACGTGGTGTGTGCTTGCTCGTGCGGACGATGACTCCCAAGAAGCCGAACTCCGCGCTGCGGAAGATCACCCGCGTGCGTCTTTCGAACGGTAAGGAAGTCACCGTGTATATTCCGGGCGAAGGCCATTCGCTGCAGGAACACAGTATCGTTCTCGTGCGCGGCGGTCGTATTCGCGACCTGCCCGGTGTGCGGTATCAGGTAGTGCGCGGTGCCCGTGATACGTTGGGTGTTCAAGGTCGTAAGAAATCCCGCAGCCGATACGGCGCGAAGAAGAGTTAGTAAAAAGCCGTTGGCTAGTAGCTCTTAGCTATTAGCCGTAAGTAAGACAAGAAACAAATCATTCAGCTAAGGGCTAACAGCTAACAGCTAATAGCTCTCCTCCCTATGGGTCGCATTACTTCCAGTCGGAAACAACTTAAGCCCGATCCGGTGTACGGGTCGCTGCTCGCTTCGAAGTTCATTAACACGCTGATGCATGACGGCAAGAAGAGCGTCGCGCAGAACGTGTTCTACGATGCGCTCGAAATCGTCAAGAAGCGTATTCCGGATAAGGAACCGATCGAAGTCTTCACGCAAGCGCTCGAGCACGTGAAACCGTCGATCGAGGTTCGCAGCAAGCGCGTCGGCGGTGCCGCCTATCAGGTGCCGATGCAAGTGAATCGCACGCGGCAGCAATCGCTGGCGATTCGCTGGCTACTGATGGCGATCCGCGAAAAGAAGGGCCGGCCGACGGCTCAGAAGCTTGCGGATGAATTCGTCGCCGCGTTCAATCGCGAAGGCGCGGCCGTGAGCCGACGCGAAAACGTCCACCGCATGGCCGACGCCAACAAGGCGTTTGCGCACTTCGCGTGGTAGTACTGAATCACAGTACGCCGCGGCCCAAAAAGGCCGCGGCGTTTTTTATGCGCGGAGGTAGTCCCGTGCGATTTGGTTGGATCTAGGCATGCCCACCCCGCTCGAAAAAATCCGGAACATCGGGATCATTGCCCACATTGATGCGGGCAAGACCACCGTGACAGAGCGCATGTTGTTTGCCAGCGGTGCGAAGCATCGCGCGGGCGAAGTCGATCGAGGTACCACGACGACGGACGATGATCCGGAAGAGGCCGAGCGCGGTATCACAATCTACTCGGCGTGCGTGCAGTTTCCTTGGAAAGACGTCGTCATCAATCTTATTGATACGCCGGGCCACGTCGATTTCACCGCGGAAGTGGAGCGCAGCCTGCGCGTGCTGGACGGCGGCGTCGTGGTATTCAGCGCTCGTGAAGGGGTCGAGGCGCAGAGCGAAACTGTCTGGCGGCAGGCCAATAAATACAAAGTGCCGCGGCTGGCATTCATCAACAAACTCGACCGAGAAGGCGCGGACTTCGAATCGGTTTATGCAGAAATGGGAAGCCGGCTCGGCGCAAATACGGTCGCGCTGCAAATTCCCGTTGGCCAGGGCCCATCGCATACGAACAATCCGTTTCGCGGTGTGATTGATCTCGTGCGGATGAAGATGCTCACGTTTCCCGACGGTAAAGAAGGAAACAAAATCATCGCCGCGGATATTACGGACGAAGACCTCGCCAGCGAGGCTCAATTATGGCGCGAGAGGATGCTCGAATCGCTCTACAACTTCAGCAACGAGCTGATGGAGCTCGCGCTTGCTGAGCAAGACATTCCCGAACCGCTTATCCACAAAGTAATCCGCGAAGCGACGCTACATCTGCAAATTCAGCCCGTGCTGTGCGGTTCGGCGCTACACGGTGTAGGGGTCGCCCCGGTCCTTGACGCGGTGGCTGCATATCTGCCGAATCCGACGGATGTGCCGCCGGTCGAAGGCATCGACATCGGCCATAAACCCAGGGGCAAAGGGAGGGCGGCAGAAGCTGCGGCCGCCGGCGAACCCGAAAAGACGATCATGCGGAAACCCGATCCGGAAGAGCCATTTTGTGGGCTGGTGTTCAAAATTCAACCATACAAAACGGGTGACCTTTCGTGGGTGCGGATTTACTCCGGCACGCTTGAGCCTAACTCGCGCGTGCTCAATTCAACTCGCGACAAAAAGGAAAACGTTGCTCAACTCTGGCGAATTCACGCGAGTAAGAAAGATGAGCAGCTCACAACCGCCCGTGCGGGCGATATCGTCGGCGTCATCGGGCTGCGCGATTCGATCACGGGCGATACGCTGTGCGATACCCGCGAGCCAATTTTGCTCGCTTCGATCGATTTCCCTGAGACTGTTATCTCGATGGCGATCGAAGCCGAGAGCACCGAAGATCGCAAAAAGCTCTCCGAAACGCTCGAGATGCTTCGCAAACAGGATCCGACGTTTCGAGCGGAGGAGAATACCGAAACTGGGCAAACACTCATTAGCGGCATGGGCGAATTGCACCTCGAAGTGATTCAGCACCGGCTGCTGCGAGATTTCCGGCTCAATGTGAAAGTGCATAAGCCGCGCGTGAGCTACCGCGAAACGATCGCCAAAGCGGCGGAAGCGACGGGCGAATGCAGTCGCATGATCCAGGGCGTGCAGCACGCGGCGAAAGTGCGAGTCCGCGTCGAGCCGTTCGAAAAAGGTCACGTGCCAGTGACGGTCACAAACTCGCTGCAGCACGGACTGCCGATGGAAATGCTGACCGTCGTGCTCGAAGAGCTGGAAAGTGCAGGGCAGGGGGGCGGCTTATTGGGCTTCCCACTTATGCGACTGAAGGTGACCGTGCTCGGCGGCGAAGTGGGCGAGAGCGGTCTCTCGGAAATCGCATTTCGGACGGCCGCCAACCATGCCTTTGATCAGGCACTGCGCGCGGCCGGGCCGGTGCTCCTCGAGCCGATCATGAAGCTGGAAGTTAGCACGCCGGACGAGCACGTCGGAGACTTGGTGAGCGATCTGCAACAGCGGCGAGCGATCATTCACAGCACCGAATCGCGCGGCACGGCGACCGTGCTGCATGCCGAGGCGCCACTTGCCAACCTGTTCGGCTACTCCAGCGCGATGCGTTCACTCAGCCAAGGCCGCGCGAGCTGTTCGATGGAGCCGAGCACGTATGCACCGGCGCCGAATGATGTGTTGCAAAAGTTTTTAGGAGATTCGTAGGATAGTACGATTGAGCATTAGGGATGCGCAATGCCAATTACGTTACTAATTCTTGTTGGCTTTTGGCTGCCGCCATTATTAATCGGCCGATGGTTCATTTCACGGTATCGCCAGCGCGGGCTAGTTAGCGTGCTGTTCGCCCCGGTTTGGTCGTTAATTTGGTTGGCTGCAAGTATTATGTCGCTGCCGCCGTACATACGAAGCGGCCCCAACGATCCTGCTGACGCCCCCGCTTACATGACGCTGGGGCTTATAGCTCTGGCATTGCTCGTCGTGTTACCTGGAAGCGCCCTTGCATGTTGGGCTGGCAGTCGGCGCAAGTTGACGGCAAGCCAAAACAAATTCGAAGCAGGATCGAATTGATGAGAGATCTACACACGTACGGTGCCTGCCCCCACGTCGCGACATCCTGTATCCTGCATTGATGACTGATCGTTCTTTTGTTTTCGGTGTCGATTTGGATGGGGTTGTTGCCGATTTCTACGGCGGGCTGCGGCCAATCGCGGCCGAATGGCTCGGCGTGAGTATCGAGTCATTGCCAGAGCGGATTTCGTGGGGTTTGGCCGAGTGGGGCGTGGCTCATGCGCCGGGCGGTTACGATGCGCTTCACAAATTTGCCGTGATGCAGCGCGAATTGTTTCTGAAGCTGCCACCAACGGCCCGCGCTCCGCAGGCGCTGCGGCGACTCTCGAAGGCCGGCGTGCGGATTCGCATCATCACGCATCGGCTGTTCATCAAGTACTTCCACCAAATCGCGGTGAGCCAAACGATCCAGTGGCTCGATCGGCACGATATTCCGTATTGGGATCTCTGCTTCATGCAAGAGAAGACGGCCGTCGGGGCCGATTTGTATATCGAAGATTCGCCTTCGAACATTGAGCGGCTGCGCGCCGAAGGCGCGAAGACCATCGTATTTACCAATTCGACGAACGAACACTTGCCCGGCCCGCGTGCAAACACGTGGGACGAAGTCGCCGAGATGGTGCTCGCTGAAAAGGTCGAGTGGGAGCGCAGGGTTAGCGAACTGCCGTAAGACGATTCGGCACCGGCTTAAGCTTTTATCCGGCAACGGCAAAGTTGCGGAACATGAAGAACACGGCGCCGCACAGGCACAAGCCTGCCCAAAGAAAGTCCAGTTTGAGCGGTTGTCGCATGTAGAAGATGCTGAACGGGACGAACACGCTCAGCGTAATCACCTCTTGCAACATCTTGAGTTGCGGCAGCGTGAGTTTCCCGAAGCCGATGCGATTGGCCGGCACCTGTAGCAAGTACTCGAAGAACGCGATTCCCCAGCTCGCGAGAACGGCGACCAGCAGCGGTTTGTCACCCAGGTTTTTGAGGTGACCGTACCAGGCGAACGTCATGAAGATGTTCGAACCGCAGAGCAGAAGAATGGTGGTGACGATCGGATTCATGAAGTCGTTCCTCCGGATTTGAAGTTGAGGAGTAATATCACGGAAAGGCTGGTGGGCGCACAGGTGCGACACTTTCCCGCCGGAAGAACGCACGATAGGCTTCGCAAAGCCGTCAATTCACGCGAATTAGTGATGCAACCGCCGCTAGCAAGCCGATCTACCCTTGACCGACCCCTCGTTTGTGCTATCCTTGCACTAACAAGTTAGGTGCGAGACCGGCTCCGGCACTGCCGAGCCAGGTTCATTCAAAATCGATTGCAGCGGCCACCAGGGCTTTTCACACACCGCCCCGGTATCTCTTGCTCACGACCGCGACTGATTTTCTTGCTCCTGAACGTGCAAATTGCACGTGGTTCCTGCTGATGTCAGCGGTCGAGCCTTTTTAGCAATCGCGTTGCAGCGCCGCCTCCGCGCGAGGTCTGAGTTCGCAGCGCCACAAATTCCCCTAGGTGGGAAAGAACGAGAGCATTTCGTGATTAATTTCGACCAACTGGGCCTCGCCGAACCGTTGCTCCGCGCTGTTAGCGCTGAGGGCTACCACACGGCGACCCCAATTCAGCAACAAGCGATTCCGCCGGTAATGACCGGGCGGGACATCATGGGCTGCGCCCAAACCGGCACCGGCAAGACCGCTGCCTTCGCGCTCCCGACGCTGCACCGTTTAAGCACAAGCATTAGCAAAGCGATCGCCAGCAAGCCGGCGCCCGAGCCGCGGCAGAAAAATAATGGCCGTCGCCGCGATTCATTTCCGCGTGCGGATCGCCGCCCGATTCGATCGCTGATTCTCGCGCCTACTCGCGAACTCGCCGCCCAAATTGGCGAGAGCTTCAAGACGTACGGCAAATTCACGGGACTGCGTTACACAGTCGTCTACGGCGGTGTTGGCCAAGGCCCACAGGTTAAGGCGCTGCAAAATGGCGTCGACGTGCTCGTGGCGACGCCCGGCCGCCTGCTGGACCTTATGGATCAGGGGCACATCAATCTCCGCAACGTCGAGATCTTGATTCTGGACGAAGCTGATCAAATGCTCGACATGGGCTTTATTGTTCCGCTGCGCAAGATCGTGTCTTCAGTGCCGAAGAATCGCCAGACGCTCATGTTCTCAGCGACGATGCCACCGGAAATTCGCAAGCTTGCAAGTGAATGGCTGACAGATCCCACACACATTCAAGTTGCGCCTGTAGCAACGCCGGCCGAACTGGTCGAGCACTCCGTTTACCACGTCGACCAGCAGCACAAATCGCAATTGCTCGTGCATTACTTGCAGAACACTGCATGCACGCGAACGATTGTATTCGCCCGCACGAAGCACGGGGCCGACAAGATCGTGAAGCACTTGGATCGCTCCGGCATTCGCGCGGCTGCGATTCACGGCAACAAAAGCCAAAGCGTGCGGCAACGCACGTTGGAGGCGTTCAAGTCGAATCGGCCGCCGGTACTGGTGGCAACCGATATCGCCGCGCGTGGGATCGATGTGCAAGGCATTTCGCACGTGATCAATTACGAGTTGCCGGAAGTAGCCGAGATCTACGTCCACCGCATCGGCCGCACCGGGCGCGCCGGCGCGACGGGTATCGCCACGTCTTTCTGCGGCCGCCACGAACGCGATCAATTGCGACAAATCGAACGCTTGATGCGGAAGACGCTCGCCGTTCAACAAGATCATCCGGAGTTCAAGCGACTTCCGAACACAGAGGGCGAACACGCTGACCATCCCGAGCCGAAGGCAAATGGTCGTCGCGGCAACTGGGGTCCGCCACGCGGCAAAAAGCCGAAGTCGCGTCGACCCGCGCCGGGTGTCGCATACGCGCCCAAGACCGCGCAAAGCGGAGGCGCCAAACAAGCGAGACGCCGCAATCGACGTCGCCACTCGGCGGCCGTTTGATTATCTAGTTAGTTGATCGCATTACGTGCGCTTCGCCAGGTTGAAATTGTCCGCTAGAGTGGGCTGAGTCAGTCCGCGCACGTTCATTTGCCGCAACTCGACCAAGAGAGCGGCCGTAGCGCGCTTGCCACTGGCGACGTCGCTATGACCCCGCTCGAGTTCGTCCTCTACGTTTTGTTGATCTCCGTAGCCGCAGGCGTGCTGGGATCGTTGCTCGGGCTCGGCGGCGGTGTGATCGTGATCCCCGTGCTTACGCTGCTGTTCGGCATCGATATTCGTTACGCAATCGGGGCCTCGATCGTCTCGGTGATTGCGACATCTAGCGGCGCGGCGGCAGCCTATGTGCGCGACGGGCTTACGAATCTTCGCGTGGCGATGGTGTTGGAATTGGCGACCACTTCGGGAGCACTCACAGGCGCGTATCTCGCGGGTCTATTAAGCGGTCGCTGGCTGTTCATCATTTTCGGTGTCGTGTTGGCGTATTCGTCGCTGATGATGATCCGCAAATTGAAGCAATCAGAGTTTCAACAATCGACGAAACCGGCGCCGTGGGCAGACTACTTGCGGCTTCACGGCAGCTACTTCGACAAGCGAACAGGCCGCGAAACCTACTATCGCGTTACCAGCACACGAATCGGCTTGGCCATGATGTATGTCGCCGGCGCAATTAGCGGTCTTTTGGGCATTGGTTCCGGTTCGTTAAAGGTGCCAGCGATGGACCTCGCTATGCACATGCCCATTAAAGTCTCTACCGCCACGAGTAACTTCATGATTGGCGTCACGGCCGCTGCCAGTGCCAGTGTTTATTACATGCGTGGAGAAATCGATCCGTTCATCGCCGCGCCGGTGGCCGTCGGCGTACTGCTAGGCGCGCTTGGCGGATCGTACCTGTTGCCGAAACTCCGCAGCTCTACGATTCGGCTGGTGTTCGTGGTGGTGCTGCTCTGGATCTCCGGTCAAATGTTGTGGCAAGGAATCCGCGGATGAGCGGTGCCGTCAGGATTCCGTCGACGTCGACGCCAATCGTCGAGCATAACCCGCGCGTCCGCCAGGTCGAGCTTGCGATTAGCAATCTATTGCGCGGCGGTGTCGTGCTGAGTATCTTGTTGATCGTGGCGGGAACCATCATCACGTTCGCCCAACAACCCAGTTATGTTTCGCAGCCGAGCGAGCTGCAGCGATTGATTGCGCCGGGTGCGAAGTTTCCGCATACGATCATCGATCTCGCGAGCGACCTGAAGCAAATGCGTGGCGAGGCTGTCGTCACGCTCGGCTTGCTGGTGTTGATTGCTACTCCTGTAATGCGAGTCGCCATATCGATCTTGGCGTTCATCTATCAAGGGGATCGCCTCTTCACGCTGATCACAAGTGTGGTGTTATGCCTGCTGCTGCTATCGCTTTTCTTGGGCCGTGGCGAATAGCCGCATCCGGACGTTGGCCGGCCGAACGTCGTCGTTTTCAAGCGCAGTTTGTTGAGAAATCGTCGTAAGGCGCTTATACTCCGTCTCAAGAGGGGGCGACCTTACCCCAATTTCAGAATCAGGACGTTGCTTTTCTCGCGATCAGAAGGGGGTTTGCGATGAAACGGGCTCGGGTATTTGTCAGTTGGGGACCACACCGCACGATTTGTTTTTTGTTAGCTTTCGTGACGGCAGTTTCACCTTCGTTACAAGCGTTTGCCGAAGCGCCCGCTCCGCCGAAAGCTGCTCCCACACCGTCGAAGGCGCCGACCAATGGCGCGATCGATACGACATACGTCTCCCCAACGGCGATCGCGATGGCCGACATTCGGCCGGCGCAAGTGTTGAAGTCGCCGTTCGCCGAGCTGTTGCCGGTCGAAGTAGCTTCCGCAGCTGGGGTGAAGTATCTCGGTTTTGACCCGGCCGATGTTTCTGAAGTGACGGGGTTCATCGATCAAATCGTCCCCACGATGCCGCCCGCGTACTGTGTGGCGATCAAATTCAGTCGTCCGATCGGCAATGCCAAGCTGTTTCCGCAGTTGAGTGCGATGATGCACGACGTCGAAATCGGAGGTGTGCACGTATTGCAAGGCAACGAACCCGCCATGCCATGCATTTGGAAAGCGGATGAGGCGAAGGTCGTGCTGGCGACGGAACCCGCACTTCGCAAGATTCTCGAGAATCCGCACGAAGCGAAAAGCGGAGCGCTTCTCGATCAGGTCAATAAAGCGCCCGCGGGAAGCGATTTGTTCGTGGTCGTCGACGTTGTAAGTCTGCGGCCAATCTTTTTAATGGGAATGATGCAGGCCGCGTCGCAGGTTCCGCCAGACGCACGACCGCTCTTGGAGGCACCGAATCTTATTTCGTCGGTTGAGTTGACGGCGAATGTATCCAAGCCGGGCACTTCGGAGCTGGTCGCTCGTTGCAATGATGACGCGGCAGCTGAGCGGCTTGAATCCATCATTGGCGACGGACTCAAGGCGTACCAACGCAACATGAAGCGGGAGTTTGCAAAGCAGGCCTCTAGCTCTGATCCGGTGGATCAAGCTGCGGCCAAGTACATGGATCGAATCTCAGGGCGGTGGGCGCAACCGCTTGTTCCCGCGCGTTCAGGATCCAAGCTGACGTTCTTTCATACGGAAAACCGCGACCCGGTGCAGGCTCAACTTGCAAGCGTGGCGGTCATGGGAATCCTCGTGGCTCTTTTGCTCCCGGCCGTTCAGGCTGCTCGCGAGGCGGCTCGACGCAATGCGTCGCTCAATAACATGAAGCAGTTGATGCTCGGCCTGCTCAACTTCGAAAACTTACACAAGACCTTTCCTGCACACGCAATTTACAGTTCCGATGGAAAGCCCGTGTTGAGCTGGCGTGTCGCAATTCTGCCTTATCTCGAAGAAAATGAGCTTTACAAACAATTCCATCTAGATGAACCGTGGGATTCCGAACACAACCGAGAGCTGATTGCTCGAATGCCCGAAGTGTTCCGGAACCCGAGCCAGGATCTGCCGGCGGGAAAGACGACCTATCTGGGTGTAGTCGGCGAGGAGTGTGTTTTCGACGGAACGAATAAGGGGGCGAAAATGAGGAGTATCACCGACGGCACGAGCAACACGATAATGCTCGTTGAAGCCAATAAGGAACTCGCCACCGATTGGACGAAACCGGACGATTGGAAATTCGATCCTAAAAATCCCAAAGTAGGATTGGGAAAGGCGCATCCTGGAGGCTGGATTGCCGCGTTCGTAGACGGGCATATACAGTTCGTCGCGGAAGCGATCGACACAAACACGCTCAAGGCGCTATTCACCCGAGCCGGTGGCGAAGTGATTCGACCTTAACGTGAGCCCGACGCAATCGGCCTTCGATGTGGCCGCAGATTAGAACGCGAGTTGATGTCGTCCGTTGCTGAAGGTCACTTCCACCGGCTCAGGATCGATCGTGCAGATCGAATTGGCTTCGATCGCATCGCGTAAATCATCGCTTACGTACAGCGTTTCCAAGTGGAGCGTGTTGGGGATGATCACCCAGCCTTTTTCGCCGAATCGGCCGGCGATCTTGCTGAAAAGTTCCTCATCATCCTGGAACGCGATCGGGATTTTCACCCGGCCCATGTGCCCCGTCGTAAAACTGTTGAGGAATGTCTTCTGCTCGTCGATCGCGTCGCGGAGCCGGCGGGTGATGAAGTCGGCGAGGCCGACGCCGATCGCGTTTCCCTGCGATTTCGGCGACAGATTGAGCGCGGCGATTTGTTGAATCATTGGCCGCGATAGGTCCTCACCGTCTCGAACGGCGCGGTAGCCGATGACGTTCGTATCCATGCCGGTGCCGCTGTACGTTTTACTAATTTCGTCGACGACAAGCACGTTGATTTCATCAAGCGGCAAGCGGGGAAAGTAGTGCTCGTGGCGTTTGATCAGCTCCGGCTCGCGTTTCAGAATGTCGGCGGCTCGAATTGCGTGCAGTTCAGCGGTGTTATCAAAACCATCTTCCAAGATCGCCAAGCCCGCCAGGATTTTGCCTGAGTCGAGCACCAGCTGACCCATCTCGATCAACATCTCTTTCATTTTCGGCGTGGCGACTGAATGGAACGTCGTGGCCGAGGGCGTTTTGCCCATGCCGACCACTGCCATCTTTGTGAGTCCGCTTTGCACGGGGCCGGCGAAGCAGGTGTGTAGCTTGATGCGGTTGATCAGCAGCACGCCGTCCGACTCATAGGCGTAGCGATCCATCCACACGTCGCCAGTCGAAACGGTGCCAACTTTAACCACGTCCATCGACGCGCGGATCGGCATCCCCATCGCTTCTTCGGTGAGGCCGAGCGACTCGATCATCTTCCGCTGGCCCTCGGCCGTGCCCCCGTTGTGGGAACCCATGGCTGGGAACAAGAACGGCCGGGCTCCCTGGTCGCGTAGCCAGTCGCCGGTTGCCCGCGTAATCTCGGCAATATTGGCGATTCCGCGGCTGCCAGCCGTAATTCCGACATCGCCCCGGGGCACTTTTAGGTCGAGGCTGTCGAGCTGCTGGCGGACCGTTCCCGGGACGTCGCCGAGCGGATTCGAAGCCAGCTTTTGATGGACACGCAGGAATTTCACAAAATCACGCTTTTTCGTCGATGTTGGCGAGGATTTACGTCCAGAAATGCTGGCCCGGCGAGTTCAGACGGCAAACTTTGACATGGATGTAGTGTAATTGTATTCGCGGCCTTAGCCGAGTTGACTCTCGTTGCCTACTCCTGGCGAACGACATTTGCGACCGGCCGGCATGCGGGGCCCGCATAATCGGAAGTCAAAAACGCATTTTTTAGCCGTTGACAGCTGTTGAGATCGAGCGGTAAGATCACCAGTTCCCCATAAGTTCGCGAGATGAAGTTTTAGCGAATTCGTCGGGAAATTGCGGTTTTTGGGCTGTTTGATAACTAGCGCCGGCGTCGGCTGAGGAAGTTCACAAGTGGCAACTTCAAAGGAAATCATTCGCATCCGTATGGAGGCGTACGACCACTCGGTGTTGGATCAGAGTGCGGCAGAGATCGTAGATACGGCCAAGCGCACCAATTCCGTCGTGCACGGTCCTATTCCGTTGCCGACTCGAATCGAGCGCTACACCGTCCTCCGCAGCCCGCACGTGGATAAAAAATCCCGGCAGCAGTTTGAAATTCGCACGCACAAGCGGCTGATCGACATCGTTCAGGCTACGGCCAAGACGATTGAGGCGCTGAACAAGCTGAGCCTGCCCGCTGGTGTAGATATCAAGATCAAAGCGACAAGTGGTTGATGTTCATAGTCCGCCGGCCGTTGTGAGACGGCTGCGGATCACTGACAACGGACCAACATAAAGACATGATTGGATGCCCGGTGGGCAAGCCGCGAACGTGAGTCGCGTGTCTCCCGCAGGACAACTGACAAGGTACACTCCGATGGCAATTGGAATACTCGGCCGCAAGGTCGGGATGACGCAACTCTACGATGAGGCGGGGCAGGTTGTTCCCGTGACAGTCATCCAGGCTGGCCCTTGCGATATATTGCAAGTCCGCACGGTCGAGCGCGACGGCTACGAAGCGATCCAATTGGGTTTCGTAGATAAACCCCGCCGGCTCGCCGGCCGAAGTGTACGCGGTCATGTTGCCAAACTCGAAAGCAAACGCTCCAAGAAACGTTCTTCCAATGGCGTCGAGCTGCTCGCTAAGGCGGGCTGCGAACCCAAGCGTTTTGTCCGCGAAATCCGCGGCGCGGCCGGCGAACTAGCCGTCGGCGGCAAGGTGAGCATCGAAGCGCTTGCCAACGTGAAATCGGTCGACGTTACCGCCACGTGCAAGGGCCGCGGTTTTTCGGGTGCCATTCGGCGACACAATTTCTCCGGCCAGCGTGCTACGCACGGTGTGAAGAAGTGCCATCGGGCACTCGGCGGTACCGGTGCCAGCGCCTTCCCGAGCCGCGTTGTCAAAGGCAAGCGGATGCCTGGTCAATACGGCAACGTCACGAAGACTGTCCGCAACCAGAAGGTTGTGAAGGTCGACGCCGAGAACAATCTGCTACTGATTTGCGGCGCGGTTCCCGGACCGATTGGTGGCTTCGTCATCATCCGCGAAACGAACATGGTTAAGTGACACGATCATGCCCAAGCTCAACATACTAGATCGCAAAGGGAAGAAAGTGGGGACGTACAACGTCGAGCCCACCGATTTCGCTGTGCGCATCAATAAGCAACTGCTGCACGACGCGGTCGTCATGTACGAGGCGAACCTGCGGCAAGGCTCGCATCAAACCAAGTCGCGCGGCATGGTGTCCGGCTCGACGAAAAAGATGTATCGCCAAAAGGGTACTGGCAACGCCCGTGCCGGCTCGAAACGAAGCGGTATTCGCCGTGGCGGCGGTCATATCCATCGAGTCCACGTTCGCGATTATTCCTATCGCCTGCCTCGCAAGGCGTTGCAGATCGCCACGCGTATGGCGCTGGCCGCCAAGGTGCGTGACGATGAACTGATTGTGATCGACGATTTTTCGATCACGGAACCGCGCACCAAGGACATGGTCGCGATCCTCAAGCATCTCGATCACAAGCACGGTGACTCGCTGCTCGTGGCGACTGAAAAGCACGACGTAAACGTATTCCGCAGCGCTCGCAACATTGCGGGCGTGTCGGTCTCGCCCGCGGCCGATTTGAATGCTCTCAGCGTGCTTTCCTCGCGAAAGCTGTTGGTCACCAAGGCCGCTCTTGATGCACTCGTGGAATCCGCCAAAAAGAACAAACGCGAAGCCGCTGAGCCCGCTTCCAAAGCCTAAGCCGAACTCAGTTTATTGAACTGAACTAAATACTATGCCACGTGCCGTACCACTAACGACGAAAATCGTACTCGAGCCGCACCAGATCATTCTGCGGCCGCTCGTGACGGAAAAGGGTATGCACCGCTCGACGCGGAACAACGCTTACGCGTTTGAAGTCCATCGCTTCGCCACGAAGGGCGATGTACGACGAGCCGTGCACGAATTGTTCAACGTAACCGTGCTCCGCGTGCACACGCAAACTCGCAAAGGCAAGCCACGTCGCACGGGGCAGCAATTCGCCCGCACGCAGTCGTGGAAAAAGGCCATCGTCACGTTGGATAAAGAACACAGGATTGATTTCTTCTAGGAGTTAGCTGTTGGCTAGTAGCTAAGAGCTAATAGCTGAAAGCTCCAAACTATGGGTATCCGCAAATACAATCCGACCACGCCGGGCCGACGCGGCGCGACCGTCAGCGATTTCAAAGAGCTGACCAAGGGCGCCAAGCCGGAGAAGTCGCTCCTGCGCGCAAAGACCAAGACAGGCGGCCGCAATAACCAAGGCATCACGACCTCGCGGTTCCGTGGCGGCGGTCACAAGCGTCGTTTCCGCATGATCGACTTCCGCCGCAACAAGGATGGCATTCCAGCCAAGGTCGATTCGATCCAATACGATCCGAATCGTTCGGCGCGTATCGCGCTCTTGAATTATGTCGACGGCGAAAAGCGTTACATTGTTGCACCGCATGGCCTGAAGGCCGGCGACTCGGTGATGAGTGGCGATGAAGCACCGCCGAATGTGGGCAATTGCTTGCCGCTGACGAAGATTCCGCTCGGCATGTCGATTCACAACATCGAGCTGCAGGCGGGTCGTGGCGGCACGCTCTGCCGCAGCGCGGGCACAAGCGCCACGCTCATGGCCCGCGAAGCAGGTTGGGCTCAGATCTCGCTGCCAAGCGGCGAAATTCGACGCATCCCATCCGCCTGCCGGGCCACAATCGGCTCGACGAGCAACCCGGATCAGAGCGCGATCGTGTGGGGCAAGGCTGGCCGTCGGCGTTGGCTTGGCCGCAAGCCGCACAACCGCGGCACGGCGATGAACCCGATCGACCATCCGCACGGTGGTGGTGAAGGTCGTACGAAGGGTGGTCGTCACCCGGTGAGCCCGACCGGCAAGAGCGCCAAGGGCGGCATGACGCGCGATCGTCGCAAAGCGTCCAACCAAGCAATCGTTCGCCGCCGTCGCAGCCGGCGATATGGCGTACAGAAACTGATAACCAAGTAGTTAACACATGGGTCGTTCACTTAAAAAAGGTCCGTACGTCGATGCCAATGTGTACGGCAAGGTCGACAAGCTGAACCAGCAGGGCATCAAGGAACCGATCACCACGTGGGCCCGGGCCTGCATGATCATTCCTGAGTTCGTCGGCCACACGTTCATGGTTCATAACGGCAAGATGCACATGAAGGTGTTTATCACTGAAGATATGGTCGGTCACCGGCTCGGCGAATTCGCTCCGACGCGAAGCTTCCGCGGTCACGGCGGCAAGGCCAAGGCCGAATCCAAATCCGGCGGTGGTGGTGGCGGCGGAAAAGGTGGTTGATTCGCGAATCGCACCTCAAGCTAATAGCTAAAAAGCTGACAGCTGAGAGTTTAAACAAATGGCATACACAGCAATTCACAGACACGCTCGAATCAGCGCCCGCAAGGTGCGTCCGCTTGCCGATTTAATCCGCGGCAAGGCGGTCGACGACGCGCTCGCGATCTTGCGATATCAGCCGCAGCGCGGTGCCCGCATGCTCGAGAAGCTTATCAAGAGCGCGCTCGGCAACGCCGAAGATTTGCGGGCTCCGAACGTCGGTGGCTTGGTCGTTAAGGATGCCCGCGTCGATGGCGGCCCGATGTTCAAGCGGATGCGGCCTCGAGCCCGCGGCATGGCACACGTCGTGGCCCGTCGCAGCGCACACATTCGAATCACGGTGGAATGACAAATGGGTCAAAAGATCAATCCAGTCAGTTTTCGCACGGGCATCATGATCGGCTGGAAGAGCCGGTGGTACGCCTCCAAAAAGGAGTACTCCAGCCTGTTGCTCGAAGACCACAAGATTCGCAAGTATGTTACCGAGAAATACAAGTTTGCCGGCATCCCCAAGATCGAGATCGAGCGCACGCGCGACGAAGTGAAGGTCATACTTCATGCCGCCCGGCCGGGCGTCATCATCGGTCGCAAGGGTCAGCAGGTCGATCAGCTGCAAGATGAACTGCAAAACCTGGTGGGTCGCCGGATCAATATCAAGATCGAAGAAATTACACGGCCCGAGATTCAAGCGCATCTCGTGGCCGAAGAAATCGCCGAACAGCTCGCCAAGCGAGCCAGTTTCCGCCGAACGCTGAAGCGGGCGTTGGAAACGACGATGGAAGCCGGCGCCAAAGGCATCAAGGTGCAGTTGGCGGGTCGGCTCGGCGGGGCAGAAATGGCCCGCTGCGAAAAGCAAGCAATGGGATCGATTCCGCTCAGCACACTGCGAGCGAAAATCGATTACGGATTTGTGGAAGCCAGTACTGCCCAGGGCAATATTGGCGTCCAGGTGTGGATTAACCAAGGCATGTACGAGGACGAGACCGATGGCGCTGATGCCCAAACGGGTGAAGCACCGAAAAAGCCAAAGAGGGCGTATAAAAGGTAACGCTACGCGCGGCCAGCGCGTCGTCTTTGGCGAGTTCGGATTACAGGCAGTCGAAGGTGGCTGGGTTAGCGCCCAGACGCTCGAAGCCGGGCGTGTTGCGGCAACGCAATACATTCGCGGCGAAGGGCGGCTGTACGTCCGCGTGTTCCCGCACCGGTCGGTCACCTCCATCCCGCTCGAAACCCGCATGGGTAAAGGCAAGGGTGAACCAGAATACTGGGCGGCCGTGGTTCGACCAGGCACGATCCTGTACGAATTGGGTGGTGTCGCCGAGGCGGCCGCCAAGATTTGCTTGGCGCGCTTGGCCCACAAAATGCCGATCCGCGTGCGGATGGTACGACGACAAGGTTAAAGCTGAACAATGGCCAAGATTACAGAACTACGTGACATGAGCGACGAGCAACTTGGGCTGACGCTCAAGGAAGCCAACGAGAACTTGTTCCACTTGCGCATCAAGCAGCAAACGGAAAAGCTCGATGCGCCGAGCGAGCTTCGCCGCAATCGTCGCCTGGTTGCACGCATCAAAACACTCCAAACGCAGCGCGATAAGAAAACCGTTGCAGCTAAGTAACAGCGGATAGCTGGAAGTCAATTCAAATGCCTAAACGACAAGTCATCGGCGTGGTTAAAAGCGACAAGATGAACAAGACGCGCCGTGTGGAAATTGAGCGCCTTGTGCAGCACAAGTACTACGGCAAGTTTATGCGCCGTCGCACGGTGTGCCACGTTCACGATGAAAAGAACGAGTCGCACGAAGGCGACACGGTGGAAATCATCGAGGCCCCGCCGCGGTCGAAGCTTAAGCGCTGGGACCTGTTGCGGGTCGTCGAGAAGTCGCAGCAAGTGGATATCGCCGCAATGCGGGCCGCCGCAGATATTAAGCATGCCGAGACGGGCGAAACAAAGTAACACGAAGCCGCTGAGCTCTCACGAATTCGCTCACGCAGACGGGTCCGATCATGATTCAAATGCAGTCCAGATTGAACGTCGCCGACAACACCGGTGCCAAGGAAGTGATGTGCATCAAGGTGTTGGGCGGTAGCCGTCGCCGTGTGGCGGGATTGGGCGACGTCATTATCTGCAGCGTCAAACACACGCTGCCCACAAGTGAAGTCAAGAAAAAGGCCGTCGTTCGAGCGGTGATCGTGCGGACCAGAAAGCCCACGCGTCGTCCGGATGGCAGCTATGTGCGGTTCGATTCGAATGCTGTCGTGTTAATCGATAACGACCGCAACCCGCGCGGCACGCGTATTTTCGGCGCGGTGGCCCGTGAGCTCCGCGAACGCAAATTCATGAAGATCGTTAGCTTGGCTAGCGAGGTGGTGTAAGCGAAATGTTGATTCGTACTGGTGATACCGTCGTAGTGATTGCGGGCAACGATAGTGGCCGCAAGAGTCGCGTGATCAAAGTCGATCGCGAGACGGGCAAGGCGATTGTCGAAGGCGTCAATGGCGTCAAGAAGCACATTCGCCGCAGCCAAAAGTACCCGCAAGGCGGTGTGCTCAAGAAAGACATGCCGATCCAGCTGTCGAACCTGATGTACGTTTGCCCGTCGTGCAGCGCCACGGCTCGTCTTGGCGCTCGCTTCCTCGAGAACGGCAGCAAAGAACGATTCTGCAAAAAGTGCAACGCGAGCGCAGGCGAAATCGCGCCTGCCAAGAAGGCCCATGCCCATGCGGCCGCCGGAAAAACTAAGAAGCCTGCAAAGGCAAGCAGCAAGAAATAACAAGACGACTCAGTCGTTAAATAACAGTCACGACCATGGCCAAGAAAAAAGAAAAAGCTGAAAAGGACGCCGGATCTCCGCCGCCGATTCCTCGTTTGCAAACGCTCTACGAAGAGGAGATCGTTCCGCAATTGAAGGACAAGCTCAAGCGGGATAACCGCCTCGCGTTGCCGCGACTCGAGAAGATCGTTGTCAGCATGGGTGTTGGTAGTGCCACCCAGGATAAAAAACACGTCGACGACGCTACCGCCGCTATGGCCGATCTCACCGGCCAAAAGCCGGTCCGGTGTAAGTCTCGTAAGAGCATCGCATCGTTCCGCTTACGCGAAGGTTTGGATATCGGCTGCAAAGTCACACTCCGTCGCGCTCGCATGTATGAGTTCTTGGATCGCTTGATTTCGCTCGCGCTCCCTCGCGTTCGCGACTTCCGCGGGCTCAACCCGGATGCGCTCGATGGCCACGGCAACTACAGCCTCGGCCTCAGCGAACAGCTAGTGTTCCCGGAGCTCAATCCAGATAAGTACACCCGCGTGCAAGGCATGAACATTACGATTTGCACCAAGGGCAGCACGGACGACGAAACGCGTGACCTGCTCAAGGCGTTTGGCTTGCCCTTCCGCCGCGACGACACACAAAACTAACAACAAACACAGGACCGAACTCGGTGGCCAGTAAATCAAAAATTGCCAAAGCGAAGAGAGTGCCCAAATTCAGCACGCGGCGCGAGAATCGTTGCAAGCTGTGTGGCCGGCCGCGGGCCGTATATCAGAAGTTCGGCATCTGCCGAATTTGCTTCCGCAAATTGGCGGACCAAGGTGTGATTCCCGGCGTACGCAACGCGAGTTGGTAAGAAATGTGTCGGTCGTCCGTAGTTCGTTGTCCGTTGCAACGAACGCGAGAGGGCTGGCAAGAACAACGAACAACTGACAACGGACCCCAACGACTATGATGACCGACCCGATTGCCGATATGCTCACTTGCATTCGCAATGCCGTGCGAATCGAGCGCCCCCGTGTCGCGATGCCGCTTTCGAAAGTGAAGCGCGGCCTTGCCGAGGTGCTCAAGCGAGAGGGATATATCTGGGATTGGAGCGAAGAGCAGCAAGACAACGCTCCGAACAAGCATCTTGCGATTGACCTGAAGTACGGCCCGAACGGCGAGCGCGTAATCCGCCATATTCGCCGCGTCAGCAAACCGGGCAAGCGTGTTTACAGCCCCGCCGATCGCCTGCGGCCCGTGCTTAACGGTTTAGGTATTTCAATCATCAGCACAAGCCGTGGCGTGATCAGCGATCGCGAAGCGCGGCAACGCAATCTCGGCGGCGAAGTGCTGTGTGAAGTTTGGTAGGCCGCATTCGTTCGAATTGAACTTCAAACCAAATAAGCAATCATGTCTCGTATCGGTAAAAAACCTGTTGCTGTGCCCAGCGGCGTGAAAGTCAGCGTGGCCAATCGCGCGATCACCGTGGAAGGCAAGCTTGGCAAATTGACGTACACGCATCGTCCGGAAGTCAAGGTCGCGGTCGAGAACGACGGCAAGAGCATCGTCTGCTCCCGCGACTCCGAAGAGCGCGAGACCCGTGCTTACCATGGCCTGACGCGTGCCCTCATCGACAACATGGTCGTCGGTGTTACGGATGGCTACGAAAAGAAGCTCGAAATCCAAGGCGTCGGTTACCTCGGCGCGATTGCCGGCAAGGTATTGCAGCTTCGCGTCGGCTTCGCCAACGAAGTGCACAAGAAAATTCCAGATGGCCTCACGGTCACGTGCCCCGATCAAACGCACATCGTGATCAAAGGCACCGATAAGCAAAAGGTCGGCCAGTTCGCGGCAGAAGTGCGAGCCGTGCGTAAGCCCGAGCCTTACAAAGGCAAAGGCATTCGGTACGAAGGTGAACAAGTCCGCCGCAAGGCTGGCAAGACGGCAACGTAATAATCAATCACTATCATGGAACATTCCAAAACACTTGTTCGACTTCGCCAGCGACGTGCTTTTCGCGTTCGCAAGCGGGTGCGCGGCACGATCGAGCGGCCCCGTTTGAGCGTTATCCGCAGTCACAAACACATTGCGGTCCAAGTGATCGACGACGAAACCGGCAAAACGCTGGTCGCCGCATCGACGCAAGACAAAAAACTATCCGGCAAAATCAAGCGCGGCGGCAACGCCACCGCTGCCGAGGAAGTCGGCAAGGCCATCGCCGAACGGGCGATTGCCGCCGGCATCAAGGCCGTTTGCTTCGATCGCGGTCCCTATCGCTATCACGGTCGCGTGGCTGCTTTGGCCAACGCGGCGCGCGAAGGCGGATTGAGCTTCTAGTTTTAGAGAGAATACCTTATGTCGGCTGGTACCAGCGAACAATCCGAACGCAGTGATCGAGGCCAACGCAACGACCGCAGTGGTGGTGGTAGCGGTGGCGGACGTGGTGGTCGAGGCGGCCGTGGCCGCGGTGATCGTGGCGATCGCCACGAGCGCGTCGAAGGCGAGCTCTCCGAAACCATCGTCAAGATCAAGCGCTGTGCGGCCGTTGTGAAGGGCGGTCGTCGTTTCAGCTTCGCCGCGATGGTCGTGGTTGGCGATGGCAAAGGCAAGGTTGGCTGGGGCTATGGTAAAGCCAACGAGGTCCCGCCGAGTGTAGAAAAAGCCCGCAAAGAAGGCATGCGAAGCTTAGTCACGGTTACGCTCGATAAGAAAACGATTTCGCACGTCGTCGAAGGTCGCTACGGTGCCGCCCACGTCATTATGCTGCCCGCGTCGCCTGGTGCTGGCGTTATCGCCGGCTCGGCCGTGCGGGCGGTCTGCGAGGCGGCAGGGATCCACGATATTCTCACCAAGAGCTTCGGCTCCAATAACCCGATCGCGCTCGTCAAGGCAACATTCGACGCACTGAAGCAGCTGCGTCCCAAGGCCGACGTCGAACGCTTACGGCAGGTCACATTGTCATGAACCTCAACGATATTCATCGCGGCGTCCACACGGCGAAGCCACGCAAGCGGCTCGGCCGTGGCATAGGCTCCGGCCAAGGCAAAACGGCTGGCCGCGGCCACAAAGGCCAATGGTCCCACAACGGCGTTTCGTTCTCGCCCGTGTTCCAGGGCGGTACGCAGCCGCTGGTGCGCCGCATTCCCAAGCGCGGCTTCACCAACAGCTGGGCGAAAATCGTGGTTGTCGTAAACCTTGACGACTTGGAGAAAAACTTCAAGGCCGGCGATCACGTCACGCCCGAGTCGCTCGGCACTGCTCACTTAGTTGGCGGTATCTTCGACCAGGTGAAAATCTTGGGCGATGGTGAGCTTAAGAAAAAGCTCAAAATCTCCGCCCACAAATTCAGCAAAACCGCATCTGAAAAAATTGCGGCCGCCGGCGGCGAAGCTATCGTGCTGCCGGGTCCCAAGCCGGTCGTCAAAGTTAAGCGGTCTGATAAGAAAAAGAAGTAATCGCCGCGCTCAACTGCGAGGCGATGTTCGACCCATAATGACCATTCGCTGACGCCAAGGACGGGTAAACATTATGTGGGAAAAACTCAGCCTCTTGTGGAAGATCCCCGAGCTCCGCACCAAGATCGGGCTCACTCTCTTGATGCTCGCCATCTATCGCGTGGGCTTCCAGATTGAGGTGCCGATTCTCGACCACGCCAAGGTGAAGGCCCTCAGCAACCAGCATGGTGGCGTTGGCGACATGCTCGAAGCCGTCGCCATGCTCAGTGCTAGCCGATTGCGCGACGTCACCATCTTCGGCCTCGGCATCATGCCGTACATCTCAGCCTCGATTATTTTCCAATTGCTGGGCAGCGTTTATCCGCCGCTCGAGCAGCTGCAGAAGGAGGGGCAAGCCGGCCAAAAGAAAATCAACGAGTACACGCGCTACGCTACGTTTTTCCTCTGCATCATACAGAGCTGGTTCTACTTAGCGTCGTACGTCGAGGCCCAAGGTCTCGTTGCGCCCGCATTTGCCAATAGCGCGGGAGGCATCATCTGGTATTGGAAAATCACCACCGTGCTGACGATGACCGCCGGCACGATCTTCTTGATGTGGCTCGGTGAACAAATCGATGAATTCGGCATCGGCAACGGCATTAGCTTGTTGATCATGGCCGGCATCCTGGCCCGCATGCCGTACGCTGGCTATCAGCTCCTGCAGCAGGCCTCGCTCGATATAAGCAGCGCCGGCGGCAAGCTCGGTATCCAAGGTTTAATCCTGCTCGCCGTCGTGTTCGTGGCCGTTGTGACCGGGGTCGTGTTCATCACGCTAGGCCAGCGTCGCATCACCATGCAAAGCGCCAAGCACGTTCGCGGTCGCCGCGTTTTCGGCGGCACCAAGAACTACATGCCGCTCAAGGTGAATCAGGCAGGCGTGATGCCGATCATCTTCGCCAGCAGTTTGTTGATGTTCCCGATGATCATCTTCACCAATCTCTCAAACTTAGCTTCGACCGACGGCTGGTGGGGCGCCACCGTACATTGGCTCGCAGGCATTTTTGGCCGCGATCACGGGTATGTGTACAACGTCATGTACCTAATCCTGATCTACTTCTTCTGCTACTTCTGGACCGCCATCACGTTCAACCCGAAGGACATGGCGGATAACCTCAAAAACTTCGGTTCGTTTATTCCCGGGTACCGGCCCGGAAAACGCACCGCCGATTATCTCGAGAAGGTAATGGTCCGCATTACGTACGTTGGCGCTGGCTTCTTGGCGCTCGTTGCGATTATTCCCACGCTCATTTCCAATTCATTGGGTGTCGATTACACGATCGCCAGCTTCTACGGCGGTACGAGCCTGCTCATCGCGGTCAGCGTCGCGTTCGACCTGGTTCAGAAAATCGACAGTCATCTCGTGATGCGAAATTACACGGGTCTGCTCGAAGCGTAATCGTTCGGAGGTTAAAGTCACGAGGTCAGAACGGAGTCTGCCAGCCTCGCGCTCCAGTTTACTTGTTACGATAAACGGGACCTCACGATTATGGCGACGGCGCCCGACTCCCTGGCTTTAAGTCCCCGGCAACTTTCCTCCCCCATGCGCATCGTCTTCCTTGGTCCACCGGGCGCGGGGAAAGGGACACAAGCCCAGCGGCTCGAGAAGTATCTCCAAGTCGCTCATCTGTCGACCGGCGAAATGCTCCGCCGCGCCCATGAGGCCGGCACGCCACTCGGCCAAGAGGCCGCTTGCTACATGAACGCTGGCCAGCTCGTGCCGGATGACATCGTTGTCGGCGTCGTGGTCGATCGGTTGACAGAAAAGGATTGCGAACGTGGCTGTCTGTTCGATGGCTTTCCGCGCACTGTGCCGCAAGCCGAGGCGCTCGATCGCTTGCTTGCCGATCGGAAGATCCCGCTTGACCTCGTTATCGCACTCAATGTTTCCGAATCGCTCCTGGTAGAACGACTGCTATCGCGAGGGCGGGTCGATGATGATCCAGAAACCATTCGCGAACGGTTCCGCCAATACCACCAGCTTACGCAACCGCTACTGAATTATTACAGCACCCGCGGCGTACTGCGGCAAATCACCGCCGAAGGAACGCCGGACGAAGTTTTCGGCAAAATCCGCAGCATTATTGATGCAGCGCGCTGAGATTCGCCCGCCGCCTTCTTCTCTGATAAAATTACGGAACGCCAGATTTAACCCCGCTGTTTTATCGTGATCCAACTCAAATCAGAACGCGAAATCGCGCTCATGCGCCAGGCCGGCATTTGCGTCTGGCAAGCGCATCAGTTGGTCGCCCCGGTCGTCGCGCCGGGCGTTACCACGGCGGAGATCGACGCGCTCATCGATGAACATTTCCGCCGCTGCGGCGCCGAGGCGTTGTTTAAAGACTACCCGCACCAAAGCCAAGGCCGCCCGGCGTTTCCTGCGGCAACTTGCACGAGCGTCAATGAAGAGGTGGTCCACGGCATTCCGACCGACCGCCAGCTCGTGGAGGGAGATGTGGTAAGCGTCGATACCGGTTGCCGCGTGAACGGTTGGTGCGGCGATTCCGCAATGACCTATCCCGCGGGCAGCATTGCTCCCGCCGTGCAGAAACTGCTCGACGTCACCAAAGGCACGCTCGACTTAGCTTTTGAGCTCATGCACACCAAGGCCCGTTGGAGCCAGATCGCTCGCGAAATGGCGCAATATGTGCGCGATAACGGATTCTCGACGGTCGAATGCTTCGTAGGTCACGGCATTGGCCGCCAGATGCACGAGGAGCCGCAGGTGCCGAACTTCCTCAGTCGTTCACTGCGCGGCAGCGGCGATTTCCGCATCGAGCCGGGCCTAGTCATCGCCGTCGAGCCCATGGTAAACATGGGCACCAAACGAGTAAAAATGCTTCCCGATCATTGGACCCAATCCACGCTCGACCGCCGGCCCAGCGCCCATTTCGAGCATACGATCGCCGTAACGAAAGATGGGCCCTGGCTCCTGACGGCTGCTCCTACGGCGGAAGAGCTGTCGAATCTGCCCTGGGAGGCTGCTCCCGCCGACTCGACCGCGAAACCGGTCGCCTCCGGACGGTAGCCGCACGGCCGAAACGGGCCAAATTCCCGAGGTGTTTTGCGATTCGGAGCGACCACTCCCACAACTTCAGAAACGCTAAAAATTCAGCCCTTGAACTACCCCGCTACGAAGGCTTATATTCAAGCGTTTCCCGCCATTCTAAAGTCATTGCGGGGTATCGGCCCACTCTCTTGGGCCAGTTTGGGTGGAACGATGAAAGTCAAAGCCAGCGTCAAGCGTGTTTGTGATAAGTGCAAGATCGTGCGTCGTCGCGGAGTCGTTCGCGTCGTGTGCAGCAATCCGCGCCATAAGCAACGCCAAGGCTAGTTGTTATTAGCCGCGGCCAATCGAACAAAAGATTTGAAGTAAGAATTCGGAGCTAGTTATGCCACGTTTGTTGGGTGTTGATATCCCGAGTGACCGCCCCACGGTCATTTCGCTGACGTACCTCTACGGCGTCGGTCCGAAAACGGCTCGCGAACTCTGCCACAAGGCGGGCGTTAATCCGCAAGCCCACGCCCGCGAGCTCGGCGAAGACGAAGTCGCCCGCATCGCCGCGCTGTTGGACAAAGACTACACCGTCGAAGGTCAACTTCGCCGCAAGATCAATCAAGATATCACACGCCTTAAAGACATCACTTGCTATCGCGGTGTCCGACACCGTCGCGGCCTCCCGGTTCGCGGCCAGCGCACCCGCACCAATGCCCGCACTCGCAAAGGCCCCAAGAAAACTGTCGCCGGCAAGAAGGGCGTCAAAGACCTCCGTTAGTAAATTATCGCCGACCGCAACTTCCGCTTGCGGTTTAGCTCAACCCATAAAATCGAAGCCGAATTAGCTCCCATGGCAACGCCTCCAGCAGCAGCACCAGCAGCAGCCCCCGCTTCCAAAGCGAAGAAGAAAGCACGTCGCAACGTGTCCGTAGGCATCGCCTACATCCAAGCGACGTTCAACAACACGACCGTCACGATTACCGACACCAAGGGCGACACGCTCTGTTGGGCGAGCGCCGGCACGAGCGGCTTCAAAGGCAGCCGCAAGAGCACGCCGTTCGCTGGTCAAATGGCTGCTCAGCAAGCTGCCGACAAAGCCAAGAAGTACGGCGTCAAAGAAGTTGAAGTCAAAGTGAAAGGCCCAGGCAGTGGTCGTGAAAGTGCGATCACCGCACTCGAAGCCGCCGGCCTCAAAGTGAAATCGATTGAAGACATCACGCCGCTACCGCACAACGGTTGCCGGCCCCGCAAGAAACGGCGCGTCTAACAGCGTCTCCCCATCGCACAACAAACAACCACCAAAAAGATCCATGGCACGATATACCGGACCCGTTTGTCGCCTCTGCCGTCGCGACGGACTCAAGCTGTTCCTCAAAGGCTCGCGCTGCGATACGCCGAAGTGTGCGATCGAACGCCGCGATAATCCCCCTGGCATGCACCAGCAGCGCCGCGGCAAGCTCACGGATTACGGCACCCATCTGCGCGAGAAGCAAAAGGTCAAGCACTATTATGGCGTGCTCGAACGCCAATTCCGCAAATACTTCCACCAGGCTGTTAAAGGCAAAGGCAACACCGGCGATGCTCTGATGGTCATCCTTGAGCGCCGTTTGGATAACGTCGTCCACCGCCTCGGCTTCGGCCAAAGCCGCGCTCAAGCTCGGCAGATCATTCGCCACGGCCACATCACGGTGAATGGCCACGGCGTCAACATCCCCAGCTACCAGGTTCGCATTGGCGATGTCATTCGCGTGAACAATCGTGCCAAGAGCCTCGACCTGGTTCGCGGCGCACTGGCCGAATCCAGCCGCGATGTCCCCGATTTTTTATCCCGCAACGATTCGCAAATTCCGGAAGGTGTCGTCGGCCGCCTACCCGCCGCCGATGATGTTTCCATCCCCATCCAGACCCAACTGATCGTTGAGCTTTGCTCGCGATAATTCGGACGATCTAGAAGAACGCGTCGTCGGCGGCCAGTCCGACGATGGCCACACGTCGTCCACCAGCGTACACACAGCATCCAACAACGGAGATTTCAAATGCATATCCGATGGCGCGGACTCGAGTTGCCTAGCGCAGTAACCTGCGAAGCAGCTACCCTGAGCTCGACCTACGGCAAGTTCATCGCCGAGCCGTTCGAACGCGGTTTTGGCTCCACGATCGGTAACGGCCTGCGCCGCGTACTCCTCTCCAGCCTGGAAGGCAGCGCGGTCACGCAGATCAAGGTCCACAATGCCCAACACGAGTTCACCACGATCAAAGGCGTGTTGGAAGACGTCACCGATATCGTGCTGAACATAAAGTCGATCGTCGTCAAGAATCACAGCGAAACGACGCGCGTCCTGCGGGTCGAAAAGAACACCGCCGGTCCGATCCTCGCGTCCGATATCGAAACCGATGAAGCGGTAGAAATTCTCAACCCTGATCATGTCCTGGCGACGCTCACGGATAACGTGCCCTTCGTCATGGAAATGGTCATCGAGAACGGCCGCGGCTACGTCCCCTCGACCGAGCACGGTGCGAATATCCAGGAAATCGGCATCATCCCGGTCGACGCGGTCTACAGCCCGGTCGTCCGCGTTCGGTACGGCATCGAAGAAACGCGTGTCGGTCAAAAGACCAACTACGACAAGCTCACGCTCGAGATCTGGACCAACGGTTCGATCGCGCCCGAAATGGCGCTCGTCGAGGCCGCCAAGATTCTCCGCAAACATCTCAATCCGTTCGTGCAGTATACCGAGCTCGGCCCGCAAGTGCGTTCGCCAGCCCGCGATGTCACCGTCACGATGGATGCAGGTCTCGAAGCGAAGCTCGCGATGAGTCTCGCCGATTTGAACCTCTCGGTGCGGGCTGGTAACTGCCTCGAATCGGAAAACATCATGACGGTTCGCGACCTGGTTACGAAGACGGAAGATCAGCTGTTGGAAGTTCGCAACTTCGGCGAAACCACACTCACCGAAGTTCGCAACAAACTACGCGACCTGAGCCTGCATCTCGGCATGCGGCTTCCCGCGACCCCCGCCGGCGTCTAGCAATCAACAATACAGCAAGCCGCTCGCGGTTTAGCTCGCCATAAGAATCTAACGGTGCAATCATGCGACATCGAAAACGTGGCCGAAAACTCGGCCGTAGCCCCAGCCATCAACGCGCGTTGCTCAAGAGCCTCGCGAGCGCCCTATTCCTCACCGAGCGCGATGCCGAACACGACGACAACAAGCCCAAGGTGAAGGGCCGCATGATCACCACGATCTCGAAGGCGAAAGAAGTTCGCCCGCTAGTCGAGAAGTGCATCACCGTAGCGCGCCGCGGCCTAGCCGCCGAGGACTCTGCGAACGAGTTCGGATCGAACTCCGATCGTGGCAGCGATGCCTGGAAGACCTGGCGCAAGAGCGATCGCTGGGCCAAGTGGAACCAAGCGATCGCGCCGTCGGTCGCCGCGCGCCGCCGCTGCCTGCAGCTGCTTGGTAACAAGCAAGCAGTCAGCGTATTGTTCGCCGAAGTTGCCCCGCGCTTCGCCGATCGACCGGGTGGTTACACCCGCATTCTCCGCCTCGCCAAGCCTCGCCTCGGTGATGCTGGCATTCGCGCAGTGATCGAATTCGTCGGCGTCCGCGACCGCGTCGCAGAGCGCAGTGTTCGCCCCACCTTCGAAGGCGAACCAAAGCCCGAAGCCGCGCCGAAAAAGAAGAAGCCAGCGGCCGCAACGAAGTAGCCCGCTAGCACCGCCGCCACGCCGCGTTGACTGCAATGGCGCGTTGTCCTATTCTTCGCAGCCCGTTCCTTCGAACGGCCTCACTCTTCTGGCTGCGCATTCGAGTGCGCAGTCACCGGCTCGGCTGCCGCCTCGATGAAAAACGCTCACCACATTCGCGCTGCGTTAATTCTGCTCGCGTTATGTCTGAGTGGCTGTCACATGTTCCCCGCCGATCATCCCATGCTCCACGGCCAATCGCCGCTAAAGCCAGCGGCTGCGTCGCCTGACAGCGTGACGATGGAAATCATCTGGGCTCGCTTCCCCGTTAACGATGCAGTCCTAGACGATGCAGCCTGGCGCGAGATCGACGAAACGCAAATCGATCCGGCCGTCCGTCGAGCGCTAGTAAACAACGGCATCCGCGCGGGAGTGATCTCTGGCACCCTGCCGCCCGCGATCGACAAAGTCTTGCACCAGGGCGCAACGTCCGATGAGAAAACGGCAGTGACTGCCGCCAGTTCTGCCAGCACCAAAAAGTCTCAAACCGCCGATCTGCTTACCGAGCCAATCATCCACGGCCGCACCCGCCGACTGCGCCGCAACGAGCGGTTTGAAATTCAGGCCTCTGAGCCGTATCCCTCGATGCCGCTGCTTATCAGCGAGGGCGCCGAGCTGACTGGCCATACTTTCGAACAAGCCGACGCAATCTACTCGCTAAAAGTCGACCCGCGTCCCGACCAATCTGCCACCGTCGAGCTCACGCCGGAAATCAACCACGGCACGCCGCGCCTTCGCTACACCGGCGGCGATGACGGCGTCCTCCGGCAAGCCTCGCTCAAGGAGCGCGAAGTCTTCGACCGGCTTCGCATGTCTGTAAAGCTTGCGCCGGGCGAAATGCTCGTGCTGATGAGCATGCCCGACGCCGGAAGCCGCCTCGGCCATTACTTCCACACCGTCGACACGGCCGACGGCCCCCAGCAAAAGCTGATTCTCATCCGCCTTGCCGAAGTGCCGCAAAGCGACGCGTTTGCCGACAGCGGGAAGCCCTAGTTTCAACCCGCCCGGCATCTTCCCCGCAGCCGCCCCGACCCGTTAAAATGCGGGTTCGGTTGATAAACGACTGCCGCCGGCCTTTGCCGCAGGCTTTTCATAAGGAGTGCACCATGCCCCTCGTCCCCATGCGATTACTGCTCGATCACGCTGCCGAGAACGATTACGGTCTCGCCGCGTTCAACGTCAACAACATGGAGCAGATCCAAGCGATCATGGAAGCCGCCCGCGAAACGGATTCGCCCGTCATCGTGCAGGCCTCGCGCGGCGCCCGCTCGTACTCGCAAGACAACTACCTCAAGCACCTCATGCTGGCCGCGGCCGAGCTGTACCCGGAGATCCCGGTTTGCATGCACCAGGATCACGGCAACAGTCCCGCGACTTGCAAAAGCGCGATAGACAACAACTTCACCTCCGTGATGATGGACGGCTCGCTCAAGGAAGATGGCAAGACCCCGGCCGACTTCGACTACAACGTCAAAGTCACGCGCCAGGTTTGCGACGAAGCTCACGCCCGCGGTGTCTCGGTAGAGGGTGAACTCGGTTGCCTCGGCTCGCTCGAATCCGGGCACGGTGAAAAAGAAGACGGCCACGGCGCCGAAGGCGTGCTCTCGCACGACCAACTTCTAACAGATCCTGATGAAGCCGAACGCTTCGTCGCCGAAACCGGCGTCGATGCACTCGCCGTCGCGATTGGTACCAGCCACGGCGCTTACAAGTTCACCAAGAAGCCCACCGGCGAAGTCCTCGCCATGGACCGCATCGAGGAGATCCATCGCCGCCTGCCGAATTGCCACCTCGTCATGCACGGCTCCAGCAGCGTGCCGCAAGACCTGCAAGACGTGATCAACAAGTTCGGCGGCAAGCTCAAGCAAACCTGGGGTGTGCCGGTCGAAGAAATTCAGCGCGGCATCAAGCACGGCGTCCGCAAAGTGAACGTCGACACGGATAACCGCCTCGCCATCACTGGCGCGATCCGAAAGGTGTTCGCCGAGTCGCCAGAAAAGTTCGACCCGCGCGACTACCTAAAGCCAGCCCGCGATGCCATGAAGAAAGTTTGCATCGCCCGCATGACCGCCTTCGGCCAGGCTGGTCAGGCTCGCAAGATCAAGCCCGTCTCCTGCAAGGAGTTCGTGAGCTTCTACGCCATGGTGTAGCGGCTGCGACGAATGTCGCTGGCCGCATGTCGAGATTTCTGAAACTTCCCCGAAACCCCGCGATTCCCGCGGGGTTTTATCTTTGGAAGCTTCCCCGATGGGCAAAAACCAGTTCAGGCCGATCTCATCGTCTTATGTTGCGAATTAAACTTGGCTGCTATCAGCCCTTCTCGCAACCCACACATCGGAAAGGTGAAAAACACATGCGGTATTTTGTAAGTAGTTTTGTCCTCGCGACTGCCAGTCTGCTGGCCATGACTGTCATGGCTGCAGATTCCGACAGCAGCGATGCCAAGAAAGGCGACGACGGCGCAGCCCGCGCCGAAATTCGCGAAAAGATCGTCAAAGAGTTTGACAAAAACGGCGACGGCAAACTCAGCGACGATGAACGCCAGGAAGCCCGCCAAAAAATGCGTGAGCTCATGGAGCGACGCCATCGTGAGAGAGGTGACGATGGCGAAGGCAGTGAGCGACCGCGGCACAAAGAAGACGGCGAAGATCGCGGCGGACATGATCGAGATGGCCATGATGGTGACGGTCATCATCGAGATGGTCATCATCGAGATGGTCATCATCGAGATGGTCACGGCCCAGACGGTCATCACGACGGCCGCGGCCCAGATGGCCACCACGATGGTCCGCCCAAAATGCCGAAGCCCGAAGAAATGTTTTCCAAGTTCGATAAGGACGGCGACGGCAAGCTGAGCAAAGAAGAGTTCATGGCCCTCGCCGAATACGTCCACGAGCACATGCCGCCACCGCCGCCCGGTCGCCCGCGCATCGCAGCCGAACGTGGTCCAGATTCCGATGGTATGCGCCGCGGGCATTTTGAAGGGCACTTCGAAGGCCGCCTCGAGGGCCGGTTTATCGAAGGCAACATGGGTCCCGAAGGCCCGCCACGCTGGCGCGATGGCGATGGCCCGCGGTTCCGTCGTCCCGAGGGTCCGCCGCGCCGCGATCGTGACGGCGACGATGACGACGGTCCTGAATTCCGTCGGCGTCCCGGGCCTCCTGGTGGCGGTCCTGGTGCAGATGGCGACGGCCCACCCCGCGGTCGCCGATTCTTCGAACGCGACGGCCGCCGCGGCCCACCCCCGGGCGACCGAGATGGTGATGACGATGACCGTCGACCACCACGCCGCGATCGCTCAGAAGACGATCATGGCCCTGAAAAGGACAACGCCGTAACGGCTATTTAGTCTCTCTCGTTAGCGCCCGGCCCCGTGTGTTTCTATCCCAGCCAAGCACGGGGCCGGGTGGCTTTTTCCCGGCACGATTGTAGCAGTTGATCCCGTCGTGCCGCCATTTTTCGCGGCTTTGCCGCGACCCTCCGGTAACGAGCCCACGCCACGCCAAGGCGTATCCCTCGGCGATTTGTTGCCGCTGCCGTTTCCCGTATCTATACTGGAATTCTAGGGGCGCGGTGCAATTCGTGCCTCTCTTCCGAGCGCTCTTGGGATTTTCATGCACCGATTTGCGTACATTTCGTTGGCGTGTCTGCCGTTGGCCGCATCGCTGGTTTTCTGCTCGGCAGCTTCTTCGTTGGCTGCCCCGCCAGCCGAACGACCACTCGCTCCCGGCGTGCTAACCACGATTCCGCCAAGTCTAGAGCCGGACGACACCGTCAGCACGCACGACGTCATCGAGCTAAAAGCCAATCCCGATCTGAGTTGGAAGCCCGAGTTCATGGCCGCGAACGAAACGCTCGCTGGCATGGCGAACCAGGTGAAATTCCGTCGCGAAATCAACTGCCTCGAGTTCTCCTTCAAGCCACTCCGCATGATCGAGGTCGATGTCCCGACCGCCTCCGGCAGCACGGAACATAAGCTGGTGTACTATCTCGTTTATCGCATTCGCAACACGGGTCAAACGCTAAAGCCCGTCGAAGGGAAGGACGGCGTCTACGGCACCCAGCCCGGCAAAGGCGGCGCAGTTCGCTTCCTTCCGCAATTCATTTTGGAATCCGAAGATCGTCAGGCGAACGGCAAGTCCGTCGGCAAACAGTATCTCGACCGTGTGATTCCAGCCGCCGATGCCGCTATCGCCGACCGCGAAAAAATCGGCCAGCCGCTGCTCAATAGCGTCGAAATCGCCGAGCAGCCAATCCCCGTAAGCGAAGGCCGCATCACGCACGACGTCTGGGGCGTTGCCACCTGGGTCGACGTCGATCCGCGAATGGATTTCTTCACGATCTTGGTCGGCGGTCTCACGAACTCATACCGCTGGACCGATAACGCCGCCGCGTACCACGCGGGCGACCCCCCGGGCCGCGGCCGCCGCTTCACCCGCAAAATGCTGCAGCTCAATTTCTGGCGCCCGGGCGACGAATTGCAGCCCAACGAGCGCGAATTCCGTTACGGCCCGCCGATCGGAAAAGGTGATCTCTACGGCGTTTCCGACGGGGTTGCCTACCACTGGGTCTACCGGTAGGATAGACGGGCTACAAGTTAGCCTATCTTAATTTTTGTCCCGCCGCGGCCCTTTGTTCGTCGCTAGCGGTTTAGCTCCAAGGCACCACCATGGCACATAAAAAAGGTCAAGGCTCCAGCCGCAACGGTCGCGATTCCAACGGTCAACGTCGTGGTGTGAAGCGCTACGGCGGCGAAAAAGTAATCGCCGGCAACATCATCGTCCGCCAGCTCGGCACCAAGTTCCACGCCGGCAAAGGCGTCGGTCAGGGCCGCGATTACACGCTTTTCGCCCTCGTCGATGGCCAGGTGAAGTTCGACCGCGAAGGCCGCCGCGTCAACGTGGTCCCCTCCGAAAACTGATTTCCGAACACATTGTAAAACTGCCTAGCAGGGATGCCGTCTGGCATCCCTGTTTTTATTTCCTCTTACGCTAGTCCATCACATGTTCGTAGATCGCGTCACTATCGAAGTCGAAGCCGGCCGCGGTGGTGACGGTTGCATGAGCTTTCGCCGCGAGAAGTACGTCCCGCGCGGCGGCCCCGATGGCGGCGATGGCGGCGACGGCGGCAGCATCATCATGATCGCCGAGCCCGGAGTGGACACGCTCTCCGCGCTCGCCCATCGCAAGCAATGGCGCGCCGAACGCGGCGAGCACGGTCGCGGATCCGATTGTCACGGCCGCGGCGCAAAAGACATGATCATCAAACTGCCGCCCGGCACCGTGATCATGGACGCCGAGCACGGCCACGTGTTGAAAGATTTATCGACACTCGGCGAGCAAGTGGTCGCCGCTCGCGGAGGCAAGGGTGGCAAAGGTAATATCCGCTTTAAATCGGCAACCAACCAGGCCCCACGCGAATTCACGCGCGGCGAAGAGGGCGAGTCGCGCCGCCTCACGCTCGAGCTGAAAGTAATCGCGGACGTCGGCCTCGTCGGCAAACCCAACGCCGGCAAAAGCACGCTGCTCAGCCGTGTCTCCCGTGCGCGCCCCGAAATCGCCGATTATCCCTTCACGACCAAAATTCCGCACCTCGGCATCGTCCACCTCGATATCGACCGCACGCTCGTCATCGCGGATATCCCCGGCCTCATCGAAGGCGCCCATGCCGGCGCCGGCCTCGGCCATGAGTTCCTGCGTCACGTCGAGCGCACGCGCGTGCTGATCCACCTCGTCGAACCGCAACCGATGGATGGCACCGACCCGATCGAAAACTACCGTGCGATCCGCAGCGAGCTGGAACAATACGGCCACGGCCTCGCCGATCGCCCCGAAATTCTCGCGGTCAGCAAAGCCGAACTACCCACCGCAGTCGAAGTGCAAGAGAAACTCGCCGCCATCGCCGGCCGCGAAGTCATCGCCTTCTCATCCGTCACAGGGCAGGGCCTCGACAAACTATTGCGAGCCGCCCACATAGCCTTGATCGAGGCCCGCAGCTCAGAGAATAAGTAAGGCCTACCGACGCCGCACCCCGACAATGCTCGCCGCCGCCCGCTCGCCAGATTCCGCCGCCTGATCCCGCTCCTCGCGAACCATCGCGATCGCATCTGCCGCCATCAGCTTCCGATGTGCATTCGCATCGAGCTTGGCAAAACTTCCGGCCAGTTTCGCCATCATATCCACCGGCCGACGACGTGCATCATCCGCCATGAGCACAATTCGCTCTCGCATCGCGAGTGACACCGAGTACCCAAGATACGTAAAGTCTGAGATTGCCCCCAGCATTGGCTGCCGTGCGGCGATCTGCTCACAACAGCCCGCCTGTACTCGCAGGGCCATACAGTCGCCGGCGACCGCCACGCTACAGTGACCGCCTTCCAGATCAACCACGGCAACGGCCGCTTCCACCTGAATGTTCTCGCCAACGTTCGTCCACAAACTTCGCGCGGCGAGCGATAGCAGCGTTCCCGCGTCGCTCGCATGATGTGCCTGCGACCGAATCGTCGCCCAAGCGCCTTGTGCCACCATCGCCGCTTCGAGCGGATCGGCAAATTCGACAGAGCGCATCGCGACCGCTTGCCCGGCAACGACCATCATCGTCTGATTTTCAAGCATCATCCAATCGTGAAAATTCCCACTCAGCATCCGCCGATGCGAGCTCCAGCCCGCGACTTCCAATTCCTCGAGCAGCGGCGCGAACGCAGGAAACTGAGCGCTCTGCCGAGTCGACCCAGCTGCAATCGAAAGCGTGGCCGCACGGCCAGCCTCGGTTTCCGACCCCTCGTAAATCGACTTCGTCGTCCGAACCCGATCGACACGCTCACGTAACGCAGTCGAAGCGAGTCCCACTGCTGTATTGCTACTTGCCGTATAGCTATCGAAAGAAAAAGGGCCTTCCACGCTGCTGCTCCTACGGGCAGAACCCGCTCTCAACTCGAACAATCGATGCGATCCGCATCGCCCGCCTACTTTTCGCAGTAGGCAGAAGTTCTCATCGGACGTAGCGAAAAGAGCCCTTGAGATGCGCCACCAAATGTTCAACCTGATCGATCTGCGCGAATATCGTGTTGGTTTACCCGCCAATTTGCCGTCAAATACGGTACAAACGGTTGCCCCTCAGCGGAAGGCACGCAATGCGAAAACTTTCTTCGTCCCTGACGTTTATCAATAAGCGAGTTTTCCCCGTCCTGTGGTTCGGTTTCCTGACCGTCTTTGAGATATTTGGGCTGACAGAGTTTTTCGACAATAACGGCCCAATCTTCCTCGCGATCTTGCCGCTCGTGATGATGCTCTTCGGATACGGAATTATGAAATGGTTGATCTTCGATTTGATGGACGAAGTTTATCTCGATGGAGACACACTTATCGTTCGCAATTCAGACGCTGAAGATCGGTTTCCGGTGACCAACATCTTAAATGTCAGCGCCACCTTGATGACAAATCCCGAGCGAATCACGCTGACCTTACGCGAGCCGTCCAAATTCGGCCACGAGATTACTTTCTCGCCGTTGGTCCGCTTGTGGCGATTTAGCAAGAACCCAATCGCCGATGAGTTGATGCGCCGCGCGCACGGATTAGAAGCCAAATAGTGCGCGGAGACAGTCCGCGGAAGACAAACGCAAGAGGCAGATTACTCTTTGATCATATCCCGCACGGTATGTCCGGCCGGGATCATCGGCAGCACGTGCTCTTGATAGGGCACTTCGACATCCAGAACGTACGGCCCTTTGGAATTAATCATTTCTTCCAATGCCGGTACTAGATCCGCCTTTTTCTTCACGTACGCCGCGCCGCAGCCATACCCCTTCGCGATCTGCACGAAATTCGGATATCGCTCGCTGGGGCCAATGCCGTCCCCTTGGCCGCGAGCCTCGGGGTGATGGATCGGGCCCAAGTATGTGTGCGCCCGGTTACCTTGCATGAACCGATCTTCCCACTGCACCACCATGCCCAAGTGCTGATTGTTAAGCAGCAGCACTTTCACCGGCAGATTCTCGCAGTAGCAAGTGGCGAGCTCCTGAATGTTCATCTGAAAGCTGCCGTCGCCATCAATATCGATCACGAGCCGATCAGGGAACTGGCTCTGAGCGCCCATTGCCGCGGGCAAACCGAAACCCATCGTGCCGAGGCCGCTACTGCACAGCCAAGTCCGCGGGTTCGAAAGCTTGTAGAACTGGGCCGCCCACATTTGGTGCTGCCCCACGCCCACCGCAATCACCGGATCGCGATCATGCGTGAGTTTCCACAGCTCGCTGATGGCGTGCTGCTGCGTAATCCCGGGGAACTCTTGGTTGTAGTGGAACGGCTCGTCCTTCTTCCATTTTTTGCACTGGGCAACCCACGCCGAAATATCCTCCGGCGCTTCCACAATTTTGTTCAGTTCGGCGAGCGCAAACTTCACATCGCTGCACACCGGAATATGTGCCGGCTTGTTCTTGTTGAGCTCCGCTGCATCGATATCCACATGCACGATCTTGCCGTGCTTACAGAATTCCTCGACCTTGCCCGTCACGCGGTCATCGAACCGAACGCCGAGCGCGATCAGCAAATCGGCCTGTTCCACCGCATAATTCGAGTACACCGAACCGTGCATGCCGAGCATGTCGAGCGATTGATCGCTTTCGCTCGGGAACGCGCCGAGCCCCATCACCGTCATCGTCACCGGGATCCCAGTCTTCTTGGCCAGCGTTCGGAGCTCATCGCTCGCCTCGCCGCTGATAATCCCGCCACCCGCGTAAATCACCGGTCGCTTCGCCAATTTGATCGCTGCCGCAATCTGCCGGATCTGTTCCGGCTTCGCCTTCGGATTCTCGGTCTTGAAGCCGGGCAGGTCGGTCGCCACTTCGTAGTTCGGCACACACTTCGCCTGCTGAATGTCCTTCGGCACATCGATCAACACCGGCCCCGGCCGCCCCGTCGAAGCGATGATGAACGCCTCCTTCACCACCCGGGCAACATCGTTCACATCCGTCACTAGGTAATGATGCTTCGTAATTCCGCGGCAAACCTCGACGATCGGCGTTTCCTGAAACGCGTCGTTGCCGATCATCTTCGAAGGCACTTGCCCCGTAATCGCCACGAGCGGAATGCTATCCAACTTGGCATCCGCGATCGCAGTCACCAGGTTCGTCGCCCCCGGACCGCTCGTCCCCATGCACACACCGACTTTGCCGGTGCTGCGGGCCACGCCCTGTGCCGCAAACGCCCCACCTTGTTCATGCCGCGGCAAAACAGTCCGCAACTGGTCCGAAAATCGGGTCAGCGCCTGATGCAGCGGCATGCTCGCCCCGCCCGGGTAAGCGAAAATTGTGTCCACGCCGTGATTGATCAGCGATTGAACCAAGATATCCGCCCCACTGATGAGCTCGTTCTTGGTCTTGGGCTTGGTAACGGTAGCCACGGCAAATTCCTCAAATACAGGGAAACGGACAGTTGTCGGCTCGAGCAGGCAGAGACACCGGGCGCCCTGCGCAGGTTCGCAACCCGCCGTGCCGTAACCCTATCCATGATAAGCGGTTGGAGGCCAAAACTCAATAAACGTTCGGCCGTCGTAAGCCACGCGAAGAGCACAAAATACGCGCGTGGCGCCGCTCAAACGGCGAAAAAAACCGCTGCAGAAGACGCCAAATCATGCCGCGACGATCAGCCGCCGCTGCCAACACGCTGTGGCACGGTGAAGGAATACAGCAAAACTACCGCGCCCGTGCCAAGCAGACTCCATGGCGCCCAATCCGGCGGCACGATCTCATGCGCCGACATAGAAAACTGGCTCGGATTCGCTTTCAACACCGCCTTTTCCAACACGAGGGCCTCGACACCCAGCAAAACGCAGTAAGCTCCAACAGCCAGGAAAAATGAACGCCACATAACGATGTCCTCGGATGTCCTGGCGACCCAGCGCGAACCGCGCGCAGCACGGAGGTCAGGACGGCGGTGCTATCATTCGCCAATATCGTCCAAAAAACGGTGCGGCTGGAGCCGCGCGCGCCCCGCCCTCGCGCGTCGCATTCTGCGTATGCTCGTTACAGCCGCATCTATTCACGTACTGAGAGTCCCTTTTTATAGAGAGCGTTGTGACGCCTATGCCGCCTCGATAGAATTGCCGCTCCGCGCTTAGACGCCGGTGAGTAGTCTCCCCCAGCCTCGTTACGCTCCCATGTTCCTTCGCCGCCTCACCCTGAGCATCGTTTGGAACCTGGCGGTCTTCGGCGGCCTGCTCCTGCTGCCAGCCGGCACCATTCACTGGTGGCGCGCCTGGGTCGTGCTCGTCGTAATTATCGTTTCTACCGTCGTCACAATGCTGACCGTGATGCAGACGCGGCCCGAACTTCTCCGCGAACGTCTCAAAGGCATGGTCCAAAAAGGTCAGCCGCGGTCCGACCGCATCATCGTTATCTCTTTCTTGGTCGCCTATCTCGGTTCAATCGCGTTCATCCCCATCGACGTCTTCCACCTGCATATCTTGCCTACGCCGAACATCCTCGTGTCATCACTTGGCATGGTTCTCGTGATCATGGGTTGGGTCATCATTTCCCTGGTGTTCAAAGAAAACGATTTTGCGGCCCCAGTCGTCCGCCACCAAGCCGAACGCGACCACCATGTCGTCGATACCGGCGTCTACGCAATCGTCCGCCACCCGATGTACGCCGGCATCGGCCTCTACAACATCGGCCTTGCTCTGTGGCTCGAATCGTACGCTGCTGCCATCATTTCTCTCGTCCCGCTCGCCATCCTTGGCGTGCGAATCATCTTCGAAGAGCGCTTCCTAAATCGCTCGCTACCCGGCTATCAAAAGTACGCTCAAAAAGTGCGCTACCGACTGGTGCCGTTCGTATGGTAATGCTGCGCTCTCAACCCGCGGCTGGCGGCGTCGGCGCCTCATCAGAAACAAAGCCGCAGCTCTTGTGCGACCCATCGCAAAACGGCCGCTTCGCCGATTGCCCACACCGGCACAGCGCCACAGCCGGCTTGTTCGTCGGAATCTCAAACTCCGCCCCGCGCGAGTCGATCAACTTGAAGGGGCCTTCAATCACCAGCGGCCCGTTGGCACGTAATCGAATCGTAACGTCGCTCATAATCTTCGACCTGGCGCGTCAGTTCGCCGCCTTTTTAGACGGGGCAGGGGACACCGCCTCCGGGCTCAACATAAACAAAACCCGCACTTCTTCCGAATTCTCATTCTGCGGCTTCTGCTGCTGAGCTACATTCCGTCGCAGCGCTTCTGATTCACCACCGCCACCGCCAAATTCGCCCGCACGCCGACCAAGCTGCTCAGCACGCGACGCTTGGTCCTCGTCCCGCCCCGCCTGCACGCGAAGCGCTCTGCCGCGGTTCATTTGAGCCGCCCGTTGATTCTGCACCGGCTGATTATTCTGCGACGGCCCGCCGCCCACATTTGCCGAACGCTTCGATTCGTCGCTTAACTGTCCCTGGTCCTTGTTTGCCGAATCACCTGCATAAAATCGTGCTCCAGCAGATTGCTGGTACGAATTCATCCCACGATTGTACTGGCGCAATTCGCTTCCCAGTTGCTTCGTAATACCAGCCGCCGCCGTCGCGGCCCTGTCGTTCGCAGCCGGTTGTTCGACTTCGACGCTCGCGAAATTCGACTCGTCATGCTGGAGTTCCGCCATGCACGCCGCCAAAACATCGCGCGGTGCATCGACAACCACAATGTCGACCGATTTGTTCGCGCCATTTAGGTTCCGGCTCTTGTCGTACGATTCCGCAGAACTCGCCGGCGTTTTCTTAAGAGATTCTCCCGCAATCCCATCCTCTGCTTTCGCATCCGCATCAAACTCAACGCCATTTCGAGCCAGCAACTTCTCGAACTCCCCGCCTCGAATGGCGGCCGGCTTCGCCGACACGTGAACAACGACCAAATCATTGGCGTCCCCAGTCGATTGTTGCTCGTCACCAAGTTTTGTCGAAGCCGCCGGTGCTCCTGCAGCGGCGCTACGCGCGACAGCACCCTCGTTGGGCAAAGACGCAGGCCGCGGCATTGCTTGGGGTTCAGCGCCCGCGACTAACTTCGATTTGTTGTCTCCGCTAACGTCCAATGAAGTGTCAATTCTAGGCCGCAGCTCACCATCCGCACTCGTAGTCGGCTTACGCGCATCCTCCGGCGCACTCACCGCGAGCCGATCGCTCTCGCTGCTCCCCGCAACGCTACCGCTCGGCGAATCCACCGACAGCTTCCGCAACGCCGCCTTTTCACCGTCTTCCTCCGCCACGGCTGACGGGCTCGGCGCACTAACAATTGTCTCCGCGCGCTTTTCTGGCGAGCCGTTCGCGCCAGCCGAACGATCAGCATTCGCGCTTTCATTTTGAGCCACCGCGGGCAATTGCTTTCCTTTTTCATCGCCGCGCTCAAGCACCATAATCATAAGCCCAGCCGCAACCGCGAGCGTTGCCCAAATCCACGACCGTCGCGAACCAAAAATTGGCAAGCGAGGCGTCACTCCTCCGACAGCCGATGAGTCACCGCCACTTGCCTCACCACTGCCGAGTTTCTTCGCTTCAACTCGTCGCAGAATCTCGCCACTCAAATCCCGCCCGACGCCTTCAAGCGGCAACATCTGGACCGATTGCGACACCGACCGCAACTGGTGCAACAAATGCTGCGCATCCGGATCGTTCGCCAGCCGTGCCTCGACCGCCGCGCGCTCCTCGACCGTAAGCTCGTTGTCCAAGTACGCGCTCAGCAACTCATCATCGAGCTCAGGTTGAAATTCTCGTTCACTCATCGCGTGTCCACGATCCTTTCAAAGTGCAATCGTGGCGATAACAATTCTTTCATCTCCATCCGTGCTCGAAACAATCGGCTCCGCACGGTCCCCACCGGCACATCCAAGATCTCCGCAATCTCGTCGTAGCTGCAGCCATCGATTTCGCGCAGCACTAATATCTGTCGATATTCCAAGCTTAGCTCGCCGAGCGCGGCATGCACCAACTCCGCCCGCTCCTGCTGCATCATGCCCGAGTCGACCGTCGGCCTACCGTCCATCGGCTCGTCTCCCACGAGCGATTTGCGATCGTCGAGCGACGCCGTCCTCTTCCCCCGCCGCGCGTGGCTCATGGCTAGGTTGAATGCGATGCGATACAACCACGTGTAAAAGGCCGACCCGCCGCGAAACGTGTTGAGCTTCGTGTACGCCTGCACAAAGGCGTCCTGCACAATGTCCGCGGCATCCTCGCGCGAGCCCAGCACGCGCAGCAGCGAGTTAAAAAGCCGATCCTGATACGCCGACACCAATCTCCCAAACGCGGCGTTATCGCCAGCCAAACTAGCCGCAATCAATGAGGCGTCGTCGCTCACGCATTCCGCTCGCTATTTGAGACGCTCGCGAACCAAAGAAAGTTCCACACGCCAATTTGGCCGAAACCCTAGTTATTTACGGAGAAACCAAACTCATTGTTCCGGCCCCGGTTCCCCATGTCAAACTATACCTTACCGTCCCACATGCAAGTAACGCTTGCGGTTTAGCTCGATGCCCACGGACAACTCCAACCCGCTCGCCTGGATCGACGACGCCCTCACCGACCTCGAGCGCCAAGACCTTCGCCGCCACAGCGCGACTCGTACCAGCGCGCAATCCGCACTCGTCACGATCGACGGCCTCGAGCTCATCAATTTCGGTTCGAACGATTACCTCGGCCTCGCCTCCGACGAGCGCCTCGCTGCCGCCGCACACGCTGCCGCTGAGCGCGAAGGGTGGGGCGGGGGCGCAAGCCCACTCGTTAGCGGCCGTAGTCTATCGCACGCCAAGCTCGAACGCCGCCTCGCCGAGTTCGAAGGCACCGAAGCCGCGCTCGTGTTCCCCTCAGGCTTCGCCGCCAACGCCGGCATCATCCCCGCGCTCGTCGAAGAAGGCGACGCCATCTTCGCCGACGCCAAAAATCACGCCAGCCTCATCGACGGCTGCCGCCTCTCGCGCGTCACGCGATTCATCTATCCCCACCGCGATTGCGACGCGCTCGAAACGATGCTCCGCCAATCCGCCGGCGTCCGCCGACGGCTAATCGTCACCGACACGCTCTTCAGCATGGACGGCGACCTCGCCCCCGTCGCGCGCCTCACCGAACTCGCCGCTCACTACGAGGCCATGCTCCTCCTCGACGAAGCCCACGCCACCGGCGTCTTCGGCCCGAATGCCCGCGGCGTAACCGATCAGCTCGAATCCACTCACAAGCCGGCAGCCCCCGGCTCTGCCGGGGGTTCGCACGCCGCTTCGTCTCACACCATCCGCATCGGGACCCTCAGCAAAGCCCTCGGCAGCGCCGGCGGTTTCGTCTGTGGCTCGCAGTCGCTCATCGATTGGCTCGCCAATCGCGCCCGCACCTACGTCTTCTCCACCGCGCAACCCCCCGCCACCAGCGCCGCCGCCATCGCCGCGCTCGATATCATCCAATCCGAACCCCACCGCCGCCAAGAATTGCTCGCGCGCGCCGCCGATCTCCGCGAGGGTTTACGCGCCCAAGGTTGGACCACCGGCCACTCCGAAAGCCAAATCATCCCCCTCATCCTTGGCGACGCCAAGCGCACGCTCGACCTCGCAACAAAACTCCGCGACGCCGGCTATTTCATTCCAGCGATTCGCCCCCCAACTGTTCCGGAAGGCGAATCGCTGCTCCGTCTAAGCCTGTGTTACCACCACACGCCCGAGATCATCGACACACTTCTCACGCGGCTCGCACGCTTCGCCGGCCGCGCCTGACCGCCACGAAGCAACTACCGACGATCGTCAGCAGCGCGCAACTCGGCTCAGGCACCGCCACATCAATCCTGCCAAACAACCCGTGCGCTTCAGCACCGGGCCCCGCCGCGAAGAACAACGTGTTCGTCGGCTGGTTGTTAGCGCCATTGCCGAATTGCATTCCCCAAAGTCCGTCGATGGTCACCGGAATGCCGCCCGAGTCCGACAGCGTGCCGAGGAACGTCCCCGTCGTCGAGTTGTACGCCTGAATCCGCCCACTCCCGAAGTTCCCAACCAGCAGCGCGTTGCTCAATTCGCCAAAGTTCGCCGGCGCGAGCGCCAATCCCCACGGTGAATTCAAGTTGCCCTGCGAAACAAGCCGCTTCACGAGGTTGCCGCTCAAATCGAAAATGTCGACGAATCCGTTGCCCGGCCCCGGCGCATCATCCTCGGCATCCGTATCCTGCTTGGCGTACGTCACGAACAACTGCCCGCCTATGTTCTGAATCCCAAACGGCGCGAAGCCCGCCGGCATATTCGGATCCGTGAAGTTACCCGCCGGCGAAGTCAAACCAAAACTGCCGTTGAACACGTCGATGCGATTGTTGTGAAAATCGGTCGCGTACAAAAAGTCATTGCCGCCGGTCGAACCGATCGCCAGACCTTTGTAAATCGCATTCACGCTAGAGCGGTCCGCGGCCACGTGCGCCACCGTCGACGGTGCCGGCAACGGTACGTTCGGCGACCACGCCGAAATGACGCCATCCTCGCTGGAGAAAATGAATTTCGCTGGGCCGGAGTCCGCACCTTGCGTCACAACAAAATTCGTGCCGCCATAGAACACGATACCGGTCGATGCACCCAACGGCACGGTACCCGTCGCATCAGGAATTCCCACCACTAGAGAATTCTTCGCGCCCAGCCCATCGTACAGCGTGCTCTTGCCGCTATGGTTATCGGCGATCCACGCGGGACCCGTTGGGTTGAACGCAACGCCCCACGCATTCACAAGATCTGCATCGGTGTGATCAGCCACGCCCGACTGATCCGACACCAGGTTGTGTTGTAGATAGCCAACCGCAACGCCCGCTTTCGGCGTTAGCACTGAAACCAGCGCGGTGGCAACCAAGATGCAGATCCAACAATAAGACCGAACCATCCTCTGTATCTCCCGTCTCGAGTAAGCCCCAGTTGTTTAGACCAACTGGCCCGCGACGGTTAGGCGGATTCTAATCCTCTCGAATTCAATCGGTCAAGTTTCGCGTGTGTGAGTTCTGTGTGAAGTTTGCGAGAATCGCTCTCCGGGCCGAATTGCGTGACTGCTGTCACGCACACTTGAACTCGAACCCCGCCTTTGACGTAACTGCTTGCCGCGATACGATATCCAGTCGTGCCAGCTAACAGAACTCAACGACGTTCATACGACATCCAGAAATTTTTATGCGCAATCTCTCTGTGATTCTTTTGTTCGCTTTCTCAGCGTTGAATGCCTCAGCCGAAGACAAATCACTCGCCTGGCCGCAGTTCCGCGGACCGAATGGCTCGGGAATCGCCGAAGATCAAAAACCGCCGACCGAACTCGGCCCCGAGAAAAACGTGAAGTGGAAGGTCGCCGTCCCCAGCGGCATGTCATCACCAATCATCGTCGGCGACAAAGTGGTGGTCACCTCCTTCGATGACAACAAACTCTACACGGTCGCCTTCAACCGCGCAGATGGCAGCGAAGTCTGGGACGTCAACGCTCCCGCCGAGAAACTCGAATCGTTCAACAAAGCCTTCGGCAGCCCCGCCGCGTCCACCTGCGCAACCGACGGCAAGCACATCGTCTCCTACTTCGGCTCCTGCGGCCTGTTCTGCTACGACACGAACGGCGAAGAACTCTGGCGACACGAAATGCCGCCCGCCGAAACACTCGCCGGCTTCGGCACCGGCACGTCGCCGCTGATCGTCGATGGCGCCGTCGTCCTGCAGCGCGACGTGAGCAACGATCCAAAGATCATCGCCCTCGATATCAACAACGGCTTCGCGCTCTGGGAAAAATCGCGCGAATCAAAATCCTCCTTCTGCACACCGGCCGTGTGGAAAACCACAGCCGGCACTCAAATCGTCGCCCCCGGCTACGGCAAAATGATCGGCTACAACCTCAAAAGCGGTGCAGAAGACTGGTTCGTCGAAGGCATGCCCGCCTCCTGCTGCGCGTCGCCCGTCGCTGCCGACGGCAATCTTTACTTTGCCGCTTGGTCGCCCGGCGATCCCGACGACAAAGATTTTAAAATGCCCACCTTTGACGACATCCTAAAAGACGCCGACACCGATCACGACGGCGTCCTCTCCAAAGAGGAGTCGCTCAAAACGCCGTTCAAAGATCTCTTCGATAACAACGACCTCAACCACGATGGCAAACTAACGCGCGACGAGTGGGATACGCTCGTAAAATACTCATCAGCCTCGCGGAACAGCGCCTTCGCGATGAAACCCGGCGGCACTGGCGACGTAACGAAGACTTCGGTGTTATGGAAGCAAACCAAGGGGCTGCCGTACGTGTCTTCGGCCATCCTCTACCGTGGCCAATACCTCATGGTGAAAGACGGCGGCCTAATTACCGCCTATGACGCCAAGACCGGGGAGCAGCTCTACCAGAAACGCCTCGACGCTACTGGCAGCTACTACGCCTCGCCCGTCGCCGCCAACGGCAACATCTACTTCACCGCGCTCGATGACGGCACAATCACAGTCCTTGAAGGCGGCGCACCAAAACCACACGTGGTCGCGAAAAACCCGCCGCTCGGCGAGCGCACCGGCGCAACGCCCGCCATCGCCGACAACACGCTCTACGTCCGCACCGCCGGTCATCTCTACGCCTTCACCAACGAGAAATAGTTCCGCATGAGCCCCGCGTTCCTCTTCGATCTCGATGGCACGCTCGTCGACAGCGTCTACCAGCACGTCCTCGCCTGGCGCGAAGCGATGTCCGGCGTCGGTATCCAACTCGCGGTCTGGCGCATCCACCGCCGCATCGGCATGAGCGGCGGCCTCATGGCCAACGCCATCCTTCGCGAGACCGGCCACATCGTCACTACCGACGAAGCCAACCGCTTGGTCCGCCTCCACGGCGAAGCGTACGCCCGCCTCACCGACCAGGTCTGCCCGCTCCCCGGTGCACGCGAGCTCCTCGCCTACCTCGTAAAATCAAAAGTCCCGTTCGCAATCGCGACCAGCTCCCGAATCGAAAGCGCAGCCCGCCCCATCGCCACGCTCGGCATCCCCGATTGCGTCCCCATCATCACCCGCGACCAGGTCGAGTTCGCCAAACCCGATCCCGACCTGTTCCTGATGGCCGCCGAAAAACTCGGCGTTCCTATCACGAACTCCGTCGTCGTCGGCGACAGCGTCTGGGACCTCCTCGCCGCGCAGCGCGCCCGAGCGCTCGGCGTTGGCCTCATGTCCGGCGGCTATGGCGAAGACGAACTCGCCCGCGCCGGCGCCTATCGCGTCTACCAAGACCCCGCCGACCTACTCACCCATCTCGACGAAGTCGGCATCCGCAACATCAACTAGCGCGCAAAAAAAGTGGCCGGCGAGTTACGTCTCGCCGGCCACTCTTAATTTTTCTGTCTCAAATCTATCGCCGCACACCGCAGCGCTACGGCAACACTTTCACCTTAATATTCTTGTAGTGCGTCTCACTCCCCGGATCATGCCCCTGCAACGCAAACGTCCCCGAGTCCAATAAATTCTTCTCGAACCCGCCCTTACGCGTCTCGCCATCCTTCCACGTGTATTCGTTCACGACCTTTCCATTCTCTTTCACCGTGATCTGATTTCCATCCACGATCACTTCCTGCGTGAACCACTCGTCATCCTTCACCGGAGAATCATTCATGATGTCTTTCAGCTTATAAAGACTCCCTGTCCGAATCGGATCGGTGTGCGAATTGTTCACCTGGCATTCGATGCCAGTCTTCGGGAAGCCCGCTTCCTGAAAATGCGTGTGAAAGTACATTCCCGAATTCGCGTGCGGCTTCGTCATAACGTCGCACTTCCAATCGAAGTTCTTGAAGTTATGATTTGCGACTGGCCCATCGTAGAACAGATGGCACACCTTGCCGTGAGCGACGATTTCTCCGTCCACCACCTGAAAGCAATCTGGATTGTCCGTCGATTTTTTCCATCCCTCGAAGTCTTTGCCATTAAACAGCGTGTACCACCCATCCGCATCCGGCTTCGGAACATCGCCGCTAGTTTCCTCGGCAACAGCCACCGACGACGCCACAACCAACACCGCCACGCTCAATCCAATCCACCGCATAGTTTTCATAGCGCAAGTCCAACGTTAGGATAGGGGACCAACCGGCGCACAACCGATTCGCCAACATCTTATCAACTCCCCCAGTCCCCCGCCATTTACCCCCAATTGCCGCCTGCGAAACAGCGTCCCCCCACTTCGACTATGTAACACTCGCGAAACCCTGCGTAATAGACATTGTCGTCGGCCCAAGGACGTGCCGTTTCATCCCCAAACCACCCGGCCAAGGGAAACACCATGAACAGCCCCGCGACGATCACAACATCGCCATCCCAACTTTCGCGCCCGGAAGAATTCGCCAACTTCATCACGCACGGCATCGGGCTAATCCTAAGTCTGGCGGGCGTCGTCGTGATGACCACCGTCCTCGGCCAAAGTGACGCATGGCGAACCGCCGGCTGCAGCATCTACCTCGCCAGCCTCATCGGCGTCTACCTGATGTCGACCCTCTCCCACACATTCGAAGAACCGCGCCTCCGCACGATCTTCCGCGCCCTCGACCAAGGCACGATTTACCTTCTGATCGCCGCCACCTACACGCCCTTTTCAATGGCGTACCTGCACAGCGCGTTCTGGTTCAGTCTGCTCGCCATCGTGTGGACGATCGCCTTCTGGGGATTCTTCTCGAAGGTCTTTTTCGCTCACCGCGTAGAATCGGTCTCAATGTGGCCCTGCATCATCCTCGGCGCGATTCCGTTCATCTCCATCCCCTCGCTGGTCGGCGTGATTTCAATCGCCGCCCTGTGGTGGATGATCCTCGGCGTCGCCTGCTACACGCTCGGCCTGGTCTTTTGGGTCAACGACCAACGCGTCCGCCACTTCCACGCCGTGTGGCACGTCCTCGTCATCGCCGGCAGCGCCTGCCACTTTATCGGCATCCTGCTCTTCGTCGCCCTAGCGCACTAACCGTCCGCTGCTTACCCCTGCGACTTCAACCGCATATACAACTCCTGCAGCGCCCCCAAACACGACCTGCCATCCGCCGCGAGTGCATGACACTCCGCCTCTCCTACCTTCTGCCGCGCCACAACCTCGCGAATCCGTCGTGGCGTGCCTTCATCCACATCCGCGACCACGTCGTCGTACGTCAACCCAAAGCACGCACAAATCGGCGCGTTTGCATCATGCGGATACACGGGTCCTTTGAGTTCTTCTGCGAGCACAACGCCGCCGAACAAATTGAAGTACGCCACATCGCAGCGATAGAACCCGCAAAACCAAGCCGCATCGAGCATCTTCGCCCGCGACTCGGGCGGAATGTGCGTATCGAGAGCCGCGCCGCCTACGGGCACGCCCAAATTCCCGCATCGCGGACAAAACGCCCGCCCGTCATCTTCCGGCTCCCGCACAAACGCTTTATTCATGTCATCGAGCCGTATTGTGTCGCCACCGCGTGCGACTTAGCGCGGACTACAAAATCTTCAACGCCTGATTTTCTTTCACGTACTTCGCCACAAACTCTTTGTACGCCTTTGCGACGCGCCTCGTCATCTCGCCGCCCCCTGCCGGGAACTCCCGCCACTCGCCATTCTCCAGCCGTATCCCAACAACCGGCATCACCTCGCGCGTCGCGCTCGTCACAAAGCACTCCGTCGCCTTCGCAAGTTCGTTCGCCTTCACGGGCCGCTCTTCGTACGTAAATCCATTCGCCGTGCTGAATTTCGCAATCGCCGCTCGCGTGATTCCGCGCAGCACCCCCGACTCCACGTTCGGCGACACCACTTTTCCATCGATCACGAACAGCACGTTGCTGTTAGAAGCCTCAGTGACGATCCCATCCGGATTCAGCATCAGGCAGTCATCCGCCCCAATGCCCACCGCCTCCGCCACGCCCAAAATATTGTTGAGATAATTGCCACTCTTAATATCCGGACTCAGCGCCTCAACCGGATTCCTCCGCACCTGCGTGATGGCGAGCGTCATGCCGCGCGAATAAAACTCCGGCTTCCACGTCGGCACTTCCTTGAGAATGATCACAAACGTGCTCTTAAGATCGGCCGCCGGCACTAGGTCGAGTGCGCCCGTCCCGCGCGTTACGTGCCACCGCACGTAAATGTCTTGCCCGGCCGGCATGTTCGCCGCCGCCGCGGTCCGCCGAATCTCATCCAAAATCTCTTCTCTCGATTGCGAAATCTTCATCGCAATCAACCGCGCCGAGTTATCCATCCGATCGAAGTGCTCATGGCAAAACAGCGGCACGCCGTCGTACGTGCGAAACACCTCGTACACCGAGTCGCCATACAAAAACCCGCGATCGAGGATCGAAATCCGGGCCTCCCCCAACGGCGTAATCTCACCGTTCACATTTGCCATCCGCCGAAACTTCGAGTCTGCCATCGATCGCCTCAACCCTCAAACCATGTCATCCGAGTCGATTGCGGTTTAGCTAGACCACAAATCCCAAACGCGCACACCACTCGAAAGTGGTCATTGTACGACCAAACGAACCGCCACAAAAGTTGCCGTCCCGCAACCTAGCTCCTTACCCATCGCCCACTTACGACCATTCGCATTCGTTTGCGACGTTAACTCTCACATTCGCCCAAACCACAATTTCTGCATTTATTCCCGGGATTCAATTGACTCTCGATGTTCGAATCTTCATAATCCCTTCACATAAGACATTTCGACGGGGGTCGGTGTTACTTTTCACTGCGTCCAGGCCACTTCCCACACCGCTTCGCGTGCCACGGGGGGCTAATGACAGCAGATTCGGCGGTATCAGGCCAGAACCGCCCAGCTTTTCACAATAAAAATTGGAATGACGACGGCGCGTCGGCCGGCGCGTCGCCATCCGTTTTCGCTGCTGCCGATTTTCAATCGCAGCTCGAGCTCATCGCCCCGCGCCCTGCCACCGTTCTCATCGAAGGCGAAACGGGCGTCGGCAAAGAAGTCGCCGCCCGCCGTATCCACTCACTCAGCCCCCGCGCGGCAAAGCCCTTCGTCCCCGTCGATTGCACGGTCTTTTCCAACGAGCTGATGGAGTCGCAGCTCTTCGGCCACGTAAAGGGTGCCTTCACCGGCGCCGTCGGCGCCGCATTAGGCTTCGTTCGCTGTGCCGACCACGGCACGCTCTTCCTCGACGAAATCGGCGAGCTCCCACTCTTCGTACAGTCCAAACTCCTCCGCTGCATTCAAGAACGAACCGTCGTCCCCGTCG
>JABDGM010000013.1:929-64683 GCA_013286045.1 Planctomycetota bacterium | reverse complement strand
GCAGCGACGTGTCGATGGGTAGTACGAGGTCTGCGACCGGGTAGACTTTCACGACCAAGTTCTTCTGGGCGGAATCTGGCGTGGTGATCATCAGCACTTCATCTTGAATGATATAAGTCAGCTGCAGGTTCTTTAGCATCAGCCGGAGGGCAGATCGCAATGAAACATTGTGCAGATTTACGTTTACCGGTTGGTCTTCGTTGACACCGACTTCGTCTAGCGCCGTCTTATCGAGTTGGATCGGGATGCCGTAATCCGTCGCCATTTGTTCGACAACGTCCTTCAGCGGCGTTTCCACGAAGTCGAGGCCATTGGTATGCAACGGGGAGCGAAGCGCTTTTTCGATCTTCTGCTCTGCCTCGCCCGTGGCCTTTAGATCCATTGAACCATAGCGATCCTTACGTCGGTTCGACAGTTCTTCCCAAACCGGAGCCGCTGGATACACGATTGGCGGATCATCCGGAAACGGAACCGAAGACTTCTCCACTTGGTAGAGCGTATCGAAGAAGTTGGTCCAGCGAGCGGCGCGAGTCAGTTGCATTAGGTAATCGTTGCGACGCAATTCGGTGGAGACGGTGGCCACCACTGGGGTGACGCCAGTCGGATCCACCTCGTCCAACGTGCCTGCGACGTCGAGCGCTTCGTCGTAGCGGCGCTCATCGATCAGAGCGTTAAATCGATCGACAAGCTGCTTCTCTTTTTCGCGATCACGGGCCATGCGATCGTTCAGCAAGCGACGTTCGCGAGCCGCCGCTAGTTCTTCTTCGCGGGCAGCGTCGAGCTCATCTTTTACGACCGAGGCGTGCTGCGCTTCGCGGAGCGCTCCCTGAAGTTTATCTGTGAGTTGTGCGCGGAGATCCGGAGTAAGTTCGGGCGCTCGTTGTACATTATCCAGGGCGAGCTTGAGGTTTTGCATTGCCGTCTCCGGATCGTCGCTCATGTTTTTGCGAGCGTCGATCACGGTGCTTTCAACTTGGCGGCGCAACATCTGACCGAAGACTCGGCGTTGTTGCTGGACCTCGTCCATTAGCGCACCTGACGGTGCAAATTGGTCGGTGAGTGAGCCGGCCGCAGGTTGAGAGGTCGCCGGTGAGGGGAGGTCCTGCGGTTGACCGCCACCTTGCGGCGGTAAAACCGCTGGCTGACGAACGAGGTTCAGGTCATTGCCGGCAGCGGGAGCAGTTCCCGGTTGAGGCGTGGCGAAAGATTGCGGCGGGACGATAGCGCGGGGTCCTGCGGCCGGTGCGCCCGGCTGGGCCACGGGCTTGGCTTCGATGCGCTTCTTATCAACTACGCGCTGCACGGTTTTCGCTTTGACATTGCCGGGGTCACGCTCCAGCACGGCTTGTGCGGCGACCTGAGCGGCCTGTACATCGCCGGTGCGGACCGAACGTTCGGCGAGATCGGTAAGGCCATCGATGCCGGCTTCGGCAACGCGACCGGTTTCGGCAAGCGCGGCAGAGCCGACGGTGGGGAGCGTGATTCCGTCATCGGTTTTCGCCGAGCGGACGACTTGCGGAAGATAAGCGTAGGTGGCGCCGCCGTTTTTCGGGGCAGCAGTCCAATGCAATTCAACGGGCTTGCTATCTGCGATGAATTGCGCGTTGATCTCGACTGGGTTCGTCAGAGCGGCGGCAGCCGAGCCAATTGCGATTGTGTCTCGATCGGAGCGCAGGGGCGTCAACGCCTTAGGATAGACTTGGCCCAATTCGGTAGGCCAGGTACAGCTTGTCGGCCAATAAACCGTGGCGTGAGCCCAGCTCGCCATATCGGCGCCAACATTTTCGCTGCGGCGCATGTTTTCTTCGTTGGCCCGTTCGGCAGTGATTTTTTCGGCGTCGTTCGCCTTTGTCATCGACTCGGCGATGTAAAGCATGCCGCCCGTTTGATTGGCGAGGGCAGCTAGCAGGCGGCCATCAATTTGCGGGCCGATCGCATAGCTGCTGACCGGCGTCCGAGCTTTCGATAGATCGCCCACGAGTGAACGGAAGGAGTCGGTTCCCAATAAGTTGGCGCTGCTCATGCCGTCGCCGATGTAGAACAGGACGCGATTATCCAACTGTTTCGCATCGAACTTAGAGGCCGCGGTGCGCAACACATTCTCGACGTCGGTCGAGCCGAGGGGTGATTCCTTGCGGAGTGCTTCGACAGCGGCTTTCAAATCGTCGCTGCCTGCCGCTACGAATCCCTTTGTCATTGGCCGAGCTTCGAGATCGGCCGCAAATAGCTGCACGCGATCTTTGGGATTCAGTTTCGCAATGCACGATTCGAGCGCGGCGAACGAAGTGTCGCGGAAGATTCCAGTTTGGCTGGCGGAGGTATCGAACAGAATGATGATGTCTCGCGGCTGCGATTGCACCGCCGCATCAGCCGGCGGCATGATGCTGAGCGCGAAATACGACTGACCATCTTCGGTCGCGTATGTCGACAACTCGGCAGATGCACGTTGGGTTTCGCCCGCACGCGCCACGAGTGCGATTGCAGACGTAGCAACGGCGATGGCCAAGCCGGTCGTCGTGAATTTCGAAACCATGCCTCTGATCCTATGAACGGTCAACATTTTGACGCTCCGCAAATACTCGAAAAGCACAAGGGCCGCCGCTCCGGTAGCGGTCCCGTTGGTTCAAAGTCGAAATGGAGTCTCAGCACCCGGCTTGCGCCGTGCCGCGATATGGACAAATGCTCGTAAGACGGGTTGAGATAACCACTTACTTTCAGTCTATTCAGGCCCGGAGGCAAACGCCAATAGTTTTCCCAGTTTTCCTAGGGTCAACTAGCCGGAAATGGGACCGTGCTGGAAGCCATTTGGACCGGTTATGAGGGAAGATCGAACGGCAATACGTTTGAGACGGCGGTCACTGTGCCAATGTGACCTCGGTCAGGTGACTCAGGCGACGAACTATTCGTAGCGAAACCGACGTTTTCTTCCCCTGGGGAGACCTTTCGCGGTAGCGGAAATGCCCGATATTTGCGAACGTTGTGCACCGTCATATCGTATGGATTAAAGCGGAACGGCGGTTGATGCGGGTCGGCGCGCGAGCTGGTTCTATCGCAACTTGGCAGGGTCATTTGCCGACAGAGGTGCCTTCAATTCCCTCGTTTGCTCCATTCAAATATGAAAAAAATATTCCTTTGCTGTGTTGTAAGTGCTTTGCTGGGAGCGTCTTTCGCCGCGTGGCTGGTTGGCAATAGCTCGGGTTTTCCGATGGTGGGGGCTGCCCAAGCACAGCAATTCGGTGCTCAGACGGTTACGGCCTCGGTGGTGCCGGCGACTTTGCCGCCTAACCCGGCACTTACACCAGAGGAGCAAACCAATATCCGCGTTTACGACGGAGCCAACCGCGGTGTGGTCAATGTTCTTACCCGGACCGTGAGCTACGACGGGTTTTTTAGGCTTCCCTCCGCTGGCGAAGGTGCAGGGTCGGGCTCGGTGATCGACAAGCAGGGCCATGTTTTGACCAATTACCACGTCGTGGAAGATGCCAATAAGGTTTGGGTGACGCTTCCCGGCGGAAAAGACCCGTATGAAGGCGAGGTGGTGGGAGAAGATCCGGACAACGACGTGGCGGTGTTGAAGATCAATGCGCCGCCGGAAGAGCTGTTTCCTGTCCCGCTGGGAACATCGGACAATCTTCGCGTCGGGCAACGGGTGTACACGCTCGGCAACCCGTTCGGACTCGAAGGCACGCTAACCACGGGTATTATTTCGAACCTGAACCGGACGCTCCCAAGCCGGACCGGCCATGACATGAAGTCGATTATTCAAACAGATGCCGCGATGAATCCGGGAAACTCGGGCGGTCCGCTGTTGGATACCAGCGGGCGGATGGTTGGGATGAACGTTGCTATCGCGACCAAGACGGGGCAAAACGCGGGTCTCGGATTCGCGATTCCTGTGAACCGCATTCGCCAGGTGGTGCCCCAATTGATCGAGCACGGCAAGGTCGTGAGGGCGGATATCGGGATCGTGGCTGTGAAGGAACTCAAGCAGGGCCTGCAGATTGTGGAAGTAAACAAAGGCGGTCCGGCCGAGAAGGCAGGCCTCAAAGGTTGGAGTCTGGTTCGCAAGCATGTTACACGGGGACCGTTGGCTTACGACGTCGAACGACAGGACCCTACGAACTCCGACATCATCGTGGCAGTCGATGGCCAACCGGTTGATACGGCGAGCGCGTTTGTCGAGAAGATTGAGGACCATCAACCGGGAGATCAGATTCAGCTGACGATTCTTCGCCAGGGCAAACAGGCCGATGTTCCTGTGGTACTGGGCTCGAACTGATTTTCCGCAGGGCGCGATTTGTCAAGCGGGTGCATTAAAACGCGTAGTTTTTGCATTTCCCCCAGTTAAACGCTGTTTTTAATTGGCACGAAGATTTATTTCGGCGGCGTAATTCTCGGTCGCCAAGCGTATGCGCAGATTGGAAAGCCACTGGTTTTCTAGGCGCAATCCGTCCGGCTGGATGCGATCCCCCCCGGACGACTTAGACGGGGCGATTTACTTTTTTGGCAAAGTTCGCGTGATTTGCCCCCTTGAAGGTCCTTTTCCCAGGCCGGTAAGGTGCGAGGGTGCTTTTCACGTGTGCATGACGGCACGAATTTGAAAAGCGACCCCGCCGTTTAACCCACCTCCCAGTTTTTAGGAATACGACCTTCGGTCCCCAGCTGGCATCGCATGCTTCGCCCTGCCAGGTATTCCATTTTCCAATGTTTGACAGACTCGGCGATGCCTGCATCGTGGGGTACAGAACGGCACGTTAGATTTTGTTCACGATGAGGCACGTACGGAGCAATTTAGGAAGAAGGAGTTCGAAATGATTAATTTTCTTGCGACCGCTACCATGGCGATCACGATGATAGCAACCGCGCCGAAGGCGCCCCAATGGGAGCAAAGCTACGGCCGAGCTCTCGAGGCAACTCGGTCCGGCCAGGATCCGCTCTTGGTAGTGCTCGACAAGCCCAACAGCGATGATGCCCGGATCGAACCGGCGCTGTTGAGCGAAGATAACGCGGATAGCGATGCTTCGAAGCTGCTCAGCCCTTACCACCTGTGCCACGTGGACGTTACCACGGAGTACGGGCAAAAAGTTGCAAAGGCATTCCACGCCACGCAATTCCCGCAGGTGACCATCATCGACAAGACTGGTTCGGTGGTGATCTTCAAGAAGTCGGGCCAAATCGACAAGGATGAATGGGACAAGATGCTGGCTAGCCACAAGTCGGGCGAGCGCCCGGCCAGCCACGCGTTCTGCCCAAATTGCCAGCGTCAGCAGTTCTAACCCCGAAAGGACGCCGCTAGTTTGCGGCGGATTGCGAGCTGGATAACGGCCAAGCTTGGTGTGGCCACAGTTCAGCAGGATGCGATATCGGCGGATGGAGCCGGTTATTTGGCGAAATGGGCGAAGCAAAATAAGACGCGGCTCGAACTTCGGTTCGGGCCGCGTTTTTTATTGCGCGGCGGCTCGTTCGGGGCCGGGCTTGATATCTAGCGAGAGGTCTTCGAATAGTCCGGCCTTCAGCCGCTCGATGGCGATGGCGCCCATGACGGCGTTATCTGTGCAGAGCGAGAGTGGCGGGACGTGGAGCTCGTAGGCGTTCGCGGCGGCGGATTCTTCAAGTCGTTTTCGGAATCGGGAGTTGGCGGCTACGCCGCCGCCAACGCAGAGCGTGCGGTAGCCGGTCCTTTTCAGGGCTAGCTCGGTTTTGCCAATAAGACAGTCGATTGCGGCATCTTGAAAGCTGGCAGCGACGTCTGCCAATTCTTGCGGTGTCAGGTTCGAAGCTGGCGAACGCTCGGGCGTCTTGCCGGTGCCGGCAACCAGGTAACGCACTGCGGTTTTGAGCCCGCTGAAGCTGAACTGGAGGCGGCTCGGATCGTCGAGAAGCGGGCGGGGAAAGCGATGGGCCTGGGCGTTGCCGGAACGCGCTGTCCGTTCGATCGAAGGGCCGCCGGGGTAGGGCAGGCCTAGCAGGCTGGCTACTTTATCGAACGCTTCGCCGGCGGCATCGTCGATTGTTCCGCCGAGTGCGGTGAAATCGGTTGGAGCTTGGCAGCGGTAGAGATTCGAATGGCCACCGCTTACTACTAGGCCGATGCAGGGGAAAACGTCGCGACCGCTGGCCAAACGGCAAGCGTAAATGTGCGCTTGCAGATGATTTACAGCAAGAAGCGGTAAACCGGTGGCGAGGCAAATCGCCTTCGCCGCTGTTAGACCAACTAACAACGAACCTGCCAATCCAGGCGTATTCGCCACAGCGACGCCATCCAGTTCGGCCAGCCGCGTGTTGGCCTTGCGCAGAGCCTCGTCGATGACTGGCAAGATGCGCTCGACATGCGCGCGGGATGCGATCTCGGGCACGACGCCGCCGAAGCGTTTATGGAGCGCGTCTTGCGAAGCAACGACGGAAGATAAGACCTCGCGCTCGTCTGTAATCACTGCGGCAGCGGTTTCGTCGCAGGTAGTTTCAATGGTTAGCAACTTCACGATGCGGCCTCGCTCAAACGCTTTGGGCAAACGTGGTGCACCCAGGCAGGCGGCACGTTGGTGAGAACGAGGTCGCGGCGAACTTCAGCCCCCGCCAAGAGATTGTTGAGAATCTGTTCGATGCCGCGAAGCCGCTGGCGATCGCTAGCCGGGCTTACGATGGCTTTTGCGCGGCGAATTGCGACATACTCGAAAAAACTCAGTATCCCTCCAGGCGCCAGCAACTGCTTCATTTTTCCTAGCAGGCAGTCGACAAGATCAACACTGAAATTGTTGAGGGGAAGACCGGAGATGATGAGGTCGTAATGCTGCTCTTGTGGCAATTCTTCGAGGCCGCTGTGCACGAGGTTGATTCGATCTCGCGCCGGCTGGAAATCTATTGCGGTGTCGATCTCATTTCGCAAATGGCTAACGAATTGGTCGTTGCGTTCGACCATTGTCAGATGATCATCTGCTCGCATGTCACGCACAATTTGACTGGTGACGGCGCCGGTTCCAGGTCCCACTTCAAGTATTCTGCGTGCTCGTCCAACGTGCGCCGTATCGGCGGTTCGAACGTAATGTGCGAGTGCGCGCGATAAAGCACGGCCGCTCGGTAAAACGGCGCCCGTGGTGTGGTATTGTTCGCGAAACTGGCGCCAAAAGACGCGATATTCGGCCAACCGCTGCATAACGGCATTTTACGTTACACGACGCAACGTCGTAAGCGGAGAGCAGAGTGTGCTGACTACGATTTAGAAGTCGAACCAGAACCCCCAGCCGAATTGCTGCTCGAAATGATCGAACGTTTGGAACTGGCTGGACTTGCCGTTGAAATACTGGAAGCCGGTACGGAACACGTGTCCCGAGTTGCCGCGCCATAGCCAGCCGAGTTGTGTGTTGATATTGCCGCCGAAGTTGGTGTCTTGAAGAAGATTGGTGTTGAAAGCGAAGAATGGCTCGCCGTTTGGGCCTGTCGGTCCTGGTTGCGAGAGTTCGGTGCCGAACTGGAACTCCCAAGGTTTCGCGCCGCCATCGGCGTTGAAAGCCCAGCCGGCTTCGCCGTAGAGCCGCATGTACGGCACAGGGAAATACGATACGCCGGCCTCGATTTCGTCACGTACGTAGTTGATGCGATCGTTGATGCTGCCGGGGTGGGCAATGATAAATTCGTCGCCCAAGTGGGAGCTGAGGTGAGAGACTTCGAACTTAAATTGCCAATTATCAACGCCGTACGTGAGCGGAAAGCCGACGCGGAAATCGGCAGTTTCCAGGTCGCGAACTTGATCGAGCGTAAGACGGAGCATCGTTCCGCCCTCGACGTCGAGTTCGAGGCCTTGCGGCATAAGAGGATTGTTGTCCCCGTATCGCCACAGGGCAGCGCGTCCGCCGCCGTTGGCGTCGATATATGAGTGGCCGCTCGAAATGTGCTCGAACACGGCGCCAAGCCGCGGTTCGTGGACGCCGGCCCAATAGGAATGGTAGATCAGTCCTTCCGGCAACACTTGCGAATACCACTCGCCTGTTGGGCCCTGCACAATGACTGGCGCTCCCCAATCGGGCGCGGGATACGTGGTGATGGGCGGCTGGGCGCCGATTGTGTTGTCATAAGACGGCGCGATCCAAGTTTGGGCAGGCGGCGGCGGGACTGGTTGCAGTTGATAGTTCGCGACGCCACCATCCCAGCTTGGTTGCGGCGCCTGAAAAACGTTTGGAGGAGGCGCCATTGCTTGCGCGAAAACGTACTCAGCCGCCGCCGCGATCAATAAGAGCGAGAGCGCGGCGGCGCGCATCACAGCGGTGCAACGAAAACAGCGGTGCATGATCAGGCAAATCGGCAGAAGCGGGTCGTCGAAGGCGCAACCAATGCCTAACGGCGGGGCGGCAGACGGTTTCCTTCATTTCCAGGAAGGGCGAAGCGTAGCCGAAGTGACTCAATCGGGACAGATGAGCGTGCGATAGCATGAGGGCGAAGGACTGCATCGACGTCTTAAATGGCGTCACCTACAATTCATACGTGTTCGCAAATCGAGAATTTGGAGGCGATTCTGCGGAAGGCTTGGTGCTACCTAGGTAGCACCGCTAGCGGCGATCTATGTGTCGGGGGATGTGGAGAGAGCTAAACGATGGTGCTGCTAGAGATGTCAATCACGCCGCTTGGCCAGGGCGAGAGCGTTAGTGCGTACGTTGCCGAGTGCGTTGACATCATCGATCGCAGCGGGCTGGAGTATGAATTGCATTCGATGGGGACGATCGTCGAAGGTGAGCTCAGCGACGTCTTGGATTTGATGCGGCGTTGTATCGAGCAGGTGGCTACGCACAGCGACCGAGTGACGTGCGCGGCGAAGCTGGATTATCGGCGAGGAATGTCTGGCCGCCTGAAAAGCAAAGTGGTCAGCGTGGAGCAAAAGCTAGGCAGAAGTCTTAGTGAGAATTGATGGGCTTTGTGCGCATCGCAACGCGGAGAGTGAAATGGACGCCAATAAATCGTTCGACCCCGTCCTTGGTCAGATTCCGAGTGGCATTTTCATTCTGACGGTTGGAACCGGGAGCAAAGCGACTGGGATGCTTGCCAGTTGGGTGATGCAAGCGGGTTTCGAACCGCCAATGATCAGTGTGTCAGTCAAACAAGGCCGATATGTGTGCGACTGGCTGACCGAAGGCCAGCCGTTCGTGCTCAATGTGGTGCGCGAGGGGCAAAAAGAGCTGCTGCGCCATTTCGTCAAAGGGTTCGAGCCTGGCGAGCCCGCGTTCGAAGGGCTGGAGATCGCGCATTGTGCCCGTGGCGTGCCGATTCTCAAGGATGCGCTGGGGCATTTGGAGTGTGAACCGGCGACTCATGCGGATTCGGGTGATCACCGCGTCTTTCTCGCGAAGGTCGTGCGGGGGAAGCTAAACGCTGGCGAGGGAAAACCGATGGTGCACATCCGCAATAGCGGAGCGAAATACTAACCTACGTCGGACGCGAATACCAACAGATTGAATCGCTCAAACGCTTGTCAGCGACGATGGAGGTAGCGCGATGCTTCATAACCGATGGGTTGGCTTGGGAATTGCGTTTCATTTCGTACTTCTCGGATTGACCAATGTGCGTGCGGAAACGAATCCAGACGTTGTAAAAGAGACACGGCGCGCTTGGATTCAGCGGCGTGACTCGATGAAGTCTTTTAGCTACGTTTGCGCCGTCGAGGAAACCAAGAAGGGATCGCACGGATTAGCCGATGCTCATGGCGAGCCAAACGACTCCTTAATGCCGAAAACGCCGATATCAGATGAAGTCGTCCGGATGTCGACGACATTTAGTTTCGAAAAGGGCAAACTTGCTTACAGGCTCGAGGGCGAGCAATGGAGCGAAATCACGCAAGCGAAAGCGCCGTACTTATATCGTGCCGCATTCGACGGGTCAGAAAATGTCACGCTGCTGCATGCGCCAATACCAATGGGTTCAATCAACCATCATCGTGAACCGGACTCGGGCTTGACCGCAGGCGTGCACCAGATCGCATTCTGGTTGACCTTCGACCCCACCGCCTTCTTACAGCGACAGGGATATGATTGCGATAAGATGCGCGTTGTTACCCCGGGTGGGCTCGTGTATGAAGGCCGCAAATGTTTTGAAGTGGAACTACCTCGCAGTAACCACCGCTGGCTGGGTCGAATTTTCGTGGACCCGTCGCGGGGTTATTTGCCGGTTCGATTCATACAAGAATTTGACGGAGCTGTTCGAAGTGACATCAGTATTGGATATGCGAAAGAAGAAAAATTGGGCTGGGTCGCTTCGACATGGGAACAGACGCGTTACGATTCGCCGGGCGTGGCCTCAAACCGCTCCATCGGATCTGTACTAAAGACCGAGTTTAACACTAAGTTGACTCAAGCAATCTTTGATGTGCAATTTCCTGTAGGAGCTCAGGTTGTTGAGGAAACGGATATGGGGAATCGGTACTTCATAAAAGATCCAGACGGCTCGCTTAGACCCATTAAGGAAGACGAGTATGGCGCTATACCGTCAAGACACGCTCTCTAACAGAGTCGGATATTCGAAGGACTAGTGGAATTCCAGGTCCGTGTTTGCCCGAATCGAAATTAGGAACATCGGCAAGCCGGCAAATTGGTCGTTACCCGCGCGGTTTAGGGAATTCCCATGCTCGATGCGATTCAGGTACGTGGGGCACGGACTCACAATCTTCGAAACGTCGATATCGACATTCCGAGAAATCGGCTGGTCGTGATTACGGGTGTCAGTGGCTCGGGCAAAAGCTCTCTGGCGTTCGATACGCTGCTGGCTGAGGGTCATCGCCAGTATGTGCAAAGCTTGTCGCTCTATGCGCGGCAATTTTTTGACCAGATGGAGCGGCCGGATGTAGATCGCATTGAAGGACTGCAGCCAACGATTGCGATCGACCAGAAGCCGGCTGCGCCAAATCCGCGAAGCACGGTGGGCACGATCACCGAGATTTACGATTACCTGCGTTTGTTGATGGCCCGCGTCGGTACGGTACTGTGCCCGGCTTGTGGCACTCCAATCGCGCAGCAGACGCTTGCGGAAATTGAACAAACCGTCCGCAGCTTGCCGGCGGATACTCGGGTCATGCTATTGGCTCCGCTGGTGCGGGGGCGAAAGGGCGCACATCGTGACGTTATCGAATCGATCCAAAAAGCAGGGTTTGTGCGGGCGAGAATCGATGGCGCTACTTATTCTCTTGATGAGATCCCGAAGCTGGCGCCACAAAAGCTGCATGACATCGAGGCGGTCGTCGATCGGCTGGTGATTCGCGAGGGAATCGAAGCACGCCTGAGTGAATCGGTGAGGCTGGCGGCACGACATGGCGAAGGCGTCGTTACGATCGTCTACCAGCCGAAAGGCGCTACCGATGGTAAGTGGCAAGAGCGACTTTTGAACACTCGGTATGCTTGCCCGCGCTGCCAGACGAGCATCAGCGAAATCGAGCCGCGAACGTTTAGCTTCAACAGCCCGTATGGGGCGTGCCCGACATGTCACGGGCTGGGCGTCGTCGATCACGGCGCAGCGCCGGCGGCCGTAACGGTGGGGGAAGGAGACGACACCGAGCACGACGTATGCCCGGATTGCCACGGCACCCGATTACGGGCGGAGGCGCGAGCGTGCCGGTTGGGAGGGCTCGCGATCCACGAGATTACCGGCCTTTCAATTACGTCGGCGCTGGAGTTCTTTAGCGGACTTACATTCGCAGAAGATCAGCGCCCCGTGGCCGAGCCCATTGTGGCCGAGATTGTACGACGGCTCGCATTTCTTGATCGCGTGGGCACGGAGTATCTGACGCTCGACCGAACGGCCGACACGTTGAGTGGCGGCGAACGGCAGCGGGTGCGGTTGGCGACGGGAATCGGCTCGGGCTTGGTGGGTGTCTTATATCTGCTGGATGAACCATCGATCGGACTGCATCCGCGCGACAATGATCGGTTGATCTCGGCGCTTCGCGATTTGCAGCGGCAAGGCAACACGGTCGTGGTGGTCGAACACGATGAGGCACTAATGCGTGCCAGCGATCACCTGATAGATATCGGCCCGGGGGCGGGGCATTTAGGTGGACAAGTGGTCGCCCAAGGGACGCCGGCCGCAGTTGGTCGGTTGGAAGCGTCGCTGACGGGCGCTTACCTTTCCGGCCGGCAAGAGATTCAAGTGCCACAAGCGCGGCGTTCGCCTGTGAAGTCTCGCGCTCTGCAACTTAGCGGGGCGACGGCAAACAATCTAAAGAATGTTGATGTCGAAATCCCGCTGGGGTTGTTGGTGTGCGTCACCGGCGTGAGCGGCTCGGGTAAGAGCTCGCTCATCGTGGACACGTTGGCAAAGGCGCTGGCTCGGAAATTGAACGGCGCTGAAGCGCGGCCGGCCCCGCATCGCGGTCTGCGCGGAGTCAATCAACTCGAACGTTTGGTGGAAGTAGATCAATCGCCGATTGGGCGGACGCCGCGGAGCAACCCGGCGACTTACACTGGAGTTTGGGACGATATTCGGCGGGTTTTCGCCGGGACAAAGCAGGCTCGGCAGCGTGGCTACGGCGTCGGCAGGTTCAGTTTCAACACGAAGGGTGGGCGTTGCGAAACGTGCGAAGGGCAGGGCGTGCGACGAGTCGCGATGAATTTTTTGCCCGATTTGGAGGTTACTTGCCCGGTTTGTCATGGAGCCCGGTTTAATCGCCAAACTCTGGCGCTGCGGTATCGCGAACGATCGATCGCCGATGTGCTGGCGATGAATATTCGCGAAGCGGCGGATTTTTTCGAGAATCATGCCGCGATTCATCGGGTGCTGATGACGTTGGTGGACGTCGGATTGGGATACATCTCGTTGGGTCAGCCATCGACAACGCTTTCGGGCGGGGAGGCACAGCGAATTAAACTGGCCACGGAGCTTTCCCGGCCGAGCGCCGGCCACACGCTGTATATTCTGGACGAACCGACGACGGGCCTTCATAGCGATGACATTCGACGGCTTCTGGGGGTGCTCAATCGGCTCGTCGACCAGAACAACACGATGCTCGTGATCGAGCACAATTTGGATGTCGTCAAGACTGCCGACTGGGTAATAGATATGGGGCCTGACGGGGGCGCGGGTGGCGGCCAAATCGTGGCGACGGGGACACCCGAAGAAGTGGCGGGGTGCGATGCGAGCCACACGGGTCAGTTTCTGCGGAGCGTATTGAATTCGATGGCGGGTTGAAGTGCGGTTCGAATGAAACCTGTCTTTCGCCGTTTCCGCTCGTAGACGTTTGCTAGCAGGCAAGTTACGATCAGCGGAACGCTCTCTTTCTCGTCACCGGAGTTTGCTTTCCATGCAAAAGCCCGAGTCGCTCGAAACGCCTGTTGAACCAGCCGAAGCGCCGCCGCAAGTTATCTTTGCTCCGCCGACGCCACTTTCATGGCGGCTGGGAATATTGGCAACTATTTCGGCAATTGGCGCGATCGCTTTTTTCACACGCGACACGATCGGCCTTCACGGCCAAGCATTCGCCGGCATTCTGTTCTTTTTTGGGATCGTCGCAGCGTTCTCGGCGAATTTGCGTGCCGTGAACTGGCGCACCATTTTTTGGGGCATTGCATTGCAGTTGCTGTTGGCTGTGCTGGTACTGAAGGTCGGATTTGTACGCCAAGGATTTGAAGCTGCTGGTTCGGTAGTAAAGCACTTCATCACGTTTTCCGACGAAGGTGCGAAGTTTGTGTTCGGCAATTTGTACGATGCGCGTCCGCCCGAAGCCGGCGGCACGTGGTCGCGACTATTTCCCGACGGCCGGTACATGTTTCAGTTTGCGTTTGTTGCGCTGCCGCCGATTTTGTTTGTCTCGGCGTTTTTCACCGTGCTTTATCATTTCGGAATTCTGCAGTGGTGCGTGCGAGTGTTGGCGCTAGTGATGGTTCATTTAATGGGAACGAGCGGTGCGGAAACTTTGTCTGTGGCTGCGAACGTGTTTATGGGACAAACAGAAGCGCCCCTCATTGTTCGACCGTACATTCCGCGGATGTCGAATTCCGAGCTATTTGCCTTGATGGCGAGCGGTATGGCGCACATTTCTGGCGCGCTCATGGTCGTCTACATCAGTTATGGTGCTGACCCAGTTGCTGTGTTAACGACTTGCGTTATGGCATGCCCGTGTAGCTTGTACCTGGCAAAATTGTTTTTGCCGGAGGTCAGCAAACCCGTTACCGGCGGCACCGTGCATACGGGTAAGGAGAAATCTCCGTACGTCAACGCGATTGACGCCGCCGCCACTGGCACCAGCGATGGCTTAAGTTTGGCGCTCAACGTAGCGGCCATGCTGATCGTGTTCATTGCGTTTGTAGCGATGTTTAATTTCTTACTTTCGGGGATCAAGCCTGGGCTGCTCGCAATAGGAATTGCTCCTGAATCACTTACTTGGTGGACCGATGATCTAACCCTTCCGAAGTTGTTCGGATGGGTCTTTTCGCCAGTCGCCTTTTTGATGGGCGTTGCGTACGAGGATGCCTCCAAAGTAGGAATGCTGCTGGGAGACAAACTCGCCATCAACGAGCACTACGCTTATTTGCAAATGAAAGCGATGAAAGCGATGGCCGAGCCGCAGATGGCGGATCGCTCGTACAAGCTGGCCGCGTTTGCTCTGACCGGGTTTGCCAACTTCTCGTCGGTCGGCATTCAACTCGGCGGAATTGGTGCGATGGCGCCGAACCGCCGTCACGATTTGGCGAGGCTCGGGTTGCGAGCACTGTTCGTGGGCTTCACCGCATCGCTGTTGAACGCGGCAATGGCGGGACTGCTAAATCCGTAGGGAAGCCGATCGTATTGCAATTACCGATCGATAACCCCAATCATGCGTCTGGATGCGCGCCGGCCGTTGCGGGTGTAGCGGCTGGTTCAGCATAGGTCGCGCTTGCGTCCGAGCCTCGGCCTAACTCGTACGCCACGAACGCGGCGACTCCGAGCCAAACGAAGTTCCAAGGATTGAATTGTTGCGGGCCCACGAGTGGACCGCGGTGCGAATCGCTGCCGGCGATTGAGCTTTTCGCCTCCATGGTCGGAGCAGGCACAGGAGCCGTGGCATCCTTGTCTTCGGTATCGCTGGCATCTTTGGACGATTGATCGGCGGCAGCCGTGTGGGCGACGGGCGCGTTAGCACGAGCGGTCGTGACAGCGGCGACCAAACTCAGGCCACCGATATACGCGGCCAGTGCGATAATTGCCGTTAACGCGCCGCGGGCGTAACTGGCATGTCCGGCGGTGTTCACTGCCATCCGCACTCCCAAACCGGTCAGGATGGCGAACGGGACGGCGGACCAAAATCCGTCGCTGAATTTATAGACCCCAAACAGCAAGGCGACCCCAACTGCTGCTCCGATGATGGCCCCGATAAGCGACTTGCCGAATTGCATGTAATAGTCTCCCCGCCTTTGGAAACGCGCTCGCAGCGCAGCGATAGTTGAACTAGATCTCCGCCATCGGTTGCGGACGCTGAAACAGATTTTGGAGACAAGATCGTTCCGTCTACGCCGCTCACTCTAAGCCGTTAAAAATGCAGGGTCAAGAGAATTCTAGCGGAAAGGACCGGAAGTGGAGGCCGAGTCGTCATTCCGCCGTTAATGACGACAGACGACAATCAGCCCAAAGACGCTAGATTCGCTCGAAGATCACGGCGATGCCTTGGCCAACGCCGATACACATGGTCGCCAAACCCAAAGTTGCGTCGCGATCGCGCATCGCGTGGATAAGTGTCGTTGCGATGCGTGCCCCGGAGGCGCCGAGCGGATGCCCGATGGCGATCGCACCGCCGCGGACGTTTACCTTCACTTCATCGAGCTGCAACATTCGGATACAAGCCAACGCTTGGGAGGCAAAGGCCTCGTTTAGCTCGATCAAGTCGATATCTGCAAGCGCCAGGCCAGCTCGCTTCAGCGCTTTTTGAGTAGCGGGGACAGGACCGGTGCCCATCACCGCGGGGTCGACGCCTACGACTGCGGTCGCCCGGATTTTTACCAATGGGGTTAGGCCGAGAGAACGCGCGCTTTCTTCGCTCATGACGAGAAGGGCGGCGGCGCCATCGTTCAACGGCGAACTGTTGCCGGCAGTCACGGTTCCCATGCCGGGCATGAAAGCCGGCGACAGAGCGGCGAGCGCTTCGAGTGTTGTATCTGCACGAATGCATTGATCATGTTGGATGAGCGTTCGATTGCCGGCTTCGTCGCGTCCCCAGATGGGAACGATCTCGGCGGCGAATTCACCAGCGGCGGTCGCTGCTGCGGCCTTTTGATGGCTGTGGAGAGCGAACTTGTCCTGCTCCTCGCGCGAAATGCCTTGCGATTGGGCCAGAAACTCGGCGGTGATGCCCATCATTAACGCACCTTTGCTTGTGCGTGTGAATAATTTGGGATTGAGATCGATGCCCGCGTCCATAGGGATGTGGTGCATGTGCTCGAGGCCGCCTACGATTTGGACATCTTCGGCGTCCGCGACGATTGCGTGCGAGGCTTGTGCAAGAGCCTGCAAACTGCTGCCGCAAAGACGATTCACCGTGGCCCCGCCGGCTTCAACAGGCAAACCCGCCATGAGCCCGACTGAGCGGGCGACGTTTAATCCTTGTTCGCGTTGCTGTTGGACGTTACCGAGGACGAGATCTTCGATCTTCGCTGGGTCGATGCCGCTGCGTTCGACAATCGCGCGGACTACGGCGACCGCCAAATCGTCTGATCGGACGTCGCGAAAAACGCCTTTCTCGGCGTGAGCGCGGCCAACGGGTGTACGACAAGCTTCTACGACGACAGCGGTTTTCATGGGCCCCATTTCAAAAGAGCCGCGGAGGTACGGAGTTCACGGAGAGATCGTCCGTCGACTGACAACGGTCCCGACCGTGTTCTCGGTGTCTCCGCGGCTATTTCAATCGTAGAAGTGACCATTGGCGGCGGCGAGGTTTGTTATCAGAGAAGTTGGTTCAAAACGCTTGCCAAGCGGGGCGTATTTCTGGAGCTTTTCAAGGATTTTGGCCGGCCCGACCTGGTCGGCCCAGAAAAACAAGCCGCCGCGGAACGGGGGGAAACCAATGCCTAGGATCAGGCCGAGGTCGACATCGCGGACGTTGGGGACGATTTTGTCTTCCAGCACGCGGGTTGCCTCGACAAGCATGGGCAAAAAGAGGCGGTCGGTCAGTTCGTCCTTAGGGAACTTGTGAGGTCCGCCGGTCTGGCACTCTTTGATCAACTGCATTGCTTCGGGGCTATCGACACCACGCGGTGGCTTGCCACCTTTTGACGGGGCGTAATCGAAAAAGCCGCGGCCCGCTTTTTGGCCGATGCGGCCTCGCTTGAACAGGACTTCAACGATCGGGGCCGGGACAACGCGTTCGGGAAACGCTTCGGCCATCGTGCGGCCAGCATGGATGGCGACATCGAGACCTACGACATCGTAAAGCGTGAAGGGCCCCATCGGCATCCCGAAGGACTTGGCGGCTTTTTCGATGTCGGCAAGGTTTGCGCCTTCGCAAAGCAGTAGTGCGGCTTCGTTCATGTAAGGCAGTAATAGCCGATTCACCAGGAAGCCCGGTCCGTCGTTCATGACGATCGGAGATTTGCCCAGGCCGCGGGCGTAGGCTGCGGCAGTGGCGATCGTGGCGTCATTCGTTTTGCGGCCACGGATGACTTCTACCAATGGCATTTGGCGGACTGGGTTGAAAAAGTGCAGGCCGCAGAAACGTTCCGGGTGGTCCAATCCACTTGCTAATTGAGTGATCGGTATGGTTGAAGTGTTGGAACAGAGAATCGTCTGATCGCCCGTGAGGGGTTCGACACGCGTGAACAATCGCTGCTTGACGTCGCGCTTTTCGATGATCGCCTCGATGATGATGTCGGTGCGACTCAATTCCACATCCGAGAGAGTGCCGTTGATCAGCGGCGCCAATTCTACGGCCCGTTTGACGTCTGGCGCTTTGAGCTGTTTGTTATAGGCTACTTCATTGAGAACGCCCTGGACGCCACGGGCGACTGCCGTTTGGTCAGTATCCATCAGCGTGACAGGGATATTGCGTTTCACGTTGGCGGCAGCGATACCTTGCCCCATGACACCAGCTCCAACGACCGCGGCGGACGTGATCTTTCTCGGTTTTTCATTCGCCAAAGCGGGAGTTGCTTTTTTGTTGCGATCGTTGAGAAAGAAGACGTTCAGGAGTGCGCGATTGATTGGCGAACCGAAAAGCTGAGCAAAGCCTTCGGATTCCATTTGGCAAGCCGTTTCGAGATCAACGCTGGCTGCGCCGAGCATAAGTTCGAGCGCCGCCAGCGGTGCAGGGTAGTGGCCTTTGGTTTGTTGCTGGATATAGGCGCTTGCGGTGGCGCCTAGGAAGCCAAGTTCGGTGTCACTAATATCGAGTGGGAAAGCCCAAAGTTCCCGGTCGCGGCGATAATCGTCCGACGCTCGCTCGGCGCGGATCATGCGAATAGCGGCCTCCACAAGCGCATCAGTAGGCGCGTTGCTTGCCGCAATGATATCGTTGGCCAGTCCCATCAGCGAAGCTGCCGTGGCATCGATTGATTCGCCGCCTGTTACGAGTTCCACGGCATTGGAAAGACCGACCATGCGAGGAGTGCGGGCCGTGCCGCCCCAACCGGGGAACAAGCCGAGCTTTACTTCGGGGAAACCGTATGCGGTTTTGTCGCTCTTTGTGAGAATGCGCCGGTCGCACCACACGGCGAGTTCCGCACCGCCACCGACGCATGTGCCATCGATCGCGGCAACCGTGACATAGTTGGCTCTAGCAAGGCGGCCGAAAAGCTGCTGGCCTCGGCGGCTATAGCCGGCGACCTCTTCTTTCGGTGCGTCGAGTGAAGCGGCAAATTCTTTTAAATCGGCGCCGGCGATGAACATGCCGGGCTTGGCCGAGCAAATAACCAGGCCAGCCAAGTCTCGGTGCTGATCTAAAGCGTTTAGATGTTGTTCCAGTACATCGAGAACGTGGCGCGAAAGTACGTTCGCGCTTGATTCGGGATCATCCAGCGTGAGAACCGCGATATCGCGTTCGGGAAACGATAGAGAAAGCGTGGTCGCCGCCATGCGATAAAGATACCCCACGATCCATCGCCGGGGCAGCCCTGATGACGTCCCAACACTGGCGTGTTATAAGACCACACATGGATAGCACGTCGGAAAACTCCTGCTCCAACTGCGGCTCCTGGTGGCGATTGCCAGCGCTTTTGAGCCTCGTGCTGGCAGCGATCGTGATATCGCACTATTGGCCAGCGCAATCTCATCCGCAAGCGGAAAACGCTTCGGACATGCCGGCCGGACATGGTCGCCAGCATGTATCGCTCGCTATCGATTTTGGAGACGGGCATACGAAAGATATCACCGATGTCGCCTGGAGTCCGGGCATGACCGTTGCCGATGTGCTCTCTGGTCAGCAAAACCTGGCTGTGGAGAAAAAAGGCTCCGGCTCAGGCGCGCTGTTGACGTCGATCGATGGAAGTGCCAATCAAGGCGCAGACGGTAAAAACTGGACTTTTTCGGTAAACAATCAGCTCGCAGACCGCAGCTACGCCGTGTACGAATTGCAGGCAGGCGACCATGTCTTGTGGACATTTGGACTCCAGCGATAGAATTTAGGTTTAGTTAGATAGACGACCTGGGAGTGCCCCCGATGAAGGCGAACCGTCAGCGCAATATTCAAGACTTGGTGGTGTTTTTTCTGTTCGTCGGGATCGGCGTCGCGGGTCGCTGGGGCCAGCCGGAATGGTGCTTTACGCCGACGGCTGCGGTCGCGATTTTTGCTGGTTGGTATTTTTCTCGCTGGCAGATCGTGGCGTTGGTGCCACTTTCGACGTTGGCAATTAGCGACCTATTGCTACCCGCCTACGGCAGCATGCCCGTGATGGTTGCGACTTACTTTGTGATGGCGCTGCCGGTGGCTTTAGGGCGATGGCAACGTCAATCGCCGGCTCCGCGGCGGCGAGCTTTTCGCTGGGCTCTCATTTCGCTCGCACCTGCCACAATGTTTTTCGTAATTTCGAATTTCGCCGTGTGGGCGTTTGAGAACATGTACGAGAAGTCGTTCACTGGCCTGATGAACTGCTATTGGGCCGCTGTGCCGTTCTATCGTTGGATGTTGGCTGGCGACGTGTTCTATCTAGGCGTGCTGCTGAGCTGCTTCGCGCTCGCGGGAATGGCGCAGCCCGCCCGTCGACTGGTGACTGAGTAGATCGTAGCGATCGCTACTCGGTTGCAGAGAAACAGCCGCGCTAGAAGACGGGGTCTTTCGACTTGTCGGCTTCCGGCTTGGCGGGCCCTGGAACGGCCTTGTTGATCGCATCCCTCATCGTATGGATGGCTTCCGCGAGCCGCAGGTCGACCATATCCTTGCCCGCAGCGCCGCCGATCACAGGTTTCATGGCTGTAAGGACGGCGTCGACTTTCTTTTGAGTTTCGGCGGGCAGCGAGGCTTTCACTTGCTTCAATGCCGTCTGCAAATCAGTAAGACGGCTGAGAGTAATGCGTCTCTGGAAGGCGTTCGGATCGCTTGAGCCGGCACCGTACGATTCAGGCCCGGAGCGCCCGGGCATTGCCGTGGACATGCCACCCGAGCCATGCTCCTGAAAATCTTGCGCCCGCTGATCTTCGGCCGCTGCCACATCGCGAGCTAATGCAAACAGCGGCTCGGCGGTGCCGGCATCGTCCAGTTTCACATCTTTGTACGGCAATTTGTCGACAAGTGCGGCAGCTTCGCAACGGTCGTCGAGAGATTTGCTCGTTGTCGCCAATTGCATGAGCGCATTATGGACTGCATTCTTCTCGCCTAACGAACCCAAGCGTACAAGCGCACTCGCGGCTCGTAAGCGCATCCAAGAATAAGTATCTCGGTCCATCTCTTGGATCGGCTTGTCTTGCGCGATCAACTTCAAAAGGGCGGCCTGCATGGCTGCCGTGGCTTCGGGACCCAAAGCCTCGTGATACTGAGCATGCCGTTCCAAGCCGATCAGCGCTCCGAGAATGACCGGCGGAGGAAATCGGTTGCCCTTCGTTGCCTGGTCGACGACGGTTGTTAACGCTTTCGTCGCGGGCGGGTAAGGCTTTTGGGGCTGGCCGCTGCCGGCATATTGGTCGTCGAGCAATCCGATGGTGAGAATCGCGTTGTACCGTGCCGCGGGATGACACGGGGGATTGTCGGCACCCACGATTTTTCCCATATATGCGAATGCGAGCTGCGTCAGATCATGCTGCAGGGCGGGATCACTGCTTTTCCAAAGAATGTTTCTGAAGATATCTTCGCGAAGCTTGCCGATTTGGCCGAGTTTATCTGGCTCCGTGCGTGTCATCGCCGGAAAATGATAGTTATTGAAGTACTCCGCGAACTTATCCTTATTGGCTTGGTAGGTGGCCGGATCTTTGGCGCACTGCTGTGCCATCCCCCAGAATCCCTTGGCGCCCTTTTCGTCGACCGGCAGCGTTAGATACTCCTGGGCCGTCGCGGAAACAATGAAGGCGAACATCACGAGCGTTAACGAAAATCCGCCGCGGCACAAAGCGATACGTCGGCCGGGTAGATGAATAAACAATTCTCGCGCGAACCGCATCGTTGCTACCTCAATCTATTTCCTGCCAGTAGACAGCCAACTCGGCTGGTGAACTGGGGATCGGCCGATCACATAAGACAAGTTGGCGCATGAGCTTGCGCCTATCCCTACTCTATCAACCGGGCTACCTACATTCAAGATTTCGCGGGTGGTGTGCCTAACTATTGCAGCACCGATATGCTGTGTTTTGCGGCGAAATCTACGGCAAAACCAAGCGGCAAATCACTCGCTGGAAATCCGGCATAACATGACTCTTCTTTACTACGATTCCCGCTTCTTAGACCACGATACCGGGGCACATCCCGAGCGTCCGGAGCGGCTGCGACAGATCTTAGCGAGGCTTGATCAGAGGGGAGTTGCAGCCAGGTGCGAGTGGCCCGAATGGTCGCCCGCCTCGCGCGAACGCGTTGCGCGAGTTCACCACCCGGGTTACGTGGATCGCATCGCGGCACTGGCTGATCGTGGCGGCGGGCAGCCGGATTCCGATACCGTCGTCAGCCCGCAATCGTATGATGTTGCCATGCTTGCCGCAGGTGCGGCGTGCGACGCAGTTGATCAGGTGGTCTCGGGCCTGTCTAAAACGGCGTTCTGCGTTGTTCGACCACCGGGACACCATGCGCTAGCAGATCGCGCGATGGGGTTTTGCCTGTTTAATAATATCGCGATCGCTGCTTGCGTAGCGCGAGATGAATATGACTTGAATCGTGTGTTGATTGTTGACTGGGATGTGCACCATGGTAACGGCACGCAGGATTCTTTCTATGACGATGGCAGAGTCGGATTTTTTTCGTGTCATCGCTGGCCGTTCTATCCGGGGACGGGTGACGTCGACGAAACGGGTACTGGCGATGGATTGGGAGCGACGTGCAATTTGCCAACTACGCTTGGAACGTCGAGGGAGACTTATCTCGGGCACTTCACGACGGAGCTTGAAAAGTTTGCGGCGAGAATTCGACCGGAGCTTGTACTCGTGAGCGCGGGATTCGACAGCCATCGGGCCGATCCGATTGGCTCGTTAGGGCTTGAAGTCGAAGATTTTGCAGAGCTAACCGCGATCGTCAACTCGATCGCGAATGCGCATGCCGACGGGCGCATCGTCAGCATTTTAGAAGGCGGCTACAACCCGCCCGTGCTCGCCGAATGCGTAGAAACTCACTTGCGCGGGCTGATGGGGATCTGAGATCTCGAACCGCTATTGGTCGCCGAACACGCGTGTGCTTTCTTCGCGTCGGATGGGATGTTCTAGGTCGTCAGTATTTACGGTGACAACAATTCGCTGGTCACCCGGTTGCAAGCCCTGAGCGCGAATGTGGAAGACAGTGTCGGCCTTCGGGCCCAACTGCTGGAGCGGATCGAAAATCAGTCGGCCGTCTTGCAATTTATGATTGGACTCGCCTTCGGCTGAAATTACTTTCAGACCAGGTGGGATGTCTACGGAAACTTGCACGTTGGTGGCCGCCTTCGTACCTTGGTTCACGACACGAATCTCGTAACCCGTTTCGCCATTAACTTCGATCGGGTCTTCGGTATCTTTGACTTCGAACATAATCGCCGCGAGACCTTCGACTGTGATATCGCGTTGCTTGTGATCGGCGAGACCTTGTTGCGCGTGGCCGTCGACTTGCAAGGTTTGCTGGCCGGCTTCCGTTGGCATCGCGACGAGCTCGACAGTGCCTTTTTCGCCCTTCGGCAATTCGGCAAGGCTCCAGTACACGGCATGCGTTGCCGCATCGTATTCGCCCATGTTGTTAGCTCGCACGAATCGCATACCCTTGGGGAGCTTCGTCACGATTTGAACATCATGCGCGGGAGCAGTGCCCGGGTTTTCAACACTCACTTCATAAGTCGCGGGGCGTTCCAAGTAGCGACGCTCCGGTCCATTCAGAGTTACGCTCAATCCGGGCGCGATCACTTCGAACTCGACTTGTTGCTGAACTTGCAAGTTACCATCCGCCTTTGCCGTCAGCGTGTTGACTACCTTTCCGGCCTTTTCGGCGGTGAGAACCAAGTCCAACTCGCGCGTTTCGTTCGGGTGAAGCGTGCCGAGTTCGAATTCGAGCGAAGGACCAGCAACGTGTTTCACGTTTGGCGGAACGTTTTCGAGCAGCATAACGCCGGTCGCGTCGCCGCTGCCCGGGTTGCGGACTTCGATCTTGATGTGCTGCTGGTTCCCGACCATCACTTCGTTAGCTGCCGTCATGCGAATCGCTAACTGCGGCATGGTGCAGCGCGTTTTCACACTTGCCTGGGCCGTGTAAGCAACCGTCGCGACGCTACCAACGTCGCCCTCCGTCGTCGGCATGAGCTGCATTTCGACGGTGCGATCTTCGCCCGGCGAGAGCTTGCCGATTTGCCAGGAAATATGGCTGCCGTCGGTCGCCGCATTTGGAGAAGTACTAATCAGCTTGGTGCCTTGTGGAATTTCATCGCGAACTACCACGCCGTCGGCAGCCTGAGCGCCGGCGTTGCGAATCTGCACGACAAATTTTGCCGTTTTGCCAACCTGAATTTCGGTGGGAGCGTACTTCTGAATCACCAGAGTGGGTTGCTGTGGCCCTTCGAGCGCTTTTTCCCCTGGCTTGCCGGTGCCGTCGCCGGCCGTAATAGGTGTGATGTCGTTGTTGCTTCGACCATTTCCTGCCGATCCACCCGGAGTTGCACTCATGCGATTGTACTGGCTCGACGAATCCATCCGTGACGGCGACGGACCGTTTTGCATCCGATTCGGCATGTCGCGGTTGAGCGAACTTGCGGTGTTCGAATTATCGAGCGGGCGCAAATTGCCGTTTGAATTTTGCGGAAAGGCGCTCAACTGGCCGGATGTGTCACCCGTGTTGGAGCGGAGCGGCTCGATCGATCCAGGTCGGCCATTTGCGGACATGCCCTGAGATTGCTGGCCGCTGAATGCATTGATTGTGCCATTGTTCGGCGCAGTCGGCTGGACATCGCGCACTTGCGGCGTTGTGTCTCCGTAGCGATCGTTGGAACTGGCAGGACTAGCGCTGTTGTTGCCAAACGCTTGCTTGGCTCGCGATGACGCGGCAGAAATATTTGTAGGTTGCGCGGGGACCGCCAAGGGTTTCGGCTCCCCAGGGGTTTTCCCGTCGCCTGCTACGGCGTCAAATGCCGAATTCAAGTCTGCTGTTGTGCTGCTCGCGCGCAATGCAGGATCGTCCTTCGGTTCTTGGCCGCGGGCAATGGGGGTATTGTCGGTACTGACAGCATCAGCCACCTTCGGTTCGTCTTTTGTGACAGCTTCTTCGTGCGAAGCTTGTTTTGTCGATGTGTCGACAACGGCCAGAGTTGGCTCTGCTGCGTCGCTGCTCTTCTTCTCTTTGCCGGCCTCCGGTGTTTCCAAATGCGCTAAGATCGGCGCATCCGCCTCTGATTTGTCGTCCGCCGACGAGTTAGCCTTGGTTGGCTCAGGCTCGGTTTTCTTCGTCGGTGTCAACTCTGTTGTAGGTTGTATTGCGTAGCGATCGTCCGTCGATTCAGACGACTTCTTCTCAGCGGGCGCACTTTCAGGTTGCGCCGAACGTGCGATCGGGCTTGATTGGCTCGCGTCAGCCGAGTGTGCCGAGGTTGGGCCGTTCCAGGCGCTCGCGACAGCGTCCAAATCGGACGTTGAGGCTGGTTTTTTGTGCTGCAGCCGGTTTGGCAACGCTAGTCCGTGCGACGTGTAGTAGTACGCACCGCTGCCGCTGGAAGCTAGCACAGACGTACCCAGAAACAGCTTAGCAAGCGTTCGCATCTTTCCGGCCATAATCGCGTACCTTGACTGAAGGCATTCAATACCTGGGACAACTCGCTCCAGGCGCGCAGTATTGCGGGCCGATAAGTAGCAAAACCAATCCGGCGTTCAAAGGGCAGTTCGCGGATTGGTGTGGCCGAGGCGGCGTGAATTTGCTACAGAGCACGCCGCGCTGTGGCCACAACTCGTCTTGGAATAAGGGAAGTCGGTCATGCTGAACGCTCTCATCACGCTGGCAACTACTGGGGTTTCTGAAGCAGGATCTTTCGACATCGCCGGCTTCAATATTGTTCACCAGCACGCTGCCAATCCGCTGATGACGCCCGAAGAGCCCACGACGCTGGCACTGGCGTTGATCGGAGCGGGCCTTATCGCCGGCTACGCGGTCGTCCAACGCGTGCGACGACAGCAACAACCGGTTATCGCCGCGTTCCCGACTCTCGGAAAACAGGCTCCCGCGGCGAAACAAAAACGCGGGGCTGCATAGCGAGCTATGCACGCGTGTCACTGATTCATTCAGTGCGCTCGGCAAAGCGCTTTGCCTGCGCTGCCACATCGACGCCGACAAGTTGTCCCCAGGCGGTAAGAATGCGCCTGTAGATAGGGCCGGGCTTGCCGGTTGCAATTGGCTTGCCGTCACACTGTACGATCGGCAAAACGCAAATCGAAGTGCTCGCAAGAAGTGCTTCGTCTGCGCCGCAGAATTCGTCGACACTGAGTGGACGCATCGCGAAAGGGATATTTAGCGCAGCCGCGAGTTCCTTGAGCACACGGAGACTGACGCCAGCCAAGATGTTATCTTGTGACGGCGAAATAAGACCCTCATCAGACCGATAGATAACGACGTTTGCCTTGGTCGATTCGGCAACTAAGCCTTGTTGATCGAGCACGACGGCTCGAGCGCCGGGCTCGCGCTGAGACGCTTCGCGATCGGCTAGGTAGTAATGCATCCGGCTGCGGCATTTCAATTCCGCGGGCCAGCAATTATTCGGCACCTGACGGTAACTGCTAATCACCACTGGTACGCCCGTGTCGAATTGCGACTGCCACTGGTGGAAGGGCAGGGGTGCGCCATAAACGCAGACCGTTGGCTGGCCACTACCCGAAACGCCAGGTGTCGCAAACGCGCCGATTCCCCAGTCATCCTCGGGATCGATGAGGCTGGCGTTGCGGCCCGCGAATTGAACGATGGCTTGTCCGATTTCAGTGGCTATCACAGCACTATCGAGCCCCATGATCTCCAGTGAATTTCGGAGTCTGGCCAGGTGATCTTCGAGGCGAAACACCTGTCCGCGAAACGTCCGCAGGCGCTCAGTGACGGTCGCTCCCAGTAGGAATCCGACATCATCGATCGGCAAAGATAATTTCGACGTCGGAACCCACTTGCCATTGAGATAAGCCACTGCGTCGTTCATTCACGCAGTATAGCGCTTGGCGCCGCAAACGGTCAGGGGTGGCGGGCGCTCGAAGCTTGAATGCGGATCAATGGCTCGCGGGAATTTCGTTGAGCGACGATCCGGCCGTATACTCCCAAATAAGCCCAGCATCACCTGGGGCACAGACATACCGCGTGAGCAAGTGTTCAGAGCCCACCGAACAGCTCACATCGCGATTGATGATCTTTTGGGCGTAGTCTGGGCTGATACACGTTGGCCCGCACAACCCTAGCGCTTGCGGACCGCAAAGACCGGGCTCGATGAATCCATAGTACTTCATGGCGGAGTCATCGCAATTGTTGATGAGGCACATGCGGCTAACTTGGGTCATGGCTAGGCCATGGTACTGGCCCGGGGCGAGCCAATAGGAGTGGAGCGCGCTGGCCATCAGGATGACGCTCATCGGGGGTCGTTCGGGATGCACGTGTTCGCTCAAGCAACAACACCCACCCAAGCTGCCGCCAGCCAGGACGTGCAGGCCTCCGGTGATGATACGGGCGCCGAAGCTGAAGCCTACGAACGAGAGCGGCGTTTCGGGGGGCAGCTGATCAACCAACCACGCGAGCTGGTAGCCGGCGGGTCCGGTGCGGGCGGCTTTCACACGTATGTCGTGCAGCAGGCCAGGGATTTTCGATGAGGGCCACGAAAAAATCACGAACCGAATCGGCGGCGCGTCGCAACCGTGGAGGATCATTCGGCGATAAACAAACAACCCCTCGCTCTTTGCGTCGTAAGGCGAGATTTGATTCCCGTGGACGAAGATAACCGTCGGCACGGTGGGATCGAAATTCAAAAACGATTGCAAGTCACCTGGCTGCCAACAGCGACATCCGGTTTCGTCGACTACGGCAAAACTCTCAACGAGAATACCGGCCCGCAGCATTTCTGAATCGGCGCATCCACACAAATTGCGAGTATTGATGACAACGATTTGATCCTGCAAGCGAATGCCGTTGCAGAATACGTTGCCGTTATCATCGCCGGTGGATCGAGCGGCGACGGTGACTCCAACGCCTTTGTTTTTGATGGCGTCGGCAACTCGCGAAGCAACGTGCGCTACGGCAGGCTGCTTCGCATCGTTCTCCGCGGCTGAGGAACTGGCCGCAAATAAGCTCGCGGCGATAGCAGCAGCGCACAGGCGGTGGATTAACCGACAGAACCGGCCAACCCGCAAAGTCGTCGCAATCGTCGCCGTACTGCCAATCGCCATGAGTCTTACAAGCCTACCCAAAAGTTGGAATTAGTCGGGTTGTAGTGCAGCGCTGGAACTCTACTGACTGTGAAGCTGTGCCTGTTGCGAAAAATGAACGTCCTGTGCGGACGGGTCACCGCTCGCATTTAATCTTTGTTGAAAAAAATCAGCGGGTGCGTTTGCACAACGCGCCCAGCAATGTAGAGTTGCTCAGCCTGCCGTCTCGACCGCCTGGTACGAGCAAATACTGAATCGACATGCTGGCAGCGGTATGTTGGCAAAAAGCAATCCTGACGTTTGCCAACAACTAACCGCGCCAGGTCGACACCCCGCCCATAGTGTCTGAATCGGATATTCAGACTACGTGACCCAAGCAGTAATTCCCGGACTGCTTTGTGAGGAGACACAGAATATGAAAAGGTTACTGATTTTGCTGGCCGTAGCGACGCTACCTGCAGCCTCGGGCTGCTGCTGCGCTCGGCTGTGCCCGTTCTGCCCCTGTAATTGGTTTAGCCGCGGCCCGGTCTGTGCGCCGTATGCGGCGCCCGTGGCTTGTGCCCCGGCGGCAACCTATGTGCCGTCGCCATGTGCACCGGCATGTGCGCCGGCTTATGCTCCAGGACCGATTTCGCCACTGGCTGCGACCATGATGCCACAGTACGTAGCTCCGCCAATGATGCCTGGCGCGGCCCCTTGCTGCCCGGCTCCGATGGCTGCTCCCAACTGCTGTGCAGCTGCTGAGCCAGCCTGCGGATGCGGTGCGGCCCCCATGTATGCCAATGCCTATCCGGGCTACGGATATGGTGGCTTCGGTGGTTGCAGCACATGTGGTGGTGGTTACCCCGGATACGGTTACGCTGGCTACGGCTACGGTGGTGGCTGCAGCTCCTGCGGCAGCCCGTGCATGGGCTCCTGCGGCTACGGTCCTTCGATGGACGGCGGCTGCAGCTCGTGCGGCGGCGGTTGCAGCTCCTGCGGTGAGTGCGGCGGTGGCTGCAGCTCATGCGGTGGTGGATGCAGTTCCTGTGGTGGTGGCTGCAGCTCCTGCGGCGGAAGCAGCGGATGCAGCTCCTGCGACGGCGGTGCTCCTGCCGCGGCCGGACCGGCCGCCCCGCCCGCCAAGTTTGACCCGACTCCGGCCGCGGGTTGATCTGTAGAACGACCTAAGAAAAAAAGTACGCGACGAGCGGCAAACCGATCCCCGCCCTCCCTTAACGGACCGCTCACGTCGCGAAGGGGTTGAAGTCGTCCGGGACTATCAACCCACTTATAAGCCTCGCTCGGCTGCACCATCCTGAAGGCAGCCGGGCGGGGCTATTTTTGTTGGTAGCCAAATCTTATCAGGCACGCCCGGCGAGGGGACTTTCTCCGCCCACGACGTACAATATAGCTATGAGAAACCTACCGCTCTCTCTCCGCCTGTGCGTCGTATTCGCCTTGGTCACCACGCTCCCGGTGCTCGCCGCAACGCCCACCAAAAAGCGGACGCCGAAGACCAAGGTCACGGATACAACCGATAACGCAGATGATGGGCCAGTCGGCAATCCGGACGACCCCACAGCGCCGCGCTACGGCCAACCACAAACAATTAGATTCCGCGTCGGAGCAGAGATAACGGCAACTAACGGCGCTTGCCGCGGGATTACGACGATGGTGACGGTGCCGCTCGATTGCACCGAACAAAAGGTCACGATCCTCGACCAAGACTTTTCGCCCGAGGTCGGCGACGTCACGTACCGCCCATTACCCGGCGGCGAAGTGAAGCAGATGGTTATCTCCATCCCGCGATTGAATGATGGCGCCACGGCCCACGCTGTTCTCACTTGCGAAGTTTCGACGCGCCCGATTCAGCCGCCGGAGAATACTGACGACATCAAGATCGCCAAAAAGATTCCGGCGAAGGCCAGGATCTACGTTCTTCCAAGTCCGTATATCGAAATCAACAACGCGCAAATTCACGCGTTCAACAAGGAGATCTCCGAGTCGCTCGAGGACTCTGCCAATGACTGGACTAAGGTTGAAGCGATTTACGACGCCGTCCTGAAGAAGATCGACTACGTCGAAGGGCCCGATAAGAGTGCGGCCGAGGCGTTGCACGACAAGCAAGGCGACTGCCAAGGCCGCTCAGCGTTGTTCATCGCGCTCTGCCGCCTTAACAAGGTGCCCGCTCGCATGGTTTGGGTCCACGGTCACTGTTATCCCGAGTTCTACATGGAACACGCGGAAGGCGAAGGCTATTGGTACCCCTGCGAGTCGGCCGGCACTCGAGCGTTCGGGGAAATGCCACTCGCACGCACCATTCTGCAAAAGGGCGATAACTTCCGCGTTCCCGAGCGGAAGGAAAAGCTCCGCTATGCCTCGGATTACACTGTCGGCCTCCCAACGCCCGGCGGCGGTAAACCCAAGGTGAAGTACATCCGCGAGATCGTGCCGCAAGGGGTGAACTAGCCGCGCAAGTCGCGAGGTGGGTCGGCGCTCAGCCGTGCATCTCGCTGTAGCCGAACATCGGCTCGCCAGCGTCGGCAGTCGCTTCGGCCGCCGCGGCAAAGCTCATGGCCTCCGCCGAAACTGGCGATTGATCGGCAACGCGAATTCGCGACGCGATCCACACTGTCGAGAGCGTAGCCGCCGCCGCGACCCAGCCGACCGTGCCAAAGTTCTCGATCTTGCCGTCAACAGCTCTGCTAACGATTAAGGTGCCGAGGAACGCACCCAATCCGCTTGCAATGTGTTGTACGGATGCGTTCGCGCTCAGGAACGCGCCACGCCGCTGGGGTACGACGCTGCTCGTCACCATAGCCATAGCCGCGATCATGCGGCCCACGTTGCAGACCATCAGCAAACCGAACACCGCCAAGGATACGTACATCGGGCTTGGCGGCAAATGCGTAATCACGATGAGCAACACGGCCGAGATCGGAATCAGCACGCGATAGACAATCAACTTGCCGTACTGATCTGCGATCTTGCCCACAATCGGCGAGGTGAAGAACGTGAGCACACCACCCACCACATAGACCCAGGGCAACTGAGTTTTTTCGTCCATCCCAACGTTCGCTTCGAGATAGGCTGGCAGAAGCGGCCAAACTGTGAAGCTTCCGAGCATCAGCATGACGATGAGCGCAAAGGCTTTGAGATGATTCACATGCGAAAACGTCTCGGCCATCGAGCGCAGCGGATGGGCATGTACCTTTCCCACGTGCCCATCCAGGCGCGACATAGCGAACGGCGTGATGAACAGAGCAGGGCTCCCGACGATGGCCAGCGCGACAAACGGCACGTGCCATCCGTATGCCCATTGGCACGCCAAACACTGAGGCCAGCGCGAAGCCGGTCATCAGCCAGCCGGTCGCTCGGCCACGGCGCTCTTCTGGGAAGACGTCGCCGATGATTGCCATCGACATGCCGGCGAGAATGCCGCCGAACGCGCCGGTGATAAAGCGGGCGAGCATAAGCATGCGATAGTCTGGCGCAAGCGCACAACAAAATGTTCCAATTAAAAAGCCAGCATAGAGCACCATGAATGTCGTGCGGCGGGCGAAGCGATCGGCGATGGCCGAAGCAATCAACCCAGCAATCCCCGCGGCAAACGTGTACGACGACACGACAAGGCCGAACTGCGCGGTATCGATGTTCATCGTCCGCATCAGCTGCGGGCCGAGCGGCATGACGATCATGAAATCGACGATCGTCGTGAACTGAACGGCTGCCAGAATGAGCAGCACGATTTGCTCGCGTCGCCGATCGCCGGATGAATCGGCGGCGAGTTCTGTAGAGGCCATCCGGCTACCTGCTTCCCGTCCTGATCCAAATGACGCCGTTAGTGACAAACACCGCATGGCGTCGGTTCGCGGCGTAGGTACGAATTGTTGCGGTTGAGAAGAATGTTGACCATGGGGTTGGCCGTTTGATTGTGTTTCCGGCGTGCAATTGTAAGTCCAAAGGCCTCGCGGTGTTTGATTCAGTGCCCTTGACACTCTTGCGCATGCCGCTGGCAAAGGAGGGACCGCCCCCTTCCGTGAGGCATGTCTGAATAGTCGCACGGTCAAATCCGAGCAGCGATTGGACGAGGTTGCGTGCAACTTTCAATCCAAGAGCTGGTCGCTACTGCTGGCTGAGCAGCGGATTAGTTTTTTCGAATTAAGGGGAATTGGCTTGGGAAGCCCGTGAGACGTGGCGGATCGCGTCACCGCAGACGTTGACGCGAATGCGAAGGGCATCCCCCATGGCGGCTTTCACCTGCAGCGTCAAATCGGCTGATTCGGCATCGTCGCAATACACGACTTGTACGTGATTAGCTTTGTGTTGCGCCATGAATTGATCGCGCGAAATTCCGTGTAAGACGGCATGCATAATCGGCCATTCTTGTGTCGTCGATTTCCAGCGCCGCTCGGTTTCCTCGCGTGGTAGCTCGATGGCGGAGCCTCGACCGATGTCCATGGTGAGCACGTCTTTATCAAGATAGATTCGCGACCAGACGATTTCGCCCGGGCGAGAAATGCCGCGGAGCGTACTGCCGCCGTTCGGAAAGTACATCGCTGGTTGGCGGAAGCCTTCGGCGCCCGACCAGCCGCCCGAAAAATGGGCCGGTGGCGCCGAACCGCTAATTTCCAACACCCACACATAGTGCTTTGTCGTTCCTGAGTGGTCGGCATCGCCCCACCGAACGTCGTGCAAAGTCGTCTCGAGCGGCTGACTCGTGGCGCCTTGCACGCGGCTCGTGATTAGCGCGTCGAGACCGGCGCACTCGTCAACTTCATTGAAGTGGATCAACGGTTTGCCTTCGAACAGGATGCGGTTGCTATCGCGGCTACGGACCGGGGGCCGATCGCCGTTGTTGAGCATCCCTTCGACAAGATCGCTCGCCGGAAGCAGATCTTTCAGCCCTTGTTGATATTGAATGCCGATAAGATCGCAGCCGAAGTCGTCCGCAATTCGCACGGCTGCGATGTACATTTTGCACTGCAACAGAATCTGCTGTTCAGTGAGGTCCTTCGCGTGGTCAGACCCTGTGTGGAAGCGCATCCCCTTGCGATCAAGCCAGACGCGAACCTCGGCGGCCTCGTCATCACTAACTTGGGTCGTTTCGTAGTAGAGCGCCGATTGACTCAATCGCTCCTTGAACACGCCGGTCGCGTGGAGTTGCTGGTCGGGAATGATCGCATTAAACATTCCCATGCAACCTTCATCGAAAACGCCCATGATCGCCTTGTCTCGCCGCAATTCGAGCGCGAGCTTCTGTCCCAGTGCGACCGCGGTATTGCTGAGTTCCAACTCGGTGAGCGGATGGACGTGCGAAGTGTCGTGGTCGCAAATGCCGGTGGCGAGCCAATCGCGGAGCCGATTCAAAAAATAAGCGTCGTCAAATTTTTCGCTCCACAGCGTGGAGTAAGGAACGCCGGCCTTCGTCAGCGACCCGTTGAGGTTTAGCATGCCGACGAGTCCCGGCCATTGGCCCGACCAGTTGGCGACCGTAAGGATTGGGCCACGGTGAGTAGTAAGACCCGCCAGCACATGATGCGAATACTGCCACGCGGCTTCAGCAACGATTAAAGGCGCTTGCGGGGGAATTCGGCGGAAGACTTCGATTCCCTCGCGCTGGCTGGCGATAAACCCGTGGCCCGACTCCGGACTCTCGTGGTGAGCGCGGATGACCTTATACCCGCAGTTCTCGATCGCGCTGGCGAGCAACCGCTCCATTTCCTTTTGAGCGGGCCAGCAGGCGCGATTCGCGCTCGGCCGCAAGTCGCCGCTCGCGACGAGATAAACGGTCTTCGCGGCCAGGTCGTTTTTGCCATCGTATTGGCTCATACGCTAACTCGTTCGGCAAAGATCTGGGTCAATTGTCGGTAATCGTCGTAGGCAGTTTGGAACGCCTGCCGATGCAGTGCGTTGGGATGGTAGACTCTCGATCGGCGCTTAGGATTGTCGTCGCGCGTGCCGGCCATCGATTCGATAACGGAGGCAGACGACGCAAAGCCGTTCACGTCGTGACCCGCGGCGAGCGCTCCCAAAATGGCGGCACCGAGCGCAGGGCCATATTGGCAAGGGTGAACGGAGATGGGTTCGCCGAGCACGTCTGCATAAATTTGAACAATGAGCGGATTGTGGTGCGGCAGGCCCCCGGTAGCGACGAAGCCGTTAACTGGAAGCCCGCCGTTGCGCATTGTTTCGACAATCCAGCGCAAGCCAAATGCCGATCCTTCTAACAACGCACGATACAAGTGCGCGGCGCCGTGTCGAAGTTTGAGACCGGTGAACGACCCGGTGAGACTGCCATTCATGAGCGGCGTCCGACAGCCATTCATCCAATCGATCGAGCGGACTCCATCCGCCCCCGGCGGAAGCGTTGCTGCTTCGCCCGCTAATTTGTTGTGATTTTCATGACCAAGAGTGGCGCGGAGCCAATCGAAGGCGTCCCCAACGGCCGCCTGGCCGGTTTCGTAACCATAGTAACCGGGAAGAATACCGTCTTTTACGATGCCTGCGACGCCTTGCACGGGCCGAAATTGCTCGGCATTTAGCATGTGACAACTGCTCGTGCCGAGCACCATCACAAGTACGCCCGCTTCGGCAGCGCCTGCGCCGGGAACGCCGGCATGGGCGTCGATGACGGCCGCGCTAACGGGCGTGCCGGGCTTGAGGCCGAGTGCTTGAGCCATCGCTTCAGTGAGGTGACCAGCAAGCTGGCCGGGGGCGACGAACCGCCCGGGCATTTTTTTCGCGACGACTTCTGCAAGTTGCGGATGAACGGCCTCAAAAAATCCTGGTTTTGGAAAACCTTCCTCGGCCGACCACAACGCTTTGTAACCGGCCTGGCATGTTGATCGCGGAAGTTCGGCCGCGGCCCCGCCTACCAATTGCCACACGAACCAATCGCCGGCTTCGAGCCATACTTCAGCGGCCGTTGCCGTTTCGGCATCGTTCTCGATTGTTTCGAGAACCTTCGGAAAGAACCACTCCAGGCTGATCGTTCCGCCATAACGATTGAGAAAGGCTTCGTCGCGGCTGTGCGCGACTGCGTTCATGCGATCGGCTTGCGCTTTCGCTCCGTGATGCTTCCAAAGCTTCGGCCAGGCGAGCGGGCGTTTGGCGAATTGCTCGCTCAGGCATAGCGGGCGACCATCTGCAAACGTCGGTAGCATCGTGCAGCTGGTGAAATCCACACCGATGCCGATGATGTCGCTCGCCGCCCTGCCGGACTTATCGACGGCCGCCCGAACGGCTTGCGTCGCGCTATCCATCCAATCTTGCGGATGCTGCAGAGCAAAATCGGCCGGCAGCTTTTTGCCAGGGTCCGTGGGGAGTTCATCGATGATCTGTCCGTGCGAGTACCGAACGACGGCCGAGCCTCTTTCGGTTCCATGTAAATCGACCAACAGTGCGCGCACCGACTCGGTCCCGAAATCAATTCCGAGTGCAGTTTTCGCTCGCGATTCCATTGGGGAAGATCGTTGAATTCGTCGCGGTCAAATGCGATGATTTGATTTCTTGTCGATAGAATTAGGCCTCTAAAGATCAAGCACGAACGGGAAATGCGACGGCACATCGCTCCTCACTGCTTTGCTAATTCTCGCGCCACGTACTGCTCGATTCCGTCGAGCGTGTGGCCGCCCCAAACGCTGGTGCCCGTGCGATCGTAAAGCACGTACGTTGGAATGCCTTCAATTCCCATCTTTTGGTACACCAATCCCGCTCCGTACGCGATCGGCCAATCGATGCCGTCCTTCGATTCCACGTAATTCTTGACATGCTGCACCGCCGGTCCGTTTTCCGAAGTGAAACCGACCACTTTCACGCCCAGTTCCTGGTGTTGCTTGTTGAAGCGGATGATCTCGGGCATGCTGCGCATACACGGTCCGCACCACGTAGCCCAATAGTCGACCAGTACGATCTTGCCCTGCAAATCGGCGGCCGTGAGCGGCTTCTCGGTGTTGATCCACCCGTCGACTTCGAGGGGCGGCAACGGCAGGCCCGAAAATTCGTTCGGTGTCTTCGGCCGCCGCGCTTGCAGTGTTACCAAGATGGCGACCGCCACGCCCAGCAGCAGGACTAACACCCAAAACGATCCGCGCGCACCGGACTCCGGCGAACTGTTCGAATCGGCGTTAGAGATTTCGGAGCTCAATGGCGCTCGGCCTTTTCACTTGAGATAATAGAATATCAGAAGCGAAAAACCACGACGGCACAACGGGCACGACGAGAAAGCGGATTCAACGTCGTGTCCGTCGTGCCATCGTGGGTGGATTGAAATCGAGGCTATTGAATGCGGCGACGCAGCCGGATCATTTTTTCCACATTCAAATCTTCGCCCGGCTGGAAGCCGACCGGCTCCGTGCGATCGATGATGTAGAACCCGCGCGGCCGCTTGATGTCGCCCGTATCGCTGCCGAGCTCTTTGCCAAGCATGTAACCATCTGGGTACACACGATTGTAAAGTGCCTGGGCGGCGATCGTGGCTGGCGAGCCTGCTTTGCCATCGCCGCCAAAGCGAGCTTGCACGGTCGCTCGAGTATTTGCGTCTGGATCATTCCAATCCGGTGCCTTCTCGACTTCGAAGTACCCGACCGTGATCCACACGGCATACACGTTGGAATGATTGGTTACCAAGTTGCCGAGCCGGCTCATCGGCTGGTACATCATGTACGGGTTGCGGGTTGTGTCGGAGAAGGCGTCCCCGCGCGCTTCACTAAAGAGAGGCAGAATATCTCGTTTCAAGGGGTCATCGTTGGGGATTGCACCAAAGGTCGCAGGAGTTACTTTCGCGGAAATAATTTCATTTGCGCCAAATCCGGCATCGCGAGTGTCGCCAAAATTCATCGGCGAAGGTCCCCACGGCTGAAAAACGCCTTTTGCATCTGGCGCTCGATCATAGGGATGCTTTCGCAATAACGATGCGTCGACCCCGAATTGCATCATTTGCGGTAAAGGCACCAAATCCCCTGCGTCGGACGAGCGAAACGGATTCGCAAAGATTGTCGGATAAAGCGGATTGAGGCCGAATTGAAATACATCCGGCGGACCGGCGCCGGGTTTATCAACTGGCGTCGGCTGAGGTGGCGGAGGTGTGGTTGCAGCGTTGAACTGTACGTATCCGCGCCGACTGAGTACCACATCGCGCCACGCGGGGCCCGGCTGAGCAAGTTGCGTTGCCAACGAATTGGCATCGTGAATCCGATGCATGATTCCATCGTAGACTTCCGACCAAATTTGAGCCGGCGCCGTCGCTGTGCTTGGAATCCGTCGGCCCGTCACGGTATTGAGATTCACCTTCCCAGGATCGCGCTCCAGCGAGACTTTGTTGAACGGCGGTTGAAAGTTCAATCGTGGATCGGTTGGGCCCGTGATATCACTACCCACTTCAGATCCGATGATATTCTTCGAGTCATCAACTCCCGGCACATCATTAAACGTCTCAGCATTCAGCATCGTATCCGTACCGACAAAACGAGATGGAACCTGGACGTAGTCTAAGATGCGGTAGAAGTTCGGCGCGCCATATGGCCGAACGTCTCCATCTGTTCTAGGATCTGCATCCGTCGTAGGACCAGCGTCTGGAAGAATTTGGTTGCCGGTTTTCCTGTCAAAACGAACAGGTACTCCGGATACAACGTACCCCGACGGAAGCGATGTTGGATTTAAGTCCCAATCACGCACTACGTCCGCAGGCTGGCTTGCGGCCGAACCGGGCAGGCCTGCACTCGACGATGCAAAAACGTTCGGCAATTGACCGAACGGCGCTTGAATCGTCGCCCAGCGCACTGCGTTAAAGACCATCAAGTAACTGTTCGCTAGCGTCGGCTTGACGCCCATCTCTGACAGGCCATAAGGATTCGGACGATTGGCCGGCAACGCGTTTGGATCACTAGTCGAATACTGCTTCAACAACGCCGCTTGCGAAGCCATCGGCACATTCATCAACTCTTCTGCGCTAACATAAGGCCGGTTATTCCAGGCCAGCCATGGATTGGTCGACGTCACCGCCGCCTTCATTTCTAGCTTGACCTTATTATCCGGGTGATCTTTTGTATCGTTCGTAGCGCTCGTATCCCAAGTAAAGTTAAATGGAGCGGGCGAACCGATAGAAGCAGGGGTGGGAGCCGTGGAGCTAGCGACGGAATTTACGAGCGCGCTGTAATTCTGTGGATTCAGCGATGACACTCGAGCGGGTTGAATCGCGCCTCGCTTATCGAACAACAGGCCAAAGCTCTTATTACCGAATCCGAGCGTCTGCTCCATCACCATATCAACATGATTGGGTTGGATGCTTTCATCGGTTCTGATTTGTCCCGCTACTTCCTTCTGCATCATCGTAAACGAGCGGTTCGGCGTAAGATCAAATAAGGCCCTCTGGGTCACATTTGCGGGCGTTTGATAACTGAGCGTCGTCATCGCGGGCTCTTGCGCCCACAACACACGCTGCTGCGAAGGCAGACCACTTGGCGCCATTACGCCCGACATATTGAGCCGTGCCCATCCGCCACGTTCCGAGGAGCGGAACGCAAACACTTGCTTACCGTCTTTAAATCCTTTGGCGTACCCCGGTTTACTGTTCGTGGCGTTGACGTCTTGCTCGGTTATCACCCAGGGACGCATTTGAAGAAAATCAACTTGGGCATTCGCGGCCGGCGAATCCTTCGGATACGACGACTCGGCGTTCTCACTCGCGCCATTGAACGCGGTTACGTTCACGCTGGCGGTATCAATCGTACGATACGGATTGATCGGCATGTTAGGCCGATACATATCCGACTGAGCCGCTGGGTTGACTGCAGTCGGAGCTGGCTCGAAAAACTGTCCCGGCGGCGGATTCCATGGCAACGTCGGGTTAGCGAGCCGTTGCAGATGAAGCGTTCGGTAATTCGGCACCGTGCCAACGCGCATCATTTCCGGCGCCACGGGCCGGTCAAAACTGCCATCGAGCGGCTTGTCGTACGCGATATTCGGATTTTCGCTGCCGTCGGAGTCACTGGCGTAGTAGTGACCCTCATAATTCCCTTTGGTGGTATCGTACTTGAACGTATAAATCTGCGGTGGTTTTCCTGCCTTCTTTTCTTGCTCTGCCGCTTCATATTCGCGCGCCGAGTAGCCCCAAGCGGGCTCCGAAACATTCATTCCCGCAACCGGAATTGCGACGCTAGGTTGATAATACTGTGCAGTTCCATCCGCGGCCGGCTGGGTAACGTTCTTCACCTTAGTCAGCGCTTGATCAAACATCATTTCATTGTCGCGGCCCAACTCAACGGTCGTCGGGTCGAGTTGATCGGTCACACCGGAAGCGAGATAAGAGGGATTCACTTCATCTTTCGGATCGCCGCCATTGCCGCCGATCACGACCTGCGTCCATTCCGAATTATTGGAAGGATGCAACTCGATCCGACGTGTCTGCATGACATCCGCAGGTTTAGGCGTATCGCCATCCTTGATGGTGCTGTCATTTTTTCTGCCCACCGCGGTTACAAACGGTGTGGCACTGAGACCCGTATCAATGGGGCCCGCCGAGTATCGGGCACCGGCCGATCCAATGACGCCATAACGACCCGGCGCAATCGGAGCAATGGGCTCGTCGGTGGCCGGGCGATTTGTCGACAACTCGAGATCGGGAGAGATAAACCTCTGCATCTGCCCCTGCTTCGGGAGCGGCGACGTCTGCGGCGCGTCGGTACCGTAAGTTATCTTGACGGTTCGATATGGAAGCCGAAGCTTGAATACATTTTTCGAGTAATCATGATCCGGCGTGTGGTCGAAAAGATTCTTGATTTGTGTTGAGTTAAGCAGCGGAGACTTATCGGTCGTAAAATAGAACTCTCGCTCGGTCCACGGAAACTGAACTTCGAAAACATTCTGGCCATTTGCTTTTTGTTTCGGTAGAAAACCGGCACTAAACCCCGCATCGAAATCGGGATCGGACGGGCGAAATGGCGACGTTGGAGAAATGGTCGGATTCCAAGCCTTCACTTTGTCCCGCGCCGCGTTGTAAATCGTCTGCGCGGACTTAAAGCCGGCTGAATTCTTATAGGTGTCGTTAAAGGTTTCATCGCTGCGCTTGCCGTCTACCTCATCGCTGTTGCGATAGGTCGGCCATTCCTCGACAACCAAGATCCGCCAAACCGGCGACCTCTTGATGTTTACGGTTGAACTCACCGTCGTTGGGTCTAATGTCAACTTGTTATTGTTCTCATCCCAGGCGTAATTACTGAGCCGTCCTAATTCGACCCCATCCTTTTGATTGGGATTTTGTGGAATCGCTTGGCTGTAATACTTAGGTACGTAGCCCGTGGTAGAGTCCAACCGGCTATACAGCTCCGCCGGGAATTGGCCCTGCGGCGACCACGGGTTGTAGAGTTCCACGAACAGCGAACCACGCGGACGCAGCCGCTGATCCCCATCGGGGTCTTTTGTATGCTGCGTATCAGTTTTACTGTCATAGTCCTTGATAAACCCGTTCATGCCTTCGAGGCCCTGCAAATCTTCCACTCGCCGGTCATGGAAGGCGAACGTCTCGGTCATCAACAGCTCGGGGCGCTCCGCTCCCCACACCACGCCACGCGTTTGCAGCAATGGGTGCGTAATAAGCGGCGGATTATACTGTTGCGACGTCGTATCCAAATTCACCGGCTGCGACTGCTTGACCAGCAATTGCGTGAGCGTCTTCGCCCACTTGTTTGTTGAATTCGCCAACGACCAGTCGATGACCCAGCCATTGTTCTCGTCCGTCGCCGGATCACCGTCGAGCGGAAAGAATGTCGCCTTGGTAGGATCCTTCTGGATCTTGAACGCGGCTTTATTCTTGTTGTCGCCGAGATCCCCAATCCAATTATCATCCCACACGCCCCAACCGTCCCACGGGTTTTCGTCATACTCGAACGGGGTCATGATCGAGTCGGGATCGCGCGCATCGACCACGTTAATCGCCCACTGCGCAATCATCCGGCAAGTCAGCTTACGCTTGACGACGAGATCCGCCTCCGCCGGAGTCAGCGGTGGCCCAGTGGCTGGCGATTTCAGATTGGGTGACGTGAGCTTGTTCCGCTCGTTCACCATGTACGTGAGAATTTGGGGATCGTTCTCATCCCACGGAGCGATGTAATTCTCATCCACCAACAGCAGCATCAGGCAATAAAGATGCCGGGCAAAAAGCTGTCGGCCTTGCGACTCCAAATTACGAACGCCGCCCTGAATTGTTTGATTAAGCGCCTTTACGACCGCCGCGTGGATCGGTTCTGCATGGCCTTGCGTGTAGTCAAAAGAAATCGGTTCTGCGAGCGTGCCGTTACCCGCCGGCGCTGGCCAAAGTTGTGGCCACATGCCGTCCTGAGGCGAGTTATATTTACCGTCGCCATTTAGATCGAGAAATGGCTCACCGACATCCCACGTGCCGTTGCCGTTGATATCCAAGAACGGCTCGCCGGCTTCGAGCGGATCATCCACTACGCCGTCGCCGTTGTTGTCCTTTCCATCGCCGAACGGGCGATTGAGGTCCATCTTCTTACCGGCGATCACTTCCGGAGCGAGCAGGTCGGAGGCCAAACGCGAGAACACGAAGTCCGCGCGCGTTTTCACCGCTACTAAGAAAGATCTGTAGTTGTCCGCACTCAGGCTATCGAGACTATTACTGGGGCCAGATTCAACCAGACCCTGCGTCCTCATGATGAATCGCCGCGCTTCGAGCCATACGCGGTAATACAACAAGTCGACGATCTTCGCCTGTGCGCGCGGGACTCCCACAATTGTCTGGAAATCATCGGTATCTACATCATTGAGCTTGGTCCCTGTAAGCCCGCGCCGTCCCGGCACTCCATCCGCCCCGAAATCCGATACATACGCAGGCATCGTCTGGTTCGCCACTGGCAGGTCGTAGCTATCCGTCGTCACAAGGCGGCGGTTGATGCTGGCCATCTGCTGAGCGCCCGTCATCATTTCCGGCGATGCTTGTTGGCCGATCGCGGGCGCACCGATGCTGCGATTCGTCGGATCGAGCATGTCGTTGGCAAAGTTCGCCGTATTGTTCGGAAGGAACCGAATCAGCTTCAACGGGTCGAACGCATCGACGGAGTCCCAAAGCCGGCTCGGCAGCGTGCCGATGTCTGGATCCCAGCCGCGGAGAACTTTCTCAAGATCAGACGGCGAGAATGCCGCATCGTCGTTTAAGCCACCCGTACCGTCGATCGTTAGATCAACGCTGTTGGTGAATGCGGTGTTTACATCCGAAAACGACATCCCCGAAGAATCGCGACGCTTCGCGCTAGTCAGATCCAATTCGTACGGCGATCTGGCCAGCAGGTTGAACGGCAACTGCTGGTTCAGCGGATAGATCGGGGCATTTAACGCGCTCGGAGCCGGTAATGTTGCGGTATTCGGATTCACATCGTTTGCGACTTCAAATACCGGCTGACCAGAATAGTCGAGGCCAAGTGCGTAGCGCCCCTTAAGATCGGGCGGTGTGCCAAAGCTCGACTGCTTGTACCAGCTAGCTTGGCCATAATTTGATTTGTTCAATACGTTAAAGTAAGTTGATTGATCGAATGAGTACGGATAGTCGAAAAATTTGAGCTGGGCGGCCAAACTCGGCATCGCCATCTCGCCGGTGTTCCAACGCGGTGACCAAGCAGGCTCCGTCTTTAGGATAGGGCTGTATCGGTAATTTGACGCAGCCGTCGCCACGTCCCCATTCGACAAACGCGGGTAGTTCAAATTCGGATCAAAACCGTATCGTCCAGCGATCGATGACGTATCCAGCTTCTGGCGGCCAAACAGCACCGTCGCGTAGCTGTCGATCGGGCCTGCTACTTCGACGCGGTTCGCTGCCGGCTGCGTGCTCGAGTTGATCTCGGGGATTGGGAACACCGGCCGCAGGCTGATTTCGGCCGGTCCGTAACCAAGGCCACGGGATAGTTGCAACGTACTGCGTTGTAAGTTGGGACTTGTATTCGTGGTATCGTGCGCCAAGTTACCGGCTGTGTTGGGATCGAAAAAGGAGCGTCGCGTCGGGTCATCCAAAGGCGAAACAATATCGTCCGCCAACCCATGCGCATTGACGTTCAGCCGGCTGTCCAAATCGACGATCAAATACGCATACAGCGGCTTATACCGCGTGCCATCTTCCGCTTCCTGGACCGGATCGCCGATATCGACCCACACGCTATCCGGCACGCCATCGTTATCGTTGTCCACATCCCAAGGACCAACGGCTTCCCAGTAAGGAATGCTGATGGCGTAGTTTGGAAAAGAGCCTAGAGTTAGCTGCGATGTCGGTAAGCCAGTTGGTGTAGATAGTTGATTGCTCCCATTGAAGTCGGGATGATCCTCGCGAAGCGGACGCATCATGACTTTGCGCTTCACCGCGGTGATTAGACTGGCCGCGTCCTGGCTCAAGCCGGAGCGCAATTGATTACTCGGAGCCGGGTACGGGTCGATAATCGATTGCACCGCGAGGTCGGGCGGCAACTTATAGTCGCCGTTCGGATCGGTTAATAAACCAAGCAGTTGGTGGAACCAATAGTTGACAAGATCAGGCCGATGAAACGAAGGTAACGGTAGATCTTCGAGATCGAGCCGCAGGAATTTGGTCCGGTCGACGCTAGGATCGACCGCGCTCAACGTTACTTGGTTTGTGGTATCCCCCTGAACAACGCGGCCCTGCGCACGCGGCGTGACTGTCTGCAGGGCAAGTCCCATGTTTTGGAAGTCGGCAGCATCATAAGATTCATTCGCGCCACCCAGGCCAACAAAACTTGGATACAGCCACTTTTGGACACGCGCTGTGGCATCTGTTTGCGATAACCCCGTAGTGAGTTTTGGATTGAGCGGCGTAGCGACGCCAGTAACTGCGTTGTAATCAAAAATGCCGCGAATATCAGCAGCGGCGGGATCTGGATTGGGATCAGAAAGAAAAGCGTAGACGCTGTTAGGTAAAAGTGCCACCGGCATCGGCACGGGCTTCTTCGTACCCATTTGAACAACTTCGAGGGCGCTCAAGCGCGGCGTACCTATCTGCGCGTAGGGGTCATAACCAACGCCCGTACCGCTAAAGGCGCGTCCATTCACCATGAACGTCGCAGGCGGTATTAAGTTCGGCACTCCCGCAAGGTCGACAATCTCTTGCGATCTCGTCGTATCTGTACTTATTTGCAGAGGTCCGCCGTCGGCGCGTTGAAACGCCATTACGCGAAAGCGAAATATCCTCGTGAAAACCGGCGAACTTCCGGTCGACCGGCTCGGGTCGGTGAAATTCAAGGACGTGATGCCGTCGCTGCTCAGCTCTTGCTCCACTTCGTAGTCGAGAATGCGCGTCGTTTGCCCAGCCGCTGGACCACTTGTGATCGTCATCAACTGACCATTGAAATACCCCTTCGTAAGGGGCATCGCATATAACTGCCCCGCTCCCAATGGATCGCGGTCCAGCTTGAGAATATGCCGCCGATCTGGCTGAATTAGCTGTTGAGGCCCGGAGTTCTCATTTGTCGTAGTCTGCGGATCATCGAGCGAAGTGGGTGGCGTTGCGGCCGAGTCCCAAGCCAGCGCCCGAACGTAGATGTCGATGAATTGGCCGTTCGTAAGGCCCCGCGGTCCAGGCGGTGTAGTTGCGGAAGCTCCGGGATACGACGTGACGCGTCCGTTGATTTTGTCCGGATTCACCTTTCCTTTATCTGGGCAGTAGATAGCGCCTTGAAATCCGTTGGTCCCGTAAATGTCGCGCAGCAAACTGTGGTAGCGAATTACGGAATACGGATTTTCCGTGTCGCGCACGGCGCCCAGTAGCGCACGATCAAGCAACTTAGTGGCATTGTTGCCGAGGCGCTTATCTTTTGCCGCGGCTGTTGCCGTCTTATGTTCCTGGCTGCTGCTCATCAAGAACGCCGTGCCAATGAGCATGAAAAGCACGAGCATGCTCAATACCACCAGCATCAGCACGCCACGCCGCGAAGATCGGCGCGCCGCCGGCGAGCGAAATGGCCTCGCTTCCGCCGATCGTTGCCGCGTTGGTCGACTCGTCCACATAATTGCCTCTCTTGCGACACCCGGTTCCGGTCGTTGTCGCGACACTGTCCCCGACCCGCGCTAACTAAAACGTGATGTTGCCCCGTGACGCACCGGTAGGCGCGAACGTGGTCATCCCCGTGCCAAAAGAGCTACCCGCGCCACTTTCAAGACGTATGGTCTTCGAGTGCACCGCGACGGCGCCTTTTACAATTCCCACGCATAAGTCATCTGAAATGGTAGTGGGCGCTACGGCATATCCCGTACTCGCAGATGGCTGCCATGGCCATTGCGTGCCACGGACTGTGATCAGCCGCCGATCCGGCTCGGCGGCGGCCGGAGCGGGTGTGTCCGTGCCATAGCTGTTCAGCTTAGTATTGGTGCCTTCGACCGATAGCACCTGATACCAGTTCAAAACGAATTTCGGCTCACTCACCGAGCTGTTCGGATGCGGACCGCAAAGCATGATCCACTGACCAACCTTAAGTTGATCAAAGGGACTGACGTTTTTGGAATTCGAATCCTTAATGTCCCCCATATCGGCCAACAGCAGTTGCCCACCACTTGTACCGGTGGAAATGATCTTCGCACTTACCATGCGTTCATGCGAAGCAGCGTCTGCCAAATCGCCTGCCGAAGGGATGGCGGAAGGCAGCGCTCGCTTATAGAACACGACGACCGACACGTCGTAATCGAAGCCCTCGGGGTTGTGCGCCATTCCATTGCGGGCGGCATTCGTCGTAGGAGAGACCGACGCGATCCAGGAATAGTCGCCCGTCCACTGGCGGGCCAACGGCGCGCCACTCGTACTATCTACGTCCCACTTCTGACTCGCTGGCCGATCGTCGCGGGAAGGCAATTCCGAAACGAGATCGTCGCCAATACGGGCCACACTTTCCGCCATCGCCTTATCGTAGGGCCAACCGGTCGATAGCTCAAAGGTTACACGGCGAATGGGCCAAGTCTTTTCCTTGGTAGACGCGCTGCCCCACCAAGGCTGCCAGGAACTGTTGTTGTAGTACGTTCCACTAGTCCACGGCCCTTGCGAATAAGCAGTCGCCGGAAATGCGTACGCAGCCGCATTGTTAGCGCTCGCCGAAGTCGAAGCCGCAGCCGCCGCAAACATCGGATCAATGACAAATGCGCTGCCGAATTGTTTTGAGATGATCACCGGGTCGTTGTTAAGTTTTAATCCGGCCGTTAGCGCTTCGGCAAAAGGCCTGGTGAACGTTCCGGCGCGAACCGTTGCCCCCGGCGAGTACTCGCCATCCACTCCAAACACCTGGTAATTGGGCGAAGTCGATAGATTTCCGGCTGGTGCCGGCGTCGGCGTCATCACATACCACGCGGCCGGATTGAGCATCCCCCGCGCCACCAAATCGCTCATCACCGATTGCGCAATTGCCGACCCGCGGTCCGCGATTTCGGCCCGCTGCATATACCAGCCGCCGACGGGAAACACCGACGCCACGCCCAGCAGCCCCACCGTCAGAATCCCCATCGCGATGAGGACTTCCGTAAGGCTGATTCCGAGGCGCACGAATCCCGTCCGTGGTCCGTGGTCCGTGGTCCATCGTTCAGACCTGACTACAGACGACTGATAATTAACAACTCTCATCTTCCAACCCTTCTTGTCACCAGTTTTGCCCCTGGTGGACGGAAAAAGCTATTAGCTTTTAGCTATTAGCTCTCAGCCATGTGAATTCTGGCTAAAAGCTAATAGCTAACGGCTAAGAGCGATTCATCATCTACCTCCAACCTGTTTCATATCATGCGTGAGCTCGCGCGCGGCCACGATTTGCGCCGCTCGCATTTCCTCAGTGGATGGCAAAGCCGAATCCCACGGCGTGGGACGCGCCGAAAGCACGCCGGCCATATCGACGTTTGCGTTTTCGATCGTCGCCACGCGGCCAGTCTGCGAGCCGATGACGACCCATCGGCTATCTCCACTCAACCAATTCACCGGCTCCTTGAGTCTGGCTTTTTGTTCGTCCGTCGTCGCAGGATTCACCTCCGAAGGGTTCAGCGATGAGTCGTGCGGCGTACCGGTCGCGCTAACCGGTGGCAGCGGCATGCGATCGCGCCGCCCCACGAGCAAGTACACATTGTCGACCACAGCCTCGCCAAACAATTCGCTGTCATCTGTCGTGCTATCTGCGTTGTTCAATGGCTTTTGATTGAAGATCACCCGCGAGACGCGCCCCTCTGGCGTGAACATGATCTGGATTTGCTCGTCATTGTCGGTGTAGCCCGGGACGTGAAAAAACTTCTTCAAACTATCGCCCCCGACACCCGAAGCCCGCAGGTCGATCGCCGTGCCTTCGGGCAGTTGGTACGGTTCGTCCGACGCGATCTCCGCTTGCCGCAAGATTTTGTACGGCTCGGGGTTCGTCCAATACGGCGACGTCCGCTTGGCCGGCGCGCTCACTTCTCGATCGTTGCCCAGGTTGTAACCGCCGTTATCGTACTTCGGATAGATTTGCTGCCCGCTGTCGTTGAGCGGTATCGCCAAAATCTGCGGCGGCTGGTTTTTATTCGTCGGCGGCCCGAAATAGAAATTCGTGTTGTTCGAATCGCCGCTGACGTTGACAATCGAGATATTCGTATACAGGCCGTTGTCATTCACCAATTCGAACTGCGTGCCATTGATCTCGATCACATCGCCCGGCCGGAGAACGTTCGTCGGAAACAGATCCGCGTCCCAGCCCGGCGGCAATGAATCTGTGCCTTGCGGAGTTGTCGTGCCGCGCGTGACGAACCGCACGATCGCGTAGCCAGGACGCCCACCGCTGCTTTGGTCCGGATACAAAGCCACGCACGCCCTCGAATTGGGATCAAAACCTGAGTAAGGCGCAGGCTGCTCCACATAGAACACTTCCACGCAAGCGCCGTTATCGTTGTCTAGCTGGGTCGGGTCGTTGCGCTTTGTATCCTGGCTCAGGCGCTTGAGCGCGATCCCGAACGGCCGATGCGACGACACGGCCCGCGCCTGCGCGCCGGTGATGTAGGTATTGAGCCCGCGGGTCGCCTCGCGTATCCGCCGGTCATCGTTCGTCGGCGACAACAGCGGAATCGCCGCCGCCACCAGCGTCGTGATGATCACAATCACGGCCAGCAGCTCGATGAGCGTCATTGCCACGCGTGAGGAACGCGGAGCGAGCAACGAGGAACGGGCCAAAAGCGATTGTGGTTTTCGGATTGTGGATTGCGGATTAACTGCGCGCAATCCGCAATCCGCAAGCCTAAATCCGAAATCGAAATTCCCGTTCTCAACCATCATCGTTGCCCCATCAAATGGTTGTGAACGTCATCGGTCGACGTCTCGTCGACGGTAGGATCGACGACATGGGAACTCTCCCCGAGATACGGAGCACTCGCCAGTCGATAAGGCAAAAGTTGCGGATTTAAATAAGGCGGCGAGTTGGTAATGTTCATCGTGTTGGCGACTGGCTGCCACGTCACGAAATCCGGCGCGTCGTAAATCCCCGCGCTTTCGTCACGACCGCCCGAATAGATCAGTGGCACCAGGCGGAATGCGTTGGGATCGACGCGAAAAACATCAAACGGATCGTGATCTTTCGCAATCTTCGATTTGCGATCAGGCGGGGTCATATTGTCCACGTCATTCGCATTGAGCTCGATTTGCGAATCGAATCCCGGCGCCCAACGCAAGAAGCTGATCGGATGGCCCCAACCATCCAGAAACTCCGGCGCCCCATCGCCGTCGGTGTCGCCAATGTTGTGTTCGCCGAATTGCGCTCGCGCTTCACCGTCGCCGCAAGCCAGCGTGATAACCATGTAGAGGCACTCGGCCGATTGATTTGAAATAATATCGTCCGAGGTGTTCTTCTGGCCGGTGATCGAATTCGTGCGCCCCCACAGCGCTTGATACCGCCGCAGATAAACGTTGGCCAGATCGGTGCGATGCAATGTCGTCGTCCCATTGTATTGAACAGCGGGCGCGTCCAAATACAGCGGATCGCCGACCGTGTTGGCGTCAGTGGCTTTTGATACATCGGCCAGGGCAACGTCACTCCAACGGTCGGGCATCTCCATCAGCATCAATTCACGCAGGGCGTAGAGCCGAGCCTCGGCCGTCGCCTCGCCCTTTTGTGAACTCGACAAACCTTTTTGGTCATTGATTCCTTTGCCATTCGAATTCGTTAGGACATTCGGATTTACCTTCACCCGCCGCGTTTTGAACGTGCCGTAGTACTCGGTGAGCAACGTATGCAACCGCTCGACCGTGTGGCGCGTACCGTTCTCTTTGGCCGTCTGAGCGGCCAGCGCCGCAACGCCCAAAATCAGCGACGCCAGAATAGTGATGATGAACATCACGACAAGTAGCTCGATCAGCGTGAAGCCACGACGAGCGGTCGTCTGTTGCCCATCGTCCGTAGTCCGTCGCAGGTCGTTGGCCGACTTTCGACCTACAACTGACGGACAAACGACAATGGACAAAGTCCTTCTCACTTTTGCGCGTCCTCAATTCTGGTTTCCGGCGCGAAATTCACGATCGTATCCGCAACTTCGCCGACGAATGGCCCCGTGGGAAATAGTAAAAAGTTGCTTGTTTGGTTGGTTACGCCGGTCCCCGCCGTCATCTTCTTGAATGAGTCGAAGTTGTCATTGTCCCAGACACCATCGAGACCGCAGTGCAAGATCTGGTACTTGTCTGGATTTACGAATGTTATGCAGGGAGTCGTCGTAGAATTCGTAGTTGAATATGAGGCATTTACCTTTTTGAAAGCGTAAACATTGAGAGGCGTCGGAGAAGTACTCGTTGCTGCCGGCGGATCGTACGGCCCCGTAATGTTGGATCCGCTGAGCACTCCTGCTGGGTGGCGTGACGTATCGAAATACAAATACGGCTGGGTCGACTTCGGCGGCGTATATACCCAGAAGTTAATGCGGCGGAATTTTCCTTTTGCATCGGTGAATTCGATGAACCGCCCGTTCGTCTCATCAAAAAATCCGTCCGCTGCGCGCGGGCCCAGCCGGGTTACATCAAACGGGAATATCCACTTTCGGCTTTCGATGGGATCAAGCGTCCTATTCGTCGCCGCACCTTTCGAGGTAATTGAATAAGAGGGACCGCCTTCGCCCGAAATCGGATACTTAGGATCCGAGCTAAATCCGCCGAGCCAAAAAACGACTGCTTCCGAAGCTGTGAGACCACCCGCAAGACTGCGCGAAACGATAGTCTTGCTTGCTAACTGGTCCGTTAAGGCTTGAGCCAAATCGTCCACTTCCTGGGTGCGCGGCGCAAGCTGCTTAATGTGTCGCTTTACATCCAAAAGAATGCCTAAATCGTCCAACGGCCCACCCGCATCGTTCTGGCAGTTCGGTGGATAGGCCGTAGTCTTATTCTTGTAATCATCAACCGCTGTCGCGATTTCATTGATCTCCGTCCTGACCTGCGCTTCTCGCGCCTTCTTAAGCGCCCCGATCGCCGCGACCGTGATCAGCGCCGCGAGAATGCTGATGATCGTGATCACGACCAGCAGCTCGACGAGCGTGAAACCATACGCACGTGGACGCGTCTCTCCGAGACGCGATTGCGAGTCCGCGGCGAACTCGTCCACGTGAGTGGTCCGCAATCCGCATTCGGTAAGTGCCGTTTCCATATATAAGTCCCTTTACTGAGCCAGCAACTGGCCGCGTTTCACTTACTGAGCCCTTCAATCAGCTTCACCAGCGGAATAAACAGCGCGATCACGATAAAACCGACCGCCCCGCCCAAGAAAATAATGAGCAGCGGTTCCATCAGCTTCGTAAGACCTTCGGTCAGCACCGCCACTTCTTCGTCGTACGTGTCGGCCACTTTGTAGAGCATCGTATCGAGCTCGCCCGTCTCTTCGCCGACGTCCACCATATTCACAACAATGTCGTCAACGATCCGTTGCTTCATCTTCAACAGATATAGAAGCAACCCGATCGGCCCGCCGATGAAGGCAAACCAGAAGAACGCCGCGATCGGATGGAAGCCGGGGACGGAGTTTTCTTTCATCGGCTTGGCGATCGCCTCGCCCTCGCGAATCGCTTCGGCGATCTTCGTGTACATCTTTTCAAAGGTGGCGTTGCCGCTCGTATCGCGCGTGATGTTGAGCGCTTCCAAAATTGGCACACCGCTCGCCACCAGCGTACCGAGCGTTCGCGTCGTACGAGCGAGAATATTCTTCTCGATCAGGTTGCCGAAAATGGGAATCTTGATGATGAACTGATCCCACCCAATGCGCCCGTGCTTAAACTTGCGAATTAGCTTGACCGAAAGCCAAATCGTCACCGGGATGCCCGGGATCAAATACCAGTAATGCACGCACCAGTTCGAGATCCCCACGAGCATTTCCGTCATCGGCGGCAGCTCGAGATCGAATTCCTTGAAAATGTCGCGAAACGCCGGCACGATCTTAATCATGATGAACGTCAAAATGGCGACAGCCACCGTGACGACCACGATCGGGTAGATCATCGCGCCTTTGACTTTGCGCTTGAGCGATTCAGCCCGCTCCTGGAAGTCGGCCAGACGCTGCAGAATGAGTTCCAACGCACCGCCCGCCTCGCCGGCCTTGATCATGTTCACATAGAGCCGGTTGAAACACTTCGGGCTCTTCGCCATACCTTCGGAAAGCGTCGACCCCGCTTCGATTTCCTCGCACGTATCTTCGAGCGAGTACTTGAGCCGCCCGGCCTTCGCTTGCCCGGCCAAAATCCGCAGGCTGCGAAGAATCGGCAAGCCGGCGTCTTGCAGAATCGAAAGCTGCCGCGTGAACGTCGTCAGCTCTTTCGACTTCACGCCGCCAAAAACGAACCCACGCTTCTTCTTGGCGCCTGTCGCCTCGGCCTTTTTGCGAGCCTTCTTCGCCGTGATCTTCGTCACGAAGTAGCCCATCTGCCGAATAGTAGCTTGGGCTTCTTCTTCGGTCGGCGCTTCGATCACGTCCTTGATCTCGGCGCCCGTCGCGTCCATCGCTTCAAATTGAAAAGTTGGCATGTGAGCCTCAGCTATTAGCCTTTAGCTATTAGCTTTTAGCAACCACTACCAGCCAACATCCCTGGCTAATAGCTAATAGCTAATTACTAACAGCTTCTCTCTTACGCTTCCAAAATCGTTTCCCGCACCACTTCGTCCGGCGTCGTCACGCCTTCGAAGCAACAGTTGATTCCAGCCTGGCGAAGCGAAACCATTCCATTCTTTGTGGCCAACGCCCGAATTTCGTCGGTCTGCGCGTTGGACATGATTTTGTCTCGCAGGTCGTTATTCATGATCATCAACTCGAACAATCCCACGCGGCCTTTGTAGCCCGTGTTGTTGCAAACTTCGCAGCCAGCCCCGCGAAAGAACCGCTTGCCCTTCAATTGCTCAGACGACAGCTCCAGGTCTTCAAGCACCTCGCGCGGCGGCGTGTATTCTTCGCGGCATTGCGCGCACACCTTTCGAACCAAACGCTGAGCCAAGATCGCCTCGACCGTGGCAGTGATCAAAAACGTGGGCACGCCCATATCTTTGAGTCGCGTGATCGTGCTCGGCGCGTCGTTGGTGTGGAGCGTGCTGAACACCAGGTGGCCCGTCAGCGACGCCTGCACGGCGATTTCCGCCGTTTCGAGATCGCGAATCTCACCTACGAGAATCTTGTCCGGATCTTGCCGTAAGATGGCTCGCAAGATCTGGGCAAAAGTATTGCCGATGTCCGCGTCGATCGGGACCTGAATGATTCCATCCATGTCGTATTCGACCGGGTCTTCGGTCGTGATCAGTTTGTCTTCGACGTCGTTAAGCTCGTTGAGCGCAGAATAAAGCGTTGTAGTCTTACCCGACCCCGTCGGCCCCGTAACCAACACGATGCCGTTCGGCTTCGAGATGGCATCCCGAAACTTCGCCAGCGTCGGCGCATCAAGACCGCACGAGTTCAAATCGAGCGACGTCACCGAGCGGTCGAGCACCCGCATGACCACGCTCTCACCGAACATCGTCGGCAACACGCTGACGCGCAAATCCACAGCGTGACCGCCGAGCATGAGCTCGATCCGGCCGTCTTGCGGCAATCGCCGTTCGGCGATATCGAGATTCGCCATCACCTTGATGCGCGTCGTAATCGCAAACGCCAAATGCCGCGGCGGCGGAACCATCTCATACAATACGCCATCCGCCTTGATGCGGATTTTGAATTCGTCCTCGAACGGTTCGAAGTGCAAGTCGCTGGCATGCTCGCGAATCGCCATCAACAGTACCATGTTGAGCAGCTTGCGAACCGGCGCGCTATCTGCCAGAGCCGTCACGTCGTCGAGATTAATCGGCCCATCAGCGCTAATGCCTGCCGCGGCAGCCGCCAGCTCGGCATCGTCCTCCAACGCCGAGACAATGCTCTCAACGCTATCCGTACTCTCACCGTAGTACCGTTCGAGCGCAGACGTCATCGACGATTCGGCCGTCACAACGACGCGAATATTGAAGCCCAGGAACGTCCGAAGTTCATCCTGTACGCTAAGGTTCTGCGGATCGCACATCGCGACCGTAAGCGTATCGCCGTCGAATTCAACAGGCACAATTCGATACATTTGCGCCATCGGCGCCGTCACCATCCCCAGTACATCTTTCTTGATGGTGATTTCCGAGATCGACGTCGTTTGCAACGAAAGCTGTTCGGCCAACGCCTGAACGAGCTGCTCTTCACTGATGAGCCCCATGTCGATCGCGACTTTGCCGAGCAGTTGGCCAGGATGCTCGTGTTGCTCATCGACCAAGAGCTCTTGCTGCTCATCGGTGATGAACCCCATATCGACCAGGACTTGTCCGATGCGACGATGTGCCATAGATGGGAATTTAAAAGTGAGGGGTCAGAGTTAAGGGTCTAATTAAAACTCAGTCAATCTACTTACTCGCTATCCGTTATTCTCAAGTCCATTCATCGCTTACGGCATAGCTCAACCGCTTATGCCGCGCTTTCGCCACCTTCACCGGGCGAATCATCAAATACACCGCGCTCCGCGGCCGCAAACCGCCGTTCCAATTCTTCCGGCACGTTGCACTTCGCGAGACCGTCTTCCTTCGTGATCAGTCCCTGACGCCACAAATTGAAAATGTTGTCGTCCAACAACATCATGCCGTGCCGCGCACCAGTTTGAATCGATGACGTGATACGGAAGATCTTGTTTTCGCGGATCAGATTCGCGATGCCCGGCGTTACCACCAGCGTTTCGAATGCCGCCACGCGCCCGCCGCCAATCTTCTTCAGCAACTGCTGGCACAAGATGCCGATGATGGCAGACGCCAACTGCGTACGAATCTGTTCCTGCTGATTAGTCGGGAACACGTCGATGATACGATTGATCGTGCCCGCCGCGCTCGAAGTGTGGAGCGTACCGAACACGATGTGCCCCGTTTCGGCAGCCGTAATTGCCGCTTCGATCGTTTCCAAGTCGCGCATTTCGCCGACGAGGATGACGTCCGGATCTTGCCGCAATGCTCGCCGCAGCGCTTCCTTGAATGACGTCACATCGACACCCACCTCGCGCTGGTTGATCGTCGATTTCTTATGTTCGTGCTGGAACTCGATCGGGTCTTCGATCGTAATAATATGGTGATCATAGTTGTCGTTCAGATAATCGACCATCGCCGCAAGCGACGTCGTCTTACCCGACCCCGTCGGCCCCGTGACGATCACCAATCCGCGCGGCCGCGCAATCAAGCCTTTGAAAATCTGTGGCACACCCAGCTGCTCCATGCTCCACATCTTCACGGGAATTTGCCGCAGCACCATCGCCACGTTGCCGCGTTGGCGGAACACCGAAACACGGAACCGGCACGCATCGCCGAACGAGAAACCAAAGTCCGTACTGCCTGTTTCCTGAAATTCCTGTTGGCAGCGATCGGGCGTGATGCTTTTCATCAACGCTTGCGTATCGGCCGGCTCCAAAATCTTGGTTTTGAGCTTTTGCATCCGGCCATGAAGGCGGAGCACCGGCGGCTGACCCGTCGTAATATGCAGATCGCTAGCCCCCTGCTTCACGCAGGCAGACAGCAGTTTATCGATGAGAATCGTTCCCATACTTCTTCAATCCCCTAGTTCAACCGCGGACAATTACAAAGCTAACTAGATAATGGCCGGTCTATCGCAGTGAATTCCTGCGACAAACCGTCGACAACCTGCCAGCGCGGTCAAACGGCGCTCGACCAAGGCCGAACAGCCGGGGAATGCCTCTTAGTCCCTTTTCGCCTGCCAAGCCCGGGCCCCGATCCAGGTTAGCTAAACGGACTGCCGCCTCCGGACTAGCCGTCGTTTTTGCTCCCGGCGAACAGAAAAGACCGGAAACGAAACGCGGCAATTGTCGATTAACAAATATCCTTCGGCGAACAATGGATTATTCGCCGTAGGCATCGCAGACTCAAGAAAAACCTTATTTTTATTATAATCGCGCCAAGGCAGGTCATGGCCGTTGCGCGCCCACCATTTGAAAAAAGCTCGTGGATCAGCCGCTCTTCTTGGCCACCCGGAACACTTCGTCGATGGTGGTTGTTCCCTCTAACACTTTACGAATACCGTCGTCGTAAAGCGTTGACATACCACCTTTTATCGCTTCCTTGCGAAGCTCTTGGGTGTTCGCGCCTTGGAAGGCGAGCTCGCGAAGTTTGCCGGACATCATCATCAGTTCAAAAATGCCCAGCCGCCCCCGATAGCCGCTATGCCCGCAATGGTTACAGCCTCGTCCTTTCATGAAATTGGCAGACGCCGCTTGCTCCGGAGTAATTCCAGCCGCCGTCAATTCCTGCTCGCGCGGGGTGTAAGGCTGTTTGCATTTCGAACAAATAACGCGCACCAACCGCTGCGCCAGAATGCCAATTACGCTACCTGCAACGAGATAAGCGGGCACACCCATGTCGACCATGCGTGTAACAGCACCGGGCGCATCGTTCGTATGTAACGTACTGAAAACCAAGTGTCCAGTTAACGAAGCCTGGATTCCCATGGATGCCGTCTCATAGTCACGCATTTCGCCGACGAGAATGATGTTGGGCGCCTGACGAAGCATCGCGCGAATAATGAGCGCAAAGTTGAGCCCGATACTGTGCTTCACCTCAACTTGGTTGATACCCGGAAGGTAGTATTCCACCGGATCTTCGGCCGTAATGATTTTACGGTCTGGGCGATTTAGCTCATTTAGCGCGGCGTAGAGAGTCGTCGTCTTTCCGGACCCGGTCGGCCCCGTCACGAGCACGATCCCGTTCGGCCGCCTCAACAGAGTGCGGAACTTTTTGAAGTCCTTTTCCGACAAGCCAAGTTGTCGCACCCCGACCTTAATGTTGTCCTTATCGAGCAGCCGCATGACGCAAGTCTGCCCATGGTTCGTGGGCATCATGCTGACCCGGAGGTCGAGTTCCTTCCCCCCGGCCGTGATCTTGATCCGCCCGTCCTGGCAACGCCGCCGTTCGGCAATATCCATCTTGGCCAAAATCTTGATGCGGGAGAGCAGGGCTCCCAATAACCGCCGCGGCGGGCTATCCCGTTCGACCAACACACCATCAATGCGATAGCGAATTCGAACGCGATCGTCGAACGGCTCGATATGAATATCCGAGGCCCGCAGCTGGACCGCTTCGCTAATCATTAGCTGAACCAAGCGAACGATCGGCGCGCTCGTTTCGTCGACGTCATCGCCGCCGCCGCCATCGCCACTCCCATCGTCCTCGGTTTCCGTAAAGTCGATCGCCGTATCGGTGAACTCTTGCAGCATCGAGTCGGCGCTTTCATCGCCCATCTGGCCGTAGTTACGGTTGATGGCCTCCAAAATGCTTTCACGCGTTGCGAGTGCAATGTTTACCTTGCGGTTAAGAATGAACTGTAGCTTTTCAAATGTTTCGTAGTCGAATGGGTCGCTTACCAGAACCTTGAGCGCTCCGTCTTCTTCCGCCAATGGAATAACTGCGTTCTCGCGCGCTACAGATTCGGGAACGAGTTCCACAACGCTCGGCGGGATCGGCACATCGCGCAAATCGAAAAACTCATACCCCTCCATGTCGGCCATGGCTTGCATGACCTGCTCGCTGGAGGCATAGCCCTGTTTCACGAGAATGTCGTGAACCTTGCCGCCATTCTTCTTGGCGATCGCCGCTGCTTCGGCTAATTGCTCCGGGCCGATAACTCCCCGGCCGACAAGAAATTTACCCAAATCTGCCATGTTGCAGCGCTCGGTGGATAGCTCTGTTCGCTGTGCCTACTAAACTGTTCGCGTCCTGCACAATCAACTGTTGCGGAACGTCGCGTTCGAGAAACTTAATGCACGATTCCGCTAAGTTTGAACGCGCTCGTCAGCGCCACCAAAAATCGTGGCGCTATTGCCCCTGCTCAACCCTCTGAAAAGTGCTAACTCTAGGTATCTCTTAGACTAACGGTCACCGCTGCAAGTGTCAACGAAGGCCGTTTAGGCCGACTTTGACGGCAACGTTTACTCACCCAGCGTCCGTTTTCGACGCAGGATGTGATGGTAGTGTTGGGCAAAGCGATGGGCCTCATCCCGCACGTACTGCAGCAGCCTCAAAGCATACGAACGCCGGCTCAGCCGCAGCGGCTTATTGCGATTCATGACGTACACCAATTCTTCCTTCTTCGCGAGCGACAACACGAGCGGCGGCTTAATTTGCAGCTTCTCGAACGCTTCCATCGCTCGTCCAAGTTGGCCAATTCCGCCGTCGACCAGCAGCACGTCTGGAAACACTTGCCCCTCATCTCGCAGTTTGCGAAATCGCCGGGCAACCACTTCGCGGATACTCGCGAAGTCATCGATCCCCTCCACGTCCCGAATTCGAAACCGCCGATACCCTGGCTTAAACGGAAGCCCATCCAAAAACTGCACTAGGCTGGCCACAGTTTCGTTGCCGCCCAGGTGCGCGATATCAACACCCTCGATATTCCGCGGCCGCTCCTGCAGTTTGAATATCTTTTGCAGCCCCGCCAGCCCCTTCTTCGGGTCGATGTAAAACACCTCCGGCTGCTCATGCGTTTCAAGTTCGCCGCGCTCGCTCAACCGCTCAATCATTTGGATTTCATCGCGAAGCCGCGCTGCTTGCTCGAATCGCAAGTTCGTTGAAGCATCCGCCATCTCCTCGCGCATGTTCTTGAGCAGCGTCTTGCGGTTCCCTTCCAAAAACATTCGCAACCGCTTGATGTCGTTCCGATATTCCTCCTTACCGATCCGCAAATTACAAGGCGCCGTGCACTGGTTGATCGACGCTAACAAACAGGGACGAAACCAACGCCACCGATCGTCGTCGGCTTGGATATCGAGCGAGCACGTGCGGAATTTAAAAACTTTCTGCAAGGCCTGCACCGCGCCTCGCAAGCTGCCTGCACTGGCGAAAGGCCCGTACAATTTCGCACCTGTAGATTGCGGCTCGCGCGTCACCTCAATGCGAGGAAAATCTTCATGCGTCGTAATTTGCAAATAAGGGAAGCTTTTGTCGTCGCGCAGATCGCGGTTGTGTTTCGGCTGAATGTCTTTCACCAGCCGCGCTTCCATTAAGAGCGCATCGACATCGCTCTCCGTCTCCACAAAATCAACGTCGTACGCTTCCCGCACGAGCCGTTCCGTCCGCTGATCTCCCGCCGCGGCCGCTAAGAAGTAGCTGCCGACTCGCGCCCGCAGATTCTTAGCTTTACCGACGTACAGAACCCGCCCGGCCTGATCTTGGAATAAGTAAACACCCGGCCCAGCCGGAAACTTGCTCCGCACCTTTTCGGCAGCGCGGGCAAAAAACTCTGCCTGAGTTTTGGGCAGCTCGACCGGACCTGTGCCGTCGTCGCCCGCGGGAGTCGCTTCGTTTACATGACGTTCATCGCTTCGAGCCATCACGTAATTCTAGCACTTGCGCGTCAGAAGATAGGCCAAAGCTAAACACCTGCGAACTTTCGCAGGTCCGCTTCCATACGATTCAGCCGATCCTCAAGCTGACTTTTGGCCAAATCCAGATTTGATAGCTGCTCCGGCGCAATGTAGCCAAACGTGTAAAACTTAATCTTCGGCTCGGTTCCGCTCGGGCGACAAGCGACGTAATTCCCCTCCGTTGCCAAATCGAGGAACACAAGATCTCCCTTAGGTCCCGCGAGCGGCGCCGATTTTCCGCCCGCCGGCGTGATGGTCTGGCGCTCGAAATCGCGCACTTGAACCACGCGATCGCCGGCAATCTCCGCAGGCGGACCGCTGCGAAACGCCGCCATCACTTCTTTCATCCGCGCCATGCCTTCGCTACCGGGCATTTGCACAGATACCGTCTTTTCCACATGCACGCCATGTTGCCAAAACAGTGAATCGAGCTTTTCGTGCAGCGATTGGCCGGCCGCCTTCAACTTCGCCGCCAACTCGCACAGCAGCATCGACGCCACCGCGCCGTCTTTGTCGCGAACATAACTCCCGGCCATATATCCGTGCGATTCCTCCGTGCCGTACACAAACAAATCGGGTCCGTACTGATCAATCGCTTGGGCAATCCACTTAAAGCCAACCAGTAAATCGCTGATTGTCCGAACGCCGTAACTGTCGCCAACCCGTCGTACCATGTGCGTTGTAACGAGCGTCGTCACAATGAAGTGCTGCGGCGACAGCGTTCTGGCCTTCTTGCGGTTTTCAAGAACAAAGTCGGCGAGCAGCGCACAAAGTTGATTTCCGGTCAGTGTGTGCCATGGCGAGTCTTTCTTGAAGCGGAGCGGGGCGGCGCAACCGATGCGATCGCAATCCGGATCCGTCGCAAGCGTAACGTCCGCGCCGGCTTCCTTAGCCCGCACGATGATCGAATCGAACACCTGCGGATTCTCCGGATTCGCTACATGCCCGGGCACATTGGGAAAATCACCATCGGGCTTCGAATGTGGACCGAACAATTCGACCGACTTGAACCCGTCCTCTGCGAGCACGGGCAGTACGGCCGTGGCACCCACGCCATGCAGCGGTGAATAAATAATCTTCAATTCGCGCGGTCCCGGCGTTGCCTGCGTAAGTACCGCCGCTTGAAATTTCTTATCAATCTCATCCTGGCAATAAATGACTTTTCCCGCGGCTACCATTTCTTCAAACTTCGCGCGACGAATCTCCTGAGTATTCATCACACGATCGATGATGCCCTTATCGTGCGGCGGCAAAATCTGTCCGCCCGTCGACCAGTAGACCTTCACCGCATTATCGGTCGGCGGATTGTGGCTCGCCGTCACCATGATGCCGCACGAGCACTTCTTCTCGCGCACCGTGAATGATAGTTCCGGCGTCGCCCGATACTGTCCCAAAAAGTAAACCGTGAAGCCCGCGGCCGTCATAATTTCGGCGCACAATTTCGCGAAATGATCCGACCGATGCCGCGTGTCGAAGCCGATCGCGCACGACAACGCCGCGTCCTTGCCTAAAGCCGACACAACATAATCCGCGAGACCTTGAGCGCTCTCCCCAATCGTCCGGTCATTGATCGCATTCGACCCGATCGGGTACATCTTGCCGCGCCGCCCGCCGGTGCCGAACGGAATCACCGTCCAAAACACGTCGTCGAGGATCTTCCATTTGCCTTCGTTCACGTGTGCCGCGACCTCGTCGGCATACGCCGCGTAGCGCGGCTCCGTCAGCCACGCCTTCAAGTTCGTCTCCGCCGAGGCGGTCAACTTGCCTTCTTTTACCGCTTGCTGCACCTTGTCGAGCGTCGGTTGAAGTTGTTGCTGGTTCATTCGGATCAATCGCAAAACGAGGATTGGTGATTCGAAGCAGTCGCTTGATGAGCTAAACTAACACACAACCGGGCACGCATGTAGACCCGACATTTCTCGCCGTACGATGGTGCTTGCTGGCCATTCGCCCCCCACAGATAATGAGCGTTTCAAAGCGTGAGGGCGAGACAAAGCGTGCAACGTCATCTACGAATCGCTGCCATCGTTTGGGTGCCACTGTTGGCTTGCCCAGCAGTGTTGCTTTTCGCCCCGCATGTTGCGGCCGACCAACCCAACAGCGTTCCGAAGTACGCCCGACCACCCAAGTGGCCTAAGGATGTCGTCGATACGTTTTTTCCCGACGCGACCGCTAAGCTCGTCGGCTCTCGCCCCGATTACGGCAAAACAACCGCAGTGGCCGTCACCAGCCAAGCGGCCGGCGAAACCTCCGCAGCGGCCTCTACGGAAGGCGGCTGGTCCAAGCTGATCGACGCCGACACAATCGAAACCGAAATCAAGCGCATCGCGCAACAGCTGAACAAAAAGGTTTCCGCCCCGGCTCAATTCAAAGGGGGCGGCTACAAAGATTGCCGCCGCGATTTCAGCGTGCTCGCCGCACTCTTCGCCGTGACCGCCGAATATGAGGCAGAGGTCCGCTGGAAAGACGCCGCGCCGCAGCTGCGAAACGAATTCGGCCGAGCCGGCCACAACTGCAAAGTCGGCACCGATCAAACATTCCAGGAAGCAAAGCAGCGCAAGCAAGACCTCGCAGATCTCGTGGGTGGCACCCGCCCAAAATCCTCCTCAGCCGCCGACGTCAAAGCCGAGTGGTCGCAGGTGGCCGATCGTCCGCCGCTCATGCAACGACTCAATATCGCCCAACAAGATCGCCTCACAAAATGGCTCGCGAGCAAACAAGAATTCTCAACGCATCGCGATGACGTGAAACACGAAGCTCAACTCGTTGCCACGTTCGCCGAAATCATCGCCCGCCCTGGCTTTGAATACGCAGACGACGACACCTACCTTGGCTACGCTCGCGATCTAACGAAAAACGAAACCGAAATCGCCGCCGCTGCCGAGTCCGACAACTACGACCAAGCCCGCCAGGCACTCGGCAACGCGTCGAAAACGTGCGCGGCCTGCCACGAAGGCTACCGACAATAGTATCGCGGATTTAGCTTTTCAATCCGCAATCCAGAATCCGCAAATCCGAAATCCCCGTCATGTCCTCCGAACTTCGCCAACGTCTTTTCGCCGAACTCGACTCGATCCGCCTGATCGACCCACATTCGCACATCGAGCCGAAGTCCGCCGCCTCGAAGTCGCTGGCGGATATTCTCGGCTACCACTATTACACCGAGCTCATCCATTCGGCCGGTATGCCGCGGACCGAAATCGAGGATCCGGGACTCGACCCGAAAGAGAAAGTTCGCCGTCTCGTCGCTCGAATCGAACCGCTCCGCAATACGATCCAATACAGTTGGCTACTCGAGCTAGCTCGTGAGTTCTTTGATTTTCCCGCGGACGAACACCTAACAACTTCTAATTGGGAATCGCTCTACGATTCCGCCGCTAAAAAAATGGCACAGCCCGATTGGGAGCAACAGGTGCTCGACCGTACGAAGCTGGATGCCGTTTTCCTCACCAATAATTTCGATGATCCGCTCAAGGGATTCGATACTAAACGCTACGTCCCGTGCCTTCGGACAGATGATCTGGTCTTCCATCTAGCCAAGCCAGAAATTCGCCAAAGGCTGCAGCAGGCAACGAACACTGAAGTTCTTGACTTAGAGTCGCTACGGCACGCAATCGGGCGGTTGTTCGAACATTTCACATCCAAGAGTGCTCGTGCTTGCGCGATTTCTCTACCTCCGCACTTTGCGCCGCGAGAACCGGATCGGAGCGCCGTGAGGCACTCGCTTGGCCCCGTTTTGAAGTGGGATGATAGCGATATAGACTCGACGCTTGCCGAAGACCGAGCAACAATCGCCAATTTCGTTTTCTGGACGCTTGCCGAATACTGCGCCGAGTTCAAACTCCCTTTCGACCTCATGATCGGCGTGAACCGCGCCGTCTATCCCGCCGGCGTCTATCAAGGCCAGGACCTCTACGACAGCCGCGTCTCGCTCATTCAATACAAAGACCTATTCAACGCCTTCCCGCAGGTGACGTTTCCAATCTCAGTTCTCGCGAGTGTCACCAACCAGGAGTTGGTTAGCTACGCTTGGATTTTTCCGAACGTCGTCACCAATGGGCATTGGTGGTATTCCAATACCCCGGCGTACATTGAACACGACGCCGCCGCGCGCCTCGAAGCCGTACCGCAAACCAAGCAAATCGGCTACTACAGCGATGCTTATAAACTCGAATTCTGCCTGCCGAAATTCGCCATGTACAAGCGCATCCTGGCTAAAATCCTGGCCGAGCGGTTCATTATCGAACGCGGATGGAGCGAGCAGCAGGCCATCGACCTGGGACGACGTATTCTACGGGGCAATGTTGAATCGATCTTCAACATGGCGTGATCCCTAATGATGCAAAATCGCGACACCAAGTTCTCGCAGGCCCATACGGCTCGGCCATGTTTTTGGCCGGTCCGCTTCGTTTTTGCCGGGTCGGCCTGCGCGGCCACCCGCCGGCAGGGGTTTCAGCCGTTGTTTTTCGCCAGATTCGTTGAGTAGTCAACAAATCCGGTTACAATAAAAGCTGCGATTTGCCGGCCTGCGAGTCGCGCCGGGTAAGGGCACCCGGTTTCGGAACAGCTTCTTGCGCATGGTCTAGCGCTCACTCTTGCCTTTCGAGTCGTCCTAATGAATCTGACAACTTGGTTCGTCCCTTTTGTGGGCGCCCCCTGCGCGCGCATACGCGCATCTCTCATTGCCACTTTCTTCGCGACGACGATGACCCTCGTCGCCAACACTGCCGCGCATGCTCAGAGCGTAACCCCTGGCCCAGACATGGGCTATTCGGACTTATACCTCCAAGCCGGCGCCGGCACCCAACAAGGTCCGTTTACTGGCTCAGTTAGCGTTAACACGCTTCTCGGAGCCGATCGCTTCTACAACGCCGGCTTTACCGGCACGAATGCCGTGATGGCAAACGTTGAAGCCGGTTACATTTGGAACGGCCACGAAACTCTCAATCAGGTCACGTACATCCCAACGTCCGGTGCCTCTGGCGAATTCGATCGA
>JABDGM010000013.1:0-919 GCA_013286045.1 Planctomycetota bacterium | reverse complement strand
GATCGACACGCCACTTGGGTTGGCATGATCATGGGCGGACGAGCCACCAGCGCAGGTTCCGCCGGTTACCAAAGCGGCATGGCCCCGGATGCGCAGCTCGCTTCTGGAGCAATCGCCACCAATTGGCCGCAGAATGATCCGAACTATCAGCGCTTCACCACTGCGTTCTACCTCGATTTCAACGGCATTTCGACCTTCGGCCCTTATCGTGCGGCGTTCATTACCGGCGTCCCCACCAACACCGGATCGCGTCCGGCAGACGTCGTAAACTCCAGTTGGGTCGGCGCCTCCGACTCGACCTCGCTCGCCGGGAACGACAATCTTAGCGGTACGCTCGACGCCCTAATTTCCGAGAATCCTCACACGCTCTTCACGGTTGCCGCCGGCAACACCGTGCCTACGGGCGTGGGCCCCGACCGCGTTCCATCGCCCGCTAGTGCTTACAACAACATGGCAGTCGCAGCCCTCGGCCCCGATGGCGGCGCCTACGATCTGCCGAGTTACTTTACCAACGGTGGCCCGAACGATTACTGGGACCCAGTTCACGGAACCGTCGTGGGAGTCCGACAGGTGGTTGATATCGCTGCTCCCGGCGAAGCCCTCGCCAGCGCGTACTACGGCGGCGAGACCGGCGGCAACGGAGCTGGCGTGTACGGTGCTGCCAATGGCCCCGCGGGCGGACCCGATTATTACTCCCTCAATATCAACGGAACCAGCTTCGCCGCCCCCACGGTCGCCGGCGGCGCGGCACTCCTGTATGACGCCGCCTATTCGGTCTTCCCGAATAATTCCGACTCGCGCGACTCGCGCGTCATGAAAGCCGTCCTTATGAATTCGGCCGACAAAACCAAAGGCTGGAACAACGGCCAGATCGCCAACCCCAACGGCCGCGGCGGCGTTATTACGACCCAAGGCCTCG
>JABDGM010000012.1:19200-68006 GCA_013286045.1 Planctomycetota bacterium | reverse complement strand
GATATTGGGCTGGATTTGCTCGAGCGGAATCCGTCGATACGGGTTGGAAGGTTCGCGGAGCATCGAGCGCAGGTTGGTGCGGATCAACTTGCCGGGGCGAACGGCGTCATCGTGTTGACGCCTTCGATCACTGCCGCCAGTGTGGCGGATGCCGGCGAGCTGTTGGCGATCGGGCGATTTGGCGTGGGTTACGATTCGGTCGACGTGCAGGCTTGCTCGGACGCGGATGTGCTGGTGTGCATTACGGCGGGGGCTGTCGATCGGCCGGTGGCCGAGGCGACGATTGGTTGGATGATTGCGCTGACTCATCACATGGTGGTTAAGGATAAGTTGGCGCGTGATGCGCGGTGGGACGAGCGCAATCAATACATGGGATGCGAATTGCGCGACCGCACGCTGGGCATCGTCGGACTCGGGCGAATCGCGGGCAAGCTGGTGGAAATGCTGCAGGGCTGGGGAATGCGGCAGACGCTTGCGTATGACCCGCATGCCGACGCGGCAGTGGCGAAGAAGCTAGGCGTACGGCTGACCGATCTCGATGAAGTGTTGCAAACGAGCGATTTTGTTTCGATCCATTGCCCGCTGACCGAGCGGACGCGCGGTCTAATTGGACGGCGAGAACTGGCGCTGATGCGGCCGGATGCGTATTTGATCAACACGGCGCGCGGCGGGATTGTCGATGAAGACGCGCTTTACGATGCGCTGCAGGAGAAGCGGATCGCGGGCGCGGCGCTCGATTGCTTTGCTACCGAGCCGCTGTCAGAGCCGTCGCGGTTTCGGGAGTTCGAGAACGTGCTGCTTGCGCCACATAGCATTGCTTGGACGCACGAAATGTTTCGCGACATCGGCCGATCCGCATGCCAAGCCATGGTTGACCTCGCGGAGCGCCGGGTGCCGCGCGGGATCGTGAATCCGCAGGTACTCGAACAGCCCGGGTTTCAACAGAAGTGGAAGCGGATTTGCGGCTAGTATGCACAGGCGAATTCAGCGAATTGAAGTGTTCGTGGCAGCGTGGGTGGTTGCAATATCTGCCTTCTGTTTCGTGCGAGCGGTCGAAGCGGACGATTCGAATGATGAAAGGCAACCGGTCGTTCTGCGCGAACTAACAGACGCTGTGATTCATAATCCCGACATGGGTTGGGTATTGTATGAAAATTATCCGCTTGATCCCGATCCGCACGGCAGCTCGACGCTGCTGACGCTGCCCGACGAGAGTTTCGCGGGCGTCGATAACGTCGCGATTATGTTTTCGTGGCAGGACATCGAGCAGCAGCCGGACAGGTACGATTTTTCGAAAGTTGACTTCGCGTACGATTACTGGAGGCGACGGGGCAAGACGATTCAGTTGCGCATGAGCACGACATCGCTCATGTGGTGGGCGAATCGAACGCCGGCGGCTGGCAAGGGCGCGCCAGATTATGTGCGGGAGCATTTGAGTGCGGACGAGAAACAAACTCGCGACATGGCGGGAGTGGCGTACGACGTCGAAGATGTTGCGGCCCCGTACTATCAGGAGCGTTTGGCGAAGTTCCTGCGTGCGGTAGACGCGCATTTTTCCGACGCGCGACCAGTTACTCTTGTCGATCTGCGCGGTTTCGGTGCGTGGGGCGAATGGCATTCAGGGTTCAAATACTCAAACGTCGAGGAACGACGTGACGCGCTTAAAAACGTTATCGATTCCTGGTGCAAAGCTTTTCCGCGTCGCGCGCTGGCGCTCAGCGCTTCGTATGATCCGGATAGTCCGAAGGAACTCTACGAGGGCGACACGCGCGAGTTCGACGCGAAGTACACGTCTCACTACCAGGATTTTTTGAACTACTCAGCGTTCGATTACGCGCTCGAGAAGCCGAACATCGCGTTTCGCCGCGATGGAAGCGGCGGGGCCGTGCACTCGAATGAGCGTAAGTTGATTGAGGAGGCGTTCAATCGCGGTCGGGGTCCAATGGTTGCGGAGTTTGTTGATGGTTATGGCCAATCGAAAGCGGGCGGCGCAAAGTGGCTGGAATGGAAAGTCGACGATGCGCTGAGTTTGCATCCCAATTACGTGTGCTTATTGGGTTGGCAAGCGGGCGACGCGTTGGCATTTGTGCGCGAACAACAGACGCTTGTCGATCGAGGAATGCGTCGAATGGGGTATCGCTTCGTGCCGACGAGCGTTTCTTATCCAACAACACTGGAAAATGATCGCGATTTCGAGTTGCATGCCGAGTGGGTGAATCGGGGTGTTGGCCGGGCGCTTCGCGACTATAAGTTGATGGCCGGACTGATCCGAGCGGACAGTGCGACCGAGGCACGAATGATCGGCGGCGCGATTCCCACGAGCAGGTGGATCGCCAAGGAGAAATATGCGACCGAAACATCGTTGAAATTCGCAGATGTTGCGCCGGGCGAGTACGATTTAGCAATTGGACTAATCGATCCGCAAACGTCGCGAGCAATTGAGTTGCCACTAGAGAATGGCGTTGCCGGCGGGTTGTACCGAGTTAGCAAGATATCGATTCGATGACAAAACCGCTTCATATTCTGACGCTTGTCCTTCTCGTGGAATGCGGTCTCGCGCGATGCTGCGTGGCGGAAACGTCTCCTCCTGCAGAGGAGCACAACGTCGCAGCCGTTGACATCGGCACGCGCGTGGAGATGCTCGTCGACGACTGGCTAATTGACCCATCGCTCAGCCAAGGTGTTGAACTGCGGTTGCAAACGCCGGTGCGGCGTGAAGTCGTCCTTACCACCGACCAGCCGTGGGAGGGGAACGTCAGCGGCTACTACAGCATCTTCAAAGATGGGTCGAAGTATCGGCTTTATTATCGTGGGTCGAGCGCGAAGCGGGATGACTCGGCCCAGCAGGTGACCTGCTATGCCGAAAGCGACGATGGCATCCATTTCGTGCGGCCGAAGTTGCATTTGCACGCCATCAACGGGTCGGACGACAACAACGTAATCATGACTGGGGCGGCGGCGCACAATTTCGCGCCGTTTCTGGATTCGAATCCTGATGCCAAACCTGAAGAGCTGTATAAGGCGTTGTCGGGACTGACGAATCATTTGACAGCGTATGCGTCGGCGGACGGCATTCACTGGAACAAGATGCAGAAGGAGCCTGTGCTAACGAAAGGCAGTTTCGACTCGCTAAATCTGGCGTTTTGGGATGAAGCGGCCCACACCTATCGCGCTTACAGTCGTTATATGGCAGGGAAAATTCGGTCGATTCAGCACAGCGAATCGCCGGATTTTTTGCATTGGACAACGCCGGAGCCGAATGAGTTTTCCGAAAGCTCGCCGCCGACGCATTTTTACACGAACGGGACGCTGCAATGTCCGGGCGCGCCGCATCACTACCTGGCGTTTCCGATGCGGTTTGAACCGGATCGGCAGAAACTGTCGGATGCGCCTGAGAAAGGCATTTCCGATGCGGTGTTTCTTACGAGCCGCGATGGGAAAAAGTGGGATCGCACGTTTCTAGAGGCGTGGCTGCGTGCGGGGCCAGATCCGCACAACTGGACGGATCGCAGCAACATGCCGGCGTGGGGAATTGTGCAGACGGCCCCTGATGAATTTTCGATGTATGTGAGCGAGCACTATCGGTGGCCGGATAACCGGCTGCGGCGCGTGACAATTCGTCGGCATGGTTTTGCGGCAGTGCACGCTGGGGCGAACGGTGGCGAGTTCACGACGCGGCCGATTCTTTTCAGCGGCAAGCAACTTGTCTTGAATTATGCAACGTCGGCGGCCGGTAGTTTGCAGGTCGAAATTCAAGACGCGACCGGTGCGGTGCTGCCGGGATATGGTTTGAGCGATATGCTGCCGCTGTATGGCGATGAATTGGATCGCGCCGTCGTGTGGAAATCGAAGTCGGATGTTGCTGAGCTCGTTGGCAAGCCGGTTCGTTTCCGGTTTGTTCTGAAAGATGCCGACCTATTTGCGATCAGGACTCGGAATCCCGACCAATCACACGAAAGCCCCTGATGAGCGATATGAGCAAGCGTGGTGCGATGGTTCCGCATGGTTCGAAAGTGGCGATCGCCGCGCTGGCGTTTTGTTACGGTGCAATCGTTTCGCGTGCGGATGAAGCAAAGACGACGTCGGCGAATGTAATTGTCGAAATCCCTTTCACCGCACAGCGCGAGCACGAAGATCCGTTCAATACGATCACCCTGGATGTCATCTTCACCGACCCCAGCGGACATGAGCTGCGAGTGCCCGCGTTTTGGGATGGTGGTGAAGGTGGCAAGACTTGGAAAGTTCGGTACGCGTCGCCTGTTGTAGGCGTGCACCGGTATCGTAGCGAGTGCTCCGATTCGAGCGACGCGGGGCTTCACAATGTGCGGGGAGAAGTACACATCGAAGCGTATACGGGCGACAATCCGCTGTATCTACACGGGCCGATTCGGGTGGCGGACGATCGTCGGCATCTGGCATACGCCGATAGGACGCCGTTTTTTTGGTTGGCGGATACGTGGTGGATGGGGCTGTGCCATCGGCTGCACTGGCCGGATGAATTTCAGCAGCTCACGGCCGACCGCAAGGCGAAGGGTTTTAACGTCGTGCAGATTGTAGCGGGGTTGTATCCGGACATGCACCCGTTCGACCCGCGCGGGGCGAATGAGGCGGGATACCCTTGGGAGAAAGAGTATGCGCGGATTCGTCCGGAGTATTTCGATGCCGCCGACCAGCGGATTGAGCACTTGGTGAATGTAGGAATTTCGCCGTGCATCGTGGGCGCTTGGGGCTACTTCATGCCGTGGATGGGCGTGAAGAAAATGGAACAGCATTGGCGATATCTCATTGCTCGGTACGGCGCGATGCCGGTGGTGTGGTGTGCGGCGGGTGAGGCGAACTTGCCTTGGTATTTGGCGAAGGGGTTTCCGTATGACGACCGCGAACAAGTGAAGCAGTGGACGGAGGTGATGCGGTATATCCGTGCGACGGACCCGTACCATCGGCTGCTGACGGTGCATCCAACGGGGATTGGGCGCCTTTCGGCGCGGCATGCGACCGATGATTCTTCGCTGCTCGATTTCGACATGCTGCAGACGCCGCACGGGCAGCGCGAGGCGTGCGATCCGACCGTTGATACGGTGCGAGAATCATATGCGGACCAGCCGGTGATGCCGGTGATCGATGGCGAAGCGGCGTATGAGATGCTAAACGATTCGCTGCCGACGCAGTGGACGCGGGCCATGTTTTGGTTGTCCATGACGAACGGTGCAGCGGGGCACACTTACGGAGCGAACGGGATTTGGCAATGCAACCGGCCGGGCGAGCCGCATGGGCCGTCACCGTTCAGCACGGGCGGCGTTGGGTATGGGGTGATTCCATGGAATGAGGCGATGAATTTACCGGGTTCAACGCAGGTCGCGCTCGGGAAAAAATTGTTTGAACGATTTGCATGGCAGGAGTTTTCGCCGCATGCGGATTGGGCTGTGTACGCGGATGATCAGCCGGCAAAGTTTGGGCCGTTCGCGACCGGGAAGGCGGGCGAAGCGCGGATTGTATATGCGCTGGAAAGCCGGCCGGTGAAATTATTGCAGCTTGAGGCAGGGGTGAAATATGTTGTTGAGTCGTTCGACCCGACGACTGGAATGGCTAAGGCAATTAGAAGCGCTGGTGGTAACCAGCAAGATATTATTGTGAGCAAGCCCTCGTACATTAAGTCGGATGACTGGGTAATTCTTCTTGAGCGGGTGAAAATCGATTAGCGGACGACTTCGGCTTGGCCGCCCGGCCTCACAGAGGCCACCTACATGTGATTGGCGGCTAACTGCGGGTTAGTTTCCAGCATTTGTGGATGCGGTCGTTGCGGAAGTCTTCGGGAATGGTTTTTCCGGTGATGTCACGGATTTGGTAGTCGGTGAGCGCGGGCTCATCGAGTTTGAAGCGGCGGAAGTTTGTACTGAAGAAGACGATTCCGCTCGGCGCGATATGCGGCGCGAGGCGGCGCAGGAGCTCGCCGTGGTCGAGCTGGACGTCCCAATCGACCTCAGCGCCTTTCGTGTTGGAAAACGTCGGCGGGTCGACGACGGCGAGATCCCAAACATCGCTGGGCCGAAGCGACTTGATAAAGTCGCGGATATCGGCGCGGACTAGTTCGTGCGGCGGATCGTTGAACCCGTTCAGCTCCAAGTTTTCGCGAGTCCAGTCGACGTAAGTCGCGGATTTATCGACCGTTGTAGTTGATGCAGCGCCACCGGCAGCGGCGTAGACGCTGAATGAGCCGGTGTAGGCGAACAGATTCAAGAAGCGTTTGCCGGCGGCGGACTCGCGGACCATCTGGCGCGTAAGGCGATGGTCGAGGAAGAGGCCGGTGTCGATGTAGTCGGAAAGGTTCACAACAAACTTGAGACCGGCTTCTTGGACGGTGAGGCGGGCTTCGCGGTCATCGACGCGTTGGTACTGGTCGTCGCCGCGCTGGCGGTCACGATGCTTCATGAAGACCAGCTCGCGCGGCACTTCGAGCACCTTGCCGGCGGTGCGGGCCATGAGGTCGAGCCAATCGGCATGCTGGGCGGTGGAGCGGTCGTGCGGGCGAGCGAATTCGGCGATGTGGAGCGCGTTTTCGTAGCGGTCGACAATTAGTGGGACATCGGGGACGTCGCGCTCGTAGAGTCGGTAGCAGGTGATGCCGCGCTTCGTTGGCCAGCGGCGGAAGTGGCGGGCGCGGTTGCGTAGGCGGTTGGCGAACTCCTCGGCTTGGCGCGTGGCGGAGGTTTGGAGGCCGCCGAAGGCGGGAGTGGGCATCTTGCGTTGCGGTTTTTCAGCGGCTGGCTCCGTTGGTTCGCTCCCCCCTCCCCTGCCCTCCCCGCCGAGGGGAGGGAGCCGAACTGGTTCGGTTTCAGGTTCAGCGTCGACTTCGGTTTCCGCTTTGTTTTCTATGCGCTCGGTGTTTTCGTTAGGGAAGTTTTCTTCTTGGTTTCCACTTTGGCTCGCGCGTGGCGGGCGTGGGCCGTGGAATTGGTAGTAGGTGCATTCGAGGGGGCCGTTGTAGAGTTTGCGGCGGCGGTCGGCGGTTTGGCCGACGAGCGCTTCGAGATCGGGGCGCGAGGAGAGGATGTAGTGCGACCAAGTGGGAAGGCGACGCAGGACTAACGGGAATGTACGGTAGAGTTGTTCGATTTCGGCATCCACGCCAAGCCGTTCGCCGTAAGGTGGGTTCGTGATGATGCAGCCGTACTCGGCTTTGGCGCGGAGTTCACTGAAGGGGCGCTCTTGCCAGTGAATGTCATCTGCGACGCCGGCTTGTTCGGCGTGGTAGCGCGCGAGGCTAAGCACTTCCGGGTTGATATCGTAGCCGATGATGCGTTCTTCGAGCGGCGGACTGATGGCGGACTGCGCTTCATCGCGAGCTTGCTTAAGCAAGTGGCGATCGAAGGTCGGCCAATCTTCGAAAGCGAAGTTGCGCCGCAGGCCGGGCGCGATGTTGCGGCCGATGAGCGCGGCTTCGATCGGGATCGTGCCGGTACCGCAGAATGGGTCGACGAGCACGCGACTGGGGCGCCAGTAGCTTAGTTGGATGAGGACGGCGGCGAGTGTTTCGCGAAGTTGGGCTTCGCCGACGAGGCGGCGGTATCCGCGTTTGTGGAGGCCGACGCCGGTCGTGTCGAGCGTGAGCGTGGCGACGTCATCTCGGATGCTGATTTCGACGGCACCTTTGGGACCAGTTTCGGGCAAGCTGCCCGTGTTGTGGGCTTTGAGCAGACGGTCGACGATGGCTCGCTTCACAATTTTTTGGCATGCTGGAACGCTCGAAAGCTGCGAGTGATGAGAGCGACCCTTCACTGGGAATTCGGCATCACGCGGCAGCCAACGCTCCCAGGGTGCGGCGGCGGTGGCGTCAAAGAGGACGCCGAAATCGGTCACGGGAAACGCTGCCATTTGGATGAGGATGCGTTCGCCAGCGCGAAGCCAAAGGTTCGTGCGGCAGATGGCGTTCATATCGCCTTGGAACAGAAGGCGGCCGTGGGCGACAGTGCGTACGGGATAACCGAGTGCGGCCAGCTCGCGTTTGACGACGGCTTCGGTGCCGGCGGCGGCGGTGGCGATGAGGTCGATCGATTCTGTCGAACTGAGATTGGCTGCGGTCACGTGGGTACTTTCAGCCAATTACGCGCGGTGCGGCAGGATGAGCATTTTGCCGTCGGTCATGTGAGAGATGTAATGCAGGAGGCCGTCGACGACTTCATTGAGGGTTAGTTTTCGTTGAATCGTTGTTTCGATGCGTTTTTCAATGAGCATTTGCTGAACGCGCGAGACGGTGCGCAACATGCCGATGATGCCGCGATCGCGCAGCCAATTGCCAAGATAGAATCCCGTGAGCGTTTTCTCATGGAAGACAACTTCAATGGGGTCGATATTTGCGCAGGGCTTTTCGGAGAGCGCTCCGTAGAGATAGACGGTTGTTTTTGGCGGCATGGCGTTGAGGATGGTGCCGGTCATGTCGCCGGCGATCGCTTCGAAGACGGCCGTTGCGCCGAGGCGTTTCGCGAGTTCCTTCAGTTCGTCTGCGAAGTTTTCTTGCGATGAGTTGAGAACGTACTTCGCGCCGCGCGATTTGAGCATCTCCACTTGCTCCGGCCGCCGAGCGACGTGGACAACGGGGTAGTTCATGTCGGCCGCGATGGCGAGGATCATCCGGCCGAGTTGACTGCAAGCGACGGAGTGAACTGCCGCGCGGTGGCCGCCATTGCGGGCCGTTTCGAGCAGGGCGACGGCGGTGAGCGGATTGACGATTAAGGTGGCGGCTTGCTCGATGGGGAGAGCAGCTTTCACCGGAATGCAATCTTTGGCGTCTGCGGCGAAGTATTCGGCCCAGGTGCCGTCGCCATCGTGCGGCAGGGCGCAGGCAACGCGTTTGCCGACAAGCCAACCAGGGTAAATCCCTCCGCCGCTGGCAACAACGGTGCCGGCGCCTTCCCAGCCGGGAACTGTCGGCAGCTTTTTGAGCGTGCCGTACAGACCTTCGAGCAGTAGCAAGTCGGAAGGATTGCAGGGCGCGGCTTCGATGCGCACAAGGACCTGGCCGCGACGTGGCGTCGGCACGGGGCGGTCGACCACCTTCAAGCTTCGAATCGCGTCACTGAGGTTGGCGTGGTACGCTTCGAGCAGGACGGCGCGCATTGTTTGAGGAAGTGAAACAGCCATTGGTGATTGCAATTGTACAAAAAAGCGTCCGTGGGCGGCAGGAACGCGTCGTCACTGCATGAATGGCGCTGTTATGCTAGACGGCTCACAAGAATCGTTCGATTGCGCGGAGGCGGTGGTTCATGCGGAAGTTTTGGGTTGCTTGTTGGATTTTAGCGGCGATGGCGATGAGCGAATCTTCAATTGCTAAAAACGCGGTCGTGTGGATCGGCACAGAAAGGCCGGCGATTGGCCAGCAGGACGGCATTTATCGAGCGGAGCAGGATGGCGCGACCGGAAAGCTGACTCAGCCGAAGTTGGCGGCGGAAATCGGTTCGCCGGAGTTTTTAGCGATTCGGCCGGATGGCAAACGGATGTACGCGGCTTGTCGGTTAAAGGATGGTAAGCCCGGGGTCGCGGCGTTCGAAATTGCCGACGATCGGAGCGCGCTCAAGTTCCTTAACAGCCAACCGATCGGCGACGGCGGGGCATGTCATCTGGCGACGGATCGGAGCGGTAAGGTTTTGTTTACGGCGCAGTACGGTTCCGGATCGGTAGCGGCGTTCCCGCTCGCAGACGATGGATCGATTAAGCCCCGGTCGGCGCTCGTGCGGCATAGCGGCACCGGGCCAAATCGCGAGCGGCAGGAGGGGCCGCATCCGCATCAGGTCGTCACCGACCCGGCGAATCGATTTTTGTTCGTGCCCGACCTAGGCTCGGATCGAATTGTGATTTACGAAATGAATCTCGGCGATGGAACATTGAAGCCGCACGGGTATGGCGAATTGCCAGCGGGCAGCGGGCCAAGGCATTTGGCGCTTCATCCGAATGGCAAGTTTGCGTTCGTGGCGAACGAGCTGGGCAACACTGTGACGTCGTTCAAATATGATGCTGACGCTGGCAAGCTGGACGCAATTGAAACGACGGAATCATTGCCAGCCGAGCTACAGCCGAATTTGTGCACGTATGCGGAGATCTACGTTCATCCTCGGTATGACTTTCTATACGTTTCGATTCGCGGGCTTGATGCAATAGCCGCGTATCGTATCGATTCACAAACGGGCCAGTTGAAATTTATTAACCGCGAGGCAATTCGCGGTGCGCACCCGCGCACGTTCAACATTTCGCCGAGCGGAAAGTGGATCCTCGTGGGTGGGCGAGATTCGAATACGATCTCGCTGTTCGAATCGAACGATAAATCGGGTGCCGTTGCGTACTGGGACAAGATCGTCAACGTGCCGACGCCGATGTGCATCGAAGTGCAGGATGCACGATGAGTCGTCGACCTCTGAGCATCCCTATCGCGGGACGTTGCGCACAGCTTTTTTGCTGCGATTAAGAAGGGGTTGGTTCGGGCGAACGACATCCCAGGCGAGACCGAGGCGTTCCCACAGGCAGATCATGCGGTAGGTGAAGTCGAATTCCCACCAGCGATGGCCGTGGGCCGCTGAGCGCGGGTCGGCGTGGTGGTTGTTGTGCCAACCTTCGCCGTTGGTGCCGAGGGCGCAGAGCCAGTTGTTGCGGCTGTTCTCGCGCGTTTCGTAATTGCGATAGCCCCATAGGTGGGCGGCGGAATTTACGGCCCAGGTCACGTGCCACGTGAAGAGCGTGCGGTAGATGACACCCCACAGCAGCCACAGCACGCCGTATTGCAGGCTGGCGGCAGCCGTGCCGTGTACGAGATAGCCGACGGCGAGGCCGAGCGCGAAAAAGATTGGGAACTGCAGGAAGTAGACGCCGAAGTACCGGTAATTGCGTTCGAGCTTGATGTAGAACGGATCGCTTAGGAGATCGCCCGCGTATTTGTGGTAGGCCTCGGGCGTGGTGGTTTCGCGGTTCTCAATGAATAGCCAGCCGACGTGACCCCAGAACCAACTGACCTGCGGCGTATGAGGATCGGATTGGTGATCGGAATGCTGATGGTGAATTCGGTGGACAACTACCCAGCGAAGAGGCGAATCTTGCAAATTGCACATTCCCAATACGGCGAGCGTGTGCTCAAGCCACAGCGGGCATTTGTAACCGCGGTGGGTTAACAACCGGTGGTAGCCGGCGCCGATTCCCATCGAGCAAACAAGAAAGTTGCCCACTGGCAGCCAGAGCATGCCCCACCAGCTGAAAAAGTACGAGTAAAACGCCAACGGGATTAGCAAATGGAAAATGCCGATGCCGGCGATGTACGTCCAGACGATGCGGCTTTTGTCGTCGACCAGCCGAGGGCGAGGGAGACGGGAGTCGCGAGCATCCGCCATCGCGGTTTCTGGGGCCGCGTTGCCGAGATCCAGTGAAGTGGCAACTTCCGCCGGTTTTTGCTGCCGACGCGGTGGAAGCCGTACTTCAGTCTCGGTGGTCGACATGTAGTATCTGCGGCGTTCCGAATGCGCAGCCGGGGGGGGATGGGGAAAGGACGGGAAGGCTCGAATATAGGGTAGGTTCGGTGTTCGGTCAAATCTCGGGAACCGAGGTGAGGCGGGTCTGGCGAGTCTTAGCTCGCCGGCTATTGGCGTGGCAAAGCGTTTCGTTTGCCGCGAGATAAGTCACGTATCGCGGCAAACTTGCGAGTGTTGGGTGGCGTTGTTTTAATGTCCATTGTCAGTAAATATCAGCTGCACTTCGTATCTCCATTAATCTCTTGATTGGACCAATTTGATGCGGGTTCTCGCAAGTTTGATCGCACTATGCTTGTTCGGTGTGGCGGTGGGCCGGGCAGCGGAGACAACAGGTCAGCCGACGGCCGAACCGGAGATGCCGCCGGATTTGCGTCGCGTTGCGCGGCGCGTCGAACCCGAATTGAAAGGCGATCCCGAGCGGTTGACGCAATACGTGAACTTTTTTTCGCGCGAGTTGGGGAACGACAGCCGGATTTGCGCGTTCGATGTGCAGGCCGAGCGCGGCACCGGGCGAAACGTGACGTTGCGCGGCTACGTCGAGTATGCAGAAACACGGCGCGCGTTGAGTGAGTTTTTGGAGGCCCTGGGGTTTGTCATTGATGACAAGTTAGAGTCGTTGCCTTCCGAAAAACTTGGCAAGAAGATATTTGCGATCACCAACGTTGACCACAGTTATTGCTTCGATCGGCCGGGTGGTCGCAGCAAGCAGCAGAACGACTGCTTATTGGGCGATCCGTTGTTTTTGCTTCGCGAAGAGGATGGGAATTTACTGGTCCACAGCCGGGAAGGCTATTTGGGCTACTTGCGAGCCGACGACGTTTTGCGGATGGATGAAGAGGCATATGGCAAGTATTTGGAGGGTCCGCGCGTTCTCGTGACGTCGGACCAGGAACTCCGCAAGACGAAAATCCCGGCCGGCGCGCGGCTGAAGTGGGTTTCGTCGAAAGATGACAAGGTGACCGTTGAACTGCCGAGCGGCCCGAAGATCGAGCTGCCTGCCGCGATTTGCCGCGTTTGCGAAACTCCGGCGAAGAAGATCGACGACATCATCGCGACGGCCAAGAAGCTGATCGGCACGCCCTATTTTTGGGGCGGCCGGACGAGCGAAGGGGTCGATTGCTCTGGCCTTGTGCAGCAGAGTTATGCCTCGGTTGGCTTGTTTCTGCCGCGTGATGCGTACCAGCAGTTCTACGTTGGCCAGCTCAGCGCGACGCGGTGGCACATGGGCGGATTGCGTCGCGGGGACACCCTTTACTTCCTCGCGGCGGATGGCAAAATTCGGCACACGGCCATCTATTTGGGCGACGACAAGTTCATCCAGGCCGTCATGCCGCACGCCAAGATCAGCAGTTTCAATCCGAAGGATCCGGAATTTGACGCAGTCCACCGGGCATCGTTCGCGTTTGCGAAGCGGCTGCTGGATTAGTTACAGCAAGACGCACGGCGTAACAGTTTCGGCAGTTGCGACATAATCAACGTGCTGCGTGTGCCAATTTCGGGACACCAACCGACGGTTGCAACTATAATAAGGACTTTGGCTGCGATAGAATTATCGTGTCGCTTGCCGTGTACTGCGGCTGGCCGATATCGATCCCACCTGCCCTGCCCCACCCGCCTTGGCCAATTCTTGGAACATGATGGTACGACGCATTATTTGGACGACCGCGTGGCTTCTTTGCATTTCGTTTATTGCGGTCGGAGCCGCCAAAAAGAAAGGCGACAAAAAAAACGACGAAAAGAAAACGGATTCGAAGTCACACTTCGAATTGGCGGCCGCGGCTACGCCAGCGAAGAGCATTCACGTGCCGGACGGTTTTAAAGTTGAGCTGCTGTACTCCGTGCCGAAAGAGCAGGAAGGCTCGTGGGTCAATATTTGTTGCGACCCGAAGGGCCAGCTTATCGTGAGCGATCAGTACGGCAGCTTGTATCGCATTACGCCGCCGGCGATCGGGTCGAGCGACAAACCCAAGATCGAAAAGATTCCGGTCGAGATCGGCATGGCCCACGGGCTGTTGTGGGCATTCGATAGCTTGTATGTGATGGTCAACTCGCAGAACCGCGAGAAGAATGGCCTGTATCGCGTGACCGATAAAGATGGCGACGGCGAGCTCGATACAGTCGAGTTTCTTCAGCATCTCGATGGCGACGGCGAGCACGGGCCGCATGGCATCATTCCGTCGCCTGATGGCAAGTCTCTGTACGTGGTGTGCGGCAACAATACGAAACCTGTCGAGGATGCCGACTCGCGCGTGCCGAAGATTTGGGACGAGGATCGACTCTTTCCGCGGATCTACGGCGTGGGTTTCATGCGCGGCGTGCCGGCCCCGGCGGGCGCGATTTACAAGGTCGATCCAGATGGAAAACATTTTGAGCGCGTCGCAAGCGGATTTCGCAATCCGTTCGATATCGCGTTCAACGCCGATGGCGAGCTGTTCACGTACGACTCGGACATGGAATGGGATATCGGCGCGCCGTGGTACAAGCCAACGCGCGTGTGCCATGTCGTGAGCGGCTCGGAGTGGGGATGGCGTAACGGCAGTAATACGTGGCCTGAGTATCTCGCGGATACGCTGTCGCCGGTGCTGAACATTGGCCTCGGTTCGCCGACAGGTTTGACGTTCGGGTATGGTGCGAAGTTTCCGGCCAGGTATCAGAACGCGCTGTTCATGTGCGATTGGACGTACGGCAAAATGTACGCGCTATTTCCCAAGCCGCAGGGCGCGTCGTACGACGCAACGGTGGAAGAGTTCATGACGGCGACGCCACTGCCGCTGACCGACGTGGTCATCAATCCGCACGATGGTGCGATGTATTTCCTGATCGGTGGCCGGAAGACACAGTCGGGTTTGTATCGGCTGACGTATGTTGGCAAAGATTCGACGGCGCCTGCGGTCGAGCATCAGGCGGGCGACGATCAGCGTAAAATTCGGCACCAGCTCGAAGCGCTTCACGTGGGTGATCATCCGGACGCCGTGGAAACTGCGTGGCCGCACTTGAACAGTTCGGATCGCTTCGTTCGCTTTGCGGCTCGGACCGCGATCGAGCATCGCCCGCTTGATAGCTGGAAAGACCGGGCGCTGGCGGAGAAAGATCCGCAGGCTTCGATCACCGCCCTGCTCGGCTTGGTGCGAATGATTCCGCGTTCGTACAAACCGACCGGCGCCGATTTGGATACGCCGCTGCCGACGTACCCAGCAAACGATGCGGTGCGGCACCCGCTGGAACAGCCAGTGCTCGCGGCACTCGCGCGGCTTGATTGGGAGAAGCTTTCGGTCGAACAGCGGCTTGAGCTACTACGTGTTTACCAATTGGCGTTGTATCGGTTGGGCGCGCCGGACGAAGCGACCCGTAGTGCGCTGACCGCGCGGCTAGATAAGTGGTATCCGGCCGATGATCGGCGCTGCAACGTGATGTTGACCGAGCTCATGTCCTATTTGCAAGCTCCTTCGACGGCAAAAAAGGGCGTCGAACTTCTCTTGGCCGCGCCGACACAGCAGGAGCAAATGGATATTGCGGCTTCGCTTCAGTATTTGAACGCCGGTTGGACACTCGACCTTCACCGGCAATTTTTCCAATGGTTGGCGAAGGCGCAAGGTTTTCATGGGGGCAATAATTTTCCGGTCTATGATCAAGAGCTGAGGACGAACGCGCTCACGAACACGACTGCCGATGAGCGGAAAGAGCTTGGCGACTTGCTCGAAGCGAAGCCGGCGGCCGATGACCACAGCGCGGCCGCTACCAATCGTCCGTTCGTGAAAGATTGGAAGATGGATGATGTGATTCCTCTGTTGGCAACCAAGTTGAAGGATCGCAATTTCGAGCACGGCCGGCAGATGTTTGCGGCGGCGAATTGCTATGGATGCCATCACTTCGCGGGTGAAGGCGGAAACGTCGGGCCGGATTTAACGGGGCTCGCCGGAAGATTCAGCCCGCGCGACATTTTGGAATCGGTGCTGGAACCGAGCAAAGTGATCAGCGATCAGTACGCGGCGTCGATTGTCACGACGGAGAGCGGCAAAGTGATCGAGGGTCGCGTCACGAACTACAACGGCGATGGAATTACTATTAATACGAACATGCTCGATCCAAACGCCTTAGTTACAGTGAACCGTAAAAACATCGAATCGATGGAGCCTTCGAAGGTTTCGCCGATGCCGGTGGGTTTGCTCAACACACTGCAAGAGGATGAACTGCTGGACTTGATGGCGTTTCTGCTGTCGCGCGGCGATTCGCACAGTTCGATGTTCACGCAGAAGACCGGCAAGGTTGGCAGCGTGCAGCGTGATAGCAGCCACGCGAAATCACTGCAAGGGAATTGAAAGTCGTTCGCGGAGATGTCGCGACGATGTTAAGACGTAGTGCGGGCCGGTGTTCAAATGCTGCAACAGCTCATCGCGAAATCTGCCGCGCTCGCGACCGGACACCCGCTCGGCGCAGCAGCGGGGCTTGAGATTCTGCAAGATGGCGGCAACGCAATTGATGCTGCTGTGGCCGCGACGCTCGCGCTGTGCGTGGTCATTCCCGGGTCGGTGGGAATCGGCGGCTATGGCGGGAGCGCGGTGATTTGCGTCGAGGGCGACGTCGCATCTGTTGCGACCGAGAGGCAGAGAGTCTTTGCGATCGATTTCGACTCTTGTGCGCCGATCGCCTTTCGCGAAGGGCTAGTGACCGGCGATCTGCAATCGAACTACTACGGCGCGCGGGCCGTAACGGTGCCGGCGGTCGTCGCGGGGCTCGACCTTATTCTGCGGGAGTTCGGCTCGAAGACTTGGAAAGAGATTTCGCAGCCGGCGATCCGCTTGGCGGAAGAAGGGTTCGAGTTTGACGCCGAGCATGAGCGGCACTTCGCGCGTTGCAAGGCGAAGTTTGACGCACGATCCATCGCTTCACTCTTTCCGGCTGGTGTACCGGCGGTGGGTGGCCAATGGCGGCAGCCCGATTTAGCGCGGGTGCTCCGACAACTGTGCGACGAGGGGCCGGCAACGTTTTATCAGGGCGAGATCGCTGACCGAATCGTCGGTTTCCTTAGTTCTCGGGATGGGCTCCTTGCAAAAGCGGATTTTCAAAATTATCGCGCGCAGCGCGCGGAACCGATTTCCGCCCGTTGTCGCGACTGCGAATTGTTTACGCCACCGCCGCCGTCCGGTGGAATTACGTCGCTCGGAATAGTTCAAACGTTGGAAAAGTTAGTAGGCAATGCGCAGCGTTGGGACGCGGGCAGTCTGCATGCCTTTGCAGAAGCGTCGAAAATATGTTGGGGCGAGCGGCAAATTCAGTTGGGAGATCCGAAATTCGTGGAAATGCGCCTCGGCGACATGATCTCCGATGAGATGGCCGAATCGCGTGCACAGGCAATTCGCTCGGGGCGAAAGTCAGTGGGTGCGGCGTCAATCGATGCCTCCTCACACACCTCGAACGTCGTGGCTGCGGACGCGAAAGGCAACATGATATCGTTGACGGCCACGCAAGGCTGGATGTATGGGTCGCACCTCGTCGTGGATGGCTTGGGGCTGGTGCTGAACCACGGAATGTCGCGGTTCGATTATTCGCCGGGGCACCCGAACTCACCCGCACCCGGCAAGCGGATGCAGCATAATATGGCGCCGATGATCGCACTGCGCGATGGGCGGCCGGCATTCGCGTATGGATTGCCAGGGGGACCGAAGATAGTGAGTGTGACGGCACAGCTTGCGCTGGATACGATTGTGTTTGGCGCTAAGCCGCAAGCGGCTATTGCGGGTCCGCGGGTACACACGCAGGGAAGCGAACCGGTGCTCGTTTCGGGCCAAATACCAGATGATATCATCGACGAGTTGCAGAAAATGGGACACACGATTCGCCGCGAGGCCGATATGGGTGGACCCGTGGGCGTGCTGGCTGTCGATCGAGTGACCGGGCAAATTGATGCAGCGGCCGGAGAAGCCTTAGGCGCCGTCGCCGGCATTTGATGAAAGATATGGAACCACAAATCGCCCGCGAGCAATTTGAGATTTTCGCGACGGGGCTCGATCATCCAGAATCCTGCGCGTTTGATCGCGACGGCAATCTCTGGGCCGGCGGCGAAGCGGGGCAGGTTTACCGCATTGATCCCGCTGGCAAACCGCGGGTGATTGCGAACGTCGGCGGCTTTTGCTGCGGCATAGCACTCGCGCCTGATGACAGCGCGGTGTTTGTATGCGTCTCGGGCGTCGGCGTGGTGCGTGTGTCCAAAGATGGCACGCACGACGTGTTTGCAACGGCGGCCGGCGGCAGCAAGATCGTCGCTCCCAACCACCTCGTGTTTGATCGCGCCGGTCGATTCTACGTGACGGACAGCGGCAACTGGATGAAGCGCAACGGTCGCTTGCTGCGGTTTGACGCAAGCGATGACGGAGTCGTTCTTGCGGAGTCATTGGGATATGCTAACGGTCTTGCGCTTAGCGATGACGAGAAATCGTTGTTTGTGGTTGAAAGCGATACGGATTCGGTTCTGCGATTCGAACTTAGGCGTGATGGTTCGGCCGGCACTCCGGAGACTTACGCGCGCGGCGTTGGCCGATTTCCGGATGGCATGGCGCTCGATGCGGACGGCAATTTGTACGTTTGTTGCTACGCGTCGGATGAAATCTGGCGGATCGATCGAGAGCGTCAATTGACGCTTATCGCTCACGACCGCTGGGGAATTCTACTTGGCCGACCGACGAACCTGGCGTTCGGCGGGCCGAGTTTTGATGAAATCTTCGTCGCGAATTTGGGGCGATTCACGATCACCCGTGCGAAACTTGGAGTTCGAGGACGACGGCCGGCGAATCTTCTGTAGCTAGTCTTCGGTAGGGACTCTCTTCGATGAATGACCCGTTCTGCTTACACTAAGGCAATGCCACGTCTTGCAAATAAAGTCGCCATCGTCACCGGGGCCGCACATGGAATCGGTCGGGCGATTGCTGAGATGTTTGCCTCCGAGGGGGCGTGGGTCCTCGTCGCTGATCTGGACCAAGAGGCGGGCGAGGCCGTGGTCGCCGGCATTCACGCCGCAAGCGGGCTTGGCGAGTTTGCGAAGATCGACGTTACCTCGGCCGCCGATGTGGAGCGAGCAGTGGCACTCGCGGCCGCGCTGACAGGCCGCATTGACGTGCTGGTCAACAACGCTGCCCATCTCGGCGACTGGCTCGACGTCGGGCAGGCCACGCCCGAGCAATGGGACCACAGCTTCGCTGTGACACTTAAGGGCGCTGCGAGTTTTATCCGCGCGACGTTGCCGTGGATGACGCCGCACAAGAGTGGTTCGATTATTAACATCGCGTCGATGCAGGGACTCATCGCGGGTCGGTCCTCGGCGGTTTACACCAGCCTGAAGCATGCGCTCGCCGGACTGACGCGAAGCACGGCGTTGGATTTCGGGCCGCAAGGCATTCGGGCGAACGCCATTTGCCCGGGGCCGATCCGCACGCGGATCTCGCCCTCGTTAGGCAGTGAAATGCACCAGCGGCAAATCTCAAAGACGATGCTCGGCCGAACTGGCGAGCCACGAGAAGTTGCGTCGGCGGCTGTTTTCTTGGCCTCGGATGAGTCATCCTTCATCACGGGGGCGGCAATTCCGGTCGACGGCGGCTGGACCGCATTCTGAAATTTGCTTGATGGTTTCTTCGCCTATGTCGCCCTCTCCGATGAGTTACAAAGCGGGCGCCGCAAGCGTGTGCATCACGCCAGACGAGCCGTTTTGGCTCGCGGGATATGCGGTTCGGAAGGCGCCGGCTCAAGGCAAGATTTCCGAACTTCACGTAAGCGCACTTGTTTTGGAAGACGCCGGCGGGGAACGATTTGTGATCGCGTCATTGGAAATCATTTCTGTGAACTCGAAACTCGCTGCTCGTATTTTCGAGGCGATAAAAGCGAAGCATGGTCTTGCGCGCGAGCAGCTTCTCTTGACGGCGACCCACACGCACTACGCTCCGGAGTACCGGCCCGACAAGCAGCTGTTCTTTCACATTCCGGATGAGTTCGCGGCAAAATTTTCGGCGATCGAAGATAAGTTCGTGACCGCAACGACTGCCGCTATCGATCAGGCAATCGCTCGACTCGAACCGGTGCGACTGTTCGCGCGCAAAACTTCGTCCAGCTTCGCTCACAATCGCCGCCGGCATGGGATCAAAGCGGGTAGTCCCTCGACAGAGGATGTTATCGATAACGATGTGCCCATGCTCGAATGCGTGGACGCGTCGGGCCATCGCAAGGCCATCGTTTTCGGCTACGCATGCCATTGCACGACCATTCCACCCGAGGACCTGCGATACTGTGGCGATTGGGCCGGGTTCGCCAAGGACCAGCTTCAACAAAGCAATCCAACGGCCACAGCGCTTTTCATGCCCGGCGCAGGTGCCGACCAGGATCCGGAGCCGCGGGCGTCTATCGAGCTATCGCGGAAATACGGGAGCGATCTGGCGCTCGCAGTACAAAAATCGATCGATGGTGATACGGGAGTTGAGATCGTAGCCCCAATGCGCATCGCTTGGGAAGAAGTGCGGCTGGACCTAGAGTCGGTCACGCGCGAAAAAATCGAAACAATGCTCGCCAGCAACGATCCGCCGCAGTTGGTGAAGGGCAAATTTTTACTCGATGCGCTCGATCGCGACGAGAAATTGATTACTTCCTATCGCGCGCCGCTTCAAGTCGTCAACTTCGGCGGCAAGTTGCTTTTGATCGGGCTCAGCGGGGAGCCGGTGGTAGATTGGTCGCATAAATTCAAGCGTCGGTATGAACAGGCGTTTCCGTTCATGTGGGTCGCCGGCTATTGCAATGATGTTTTCGACTACGTGCCGACCCGCCGCGTTCAAGCGGAGAGCGGATACGAAGGCGGGCGAGCAAATCTTTGGAATTGGATCCCGGCGCCGTTCACAGAGGATGTTGAAGATCGAATCTCAGCGGCGGTCGACGTGCTTGTTGAGCGCGTGGGCCAAAAGCCGTAAATTCAACGCAGCGAGTTCGATCGTTTCACTGTCTCCCGTAATGCAGCCAATCCAAATGGACCGACGCAAAATCCGCCTGACCTTTGTTGCCACCGGCGAATCTGTTCTTGCCGAAATGCTCGACGACGAAGCGCCCGAGGTTTGCCGCATCGTGTGGGAGATGCTGCCGGTTGAAAACAAAACGATTCACGGCCAATTCAGCGGGGCGGAAGTTTTTATTCTGCTAAAGAATCCGCAGCCGATTCCGCCGGAAGGGCTCACGCAATTGCCGCTGCCCGGCGAGATTCTCTATTTCTACGATGCGAGCAAGAACGTGATGAACGCGCCGCATCCGATCGCGGAGATTTGCGTCGTTTACAATCGCGGCGTCGTACTGCGCGGCGCCGAAGGCGTGCCGACGCATTGCAGCTTGTTTGCTCGCATCCCGGGCGATTGGAAATACGACTGGCCGGAGTTTCGCGATGCGTGCCGAAAGTCGCGCTGGGAAGGACCGCAATTATTGCGGATTGAACGGGCATGATTTGACGGCTCACCGACCGCGACGGCTGGCGTCGCGGCTATCGCACGCGGTATTTTTCAACACGCTCAACATCTAGCGCGATACCTAAGCCTGGCAGGTCGTGAATGCGCGCCGAACCCGCGGTGATTGCCAGTGGATCTGCGAGAATGTCATCCTCATAGAACAACGGCCCGATGATGTCGCACGGGTAAGTATCTGGATCAATGGCTGGAGCTGATAGGCCCAGGTGGATCATCGCGGCGCTGCCGACACCAAGTTCGAGGTTGCTGCCTACTGTGCACTTGATACCGGCCGACGCGGCGAATTTCGCAATCTCGAAGGCCGGACGGATGCCGCCGGCTTTGCCCACGTAAATCGAAAACACGTCGGCCGCCTTGGCACGGGCGAGCGCGTGGGCATCGGCCAGCGTGTAGATGCTTTCGTCGGCGATGATTGGCACCGGCACGTTGCTGCGGACTTCGGCGAGCGCGGCATGATCGCCGGGCGGCACCGGCTGTTCGGCGAAGTAGATGTCGCACTCGTCGCACAGACGATTGATGGTCGGGATTGCGATCGCGGGCGTTGGCCAGCCGCCGTTGGCGTCGACGCCTAGCTTAATGTTGGGGCCGACCGCGGCCCGAACGGCGCGGACGCGATCGATATCAGTCGGCGGATCGATGCCGACTTTCACCTTCATCTTGGTGAAACCTTGCGCAACGGCCCATGCGGCAATCTCTGCCGCCTTTTCCGGTGCGACGCCGGAGACGGACCACTTGGTCGGGATGAAATCGCGCGTGCGCTCGCCGAATAGTTTCCAAACGGGGCAGCCTTCGGCTTTGCCAGCCAGGTCCCAGAGCGCCATTTCAATCGCAGATTTTGTGAAATAGTTGTTGGCGACGGCGCCACTGAATTTCGCAGTGAGAGCAACGACATCCTCGGTCGGCTCGCCGATAAGTTGTGGGGCGAAGTAGTTATCGACGAAGTGGGCGGCCGTCACTTGGTCTTCGCCACTCCAGCGGGCCGTGCAAGATGCTTCGCCAATGCCAACGTGGCCGGCGTCGGTGTGGATGCGAACCAACAGGAATGGGGAGACGCTATGGGAGAGGCCGCGGCCGCCGCGGATTGCCAGCTCGGGCTTGATGGGCACGCGAACGGGGATGGATTCGATGCGGGTGATTTTCATGGTCGCTGAGCGAGCGGCGCGAACGTTTTGCCGCGAGATACGTTACGAATCCCAGGTTAGAAAGTGTTCGACAAACGTCGTGACTTCTTTCACGATCCCATCAAGGAAGCGTTTTCCTTTTTCGGCGGTGGCGAGATCCGGGTAGCCAATGACGCCGCTCTTGGTGACTTCGTGGAATTCGTTGACGAAGAACACGGGCCGGCCATATTGCATGTCGGCTTGGCGGTAGATATCGGTGTGTGTCGGGCCATCGCGGACGGCGCGATCCATTTTCACGCGATCGGGACAGAGATGGAGCATGATCGATGTCTCCATCTCGCAAGCATGGCCGACGCCGCCGAGTTCGGATTCGCGGACTTCTCGCAAGGTTTTCGCAGCGATTGTCCAATAAGATGCGAAGACAAATCGCGTTGCAGGCACAGCGGACTTCAGTTCGCGCAGAGCGGCCCGCAATGGCGTGTCGTTCCCACCATGACCGTTGAGGATAAAGACTTTTTTCGCGCCCATGCTGGCGAGCGACTTGCCGAGCTCCGTGATCAGCTGAATGTACACGGGCTGCGGCACATCGAGCGTGCCGGGGAACTGCATGTGATGAGTCGATAGCCCAGGCCACAACGTCGGCGCCAACAGTATTTGCTTAGGAAGTGCACGCTCAATACCCGACGCAACTGCCGACGCAATATCCGTATCGGTTGTAAACGGCAGGTGCGGACCGTGCTGTTCGAACGAGCCGGTGGGCAAAATCACGACGAACTTATCGAAGTCGAGCGCTTTTACTTCGGGCCAGGTTAAGTCTTTGAGTAGCATTTTTTAATTTAACCACGGAGGCACGGAGACGAAGAATAAAGGCACCTATTCTGTGAGCGTCGTCACATCCATCTCATTGTAATGAAAACGTGCGTTTAAGGTCTCCGTGCCCTCCGTGCCTCCGTGGTTAACATTCTTCTACGTCGCGCGGAAAAAGTTGAACCACACGAAGAAGCCATAAATCGAGAGCACGGAAAGGACGAACAGCAGCCACCAAATGCGGAAATCTTTCCAGCCGCCGTATTTCAGCCTTTCGGCGGGTGGCAGCGAAAGGTAGCTGCGGTTCCAGATAATTCCGTCGATGCGCTCTGGCGGCGGTGGCGATGTTAGGAGCGACGTGACGATCATCACGGTCATTGAAAAGATCCACGTCAGGAGCGCGGTGTGTTGGTACGCCTTTTTGTAGGGCGTCAGCCATGTGATCGAATTCCAAAGCGGTGGAATTCCAGCCAACGGAACGCCTTTCTGCAGCAGCAGCAAGAAGAGAAATCCGCTGATAATCGTAACCACGGCGGCTGGGCCATTGGCCCGGGGCCAGATGAGCCCCAACAAGAACACCACCGCGAACGGTGGAGCGATGTAAAAGAAGACTGTTTGGATCAGCACGAAGAGCGAATCTTTCTGCGTGATGTAGATAAATGCGATCAGCACGCTGATGACAAGTACGACGACGCCTGAAATCATGCCGACGATAACCTGCTCTCGGTCGCCCGCGGCAGGTCGCGCTTTTTTGTAAAGATCGATCGTCAGCATCGTCGAGGTGGCGTTGAGCACGGTCGATACCGTCGCCATGAGTGCCGCCGCCATGCCCGCCAGGACAAGGCCCTTCAGTCCGGTGGGAATCAACGATTTCACCAGCACTAAATAAGCCTGGTCGGGTTTCTCAAGATGGGGAAAGAGCTTTATCGCCGCGATGCCGGGCAGCACAAAAAACAGCGGAGTGATGATGCGCAAATAACCGGCCGCCACGACACCCATCCGCGCGTGCCACTCGTCCTTGGCAGAGAGCACGCGCTGCACGATGTGCTGGCTCGAGCAGGTGTACCACAGCCCGACGGAAAGGAATCCGGTAAACACGCCCGTCGCTGGAAATCGTTCGTGCGTCGGCGGGAGAAAAATGTTGAATTTGTCCGGGTAATCGTGGACAAGCTGCGACAACCCACCCGCCTCGCGAACCGCAATGATCGGCAGCAGGATCCCAGCGGTGAGCAGGACGAACATCTGCATAAAGTCTGTCCATGCGGAACTCTTCATGCCGCCGTAAATCGTGTAGGCCCCGGTTGTCACCGCGAAGAACACAATCCCCCAGGCAATGTTTGTGTTCACATCCGGGGATAACCGGAGCTCAAAAATTCGCTCGACAAACAGCCCGCCGGCATACAGTGAGCCGGCAAGCAGCGTGAACAGATAACCAACGACGAGCGAAAACGCGAACAAGTAACGGCAGGTCGGGTTATAGCGCCGCTCCAAGAACTCGGGCATCGTGTACAGACCGGACCGCACGTAATACGGCAGGAACACGAATAGAAAAATCGAGTAGATGATCCACGAGTTCCAGCCGGTCGTGGCGATGACCATGCCGTATTGATAAGCGATACCTACGTTGGCGATGAACGTTTCGCTACTAATGTCGCCGGCGACCATCGAGGTGCCCACGACGTACCAGGGCAGTTTTTTGTCGCCGAGGAAGTAGTCCTTCATCTTGCGGCGAGCACCGCGCGATACAGCGAAGCCGAGGAATAGCGTGAGAGCGATGTACCCGAAGAACACGCAGTAGTCGACGATACTAAGAGTCGCGTGTTCATTCATCGTGCGATCGCGCCACCATTCAACAACGGGAGTTGGCCGAAGAAGCCGACGATGCGCCAAGTGCCGTTTTGCTTATGAAGACGGTACAACGTCTGCCGGCAGTCCGCCAGCTTCGAGCCGTCGGCGAGCGGCACCTCGCCGTAAAACTTCTTGTGCGCTAAAGCCCGATCGCCGGCGATCTCGATTTCCTCGAGGTGGCAGCGAGCGAGCAACGCTTCCCGGTGGGAATAGCCCACGGGCTGGAGGGCTCGAAACACCTCCGAGGCTGCCAGCCAGGAATCGCGGTAACCGTTCAAGTGTGCAAAGGCGATCCGCCAGTCGTCCGGATCGGCGGAATAACAACAGCGAATTCCCTCGAATCCATCTGCAGCGAAATCGCCTTCAATTTGCGACCAATCACCCTTGGCAAAAGCCTCGCAATCCACCTCCACGAGCCGATGCCAAATGAAATGGCGATCGGAATCCGTGCTGCTGTCAAAAGGATTCATGCGGGCGGACCGGCTTGGCGGGCGCAAGGAGTGGAATTCGAGGTTTCGTGAGGCAGGTCTTGCTGTGTTCATTCCCCAAAAAGGGGTACAATAAACCTTCGCGAGCGTAATCCTATTCTTATCACGGGCCGTGGCTTCTGCGGGAGCCGAAAAGCCCCAATCGCGATGAGTTTGCCAAACATGCAACTCAAACGGGCATATTTTTGGTCGTTGGTCGCCGCCTTGGGCCTGGCGCCATTCTCAATCGCTATTGCTGCCGACGATTCAACCGAGAAAACCGGGGCATCGTCCGAATCGACCGCGCGCAGCAGCGAGCAGATGGCGGCCCGAGTCGATGAGCTCATGGGGCAGCTGTGGGCCGCCGACAAGATCGAGCCCGCCGCGCAATCGGCCGATGGCGAGTTCATGCGGCGCGTGTATCTAGACTTGAACGGTGTCATTCCGCGCGTGGGAGATGTGCGAGCCTTCTTGGCCGACAACAACCCGAACAAGCGTGCGGAGTTGATCGATCGACTGCTCAACTCGCCGCGCTATTCCACGCACATGGCCACCACTTGGCGGAATCGCATTTTGCCGCTCGGCGTGGATGCCCAGCGCGGACCGCAAGCCGTAGCGCTCCAAAAATGGTTGCGGGCACGATTTGCGAAGAATCTACGCTACGACAATCTCGTGGGCGAAATGCTGCTCACGCTAGGCGGCGATGAGCTCGGCCCCGCCCTGTATTACCAAGCCAACGACGTATCACCCGAGAAGCTGGCAACCAACACCGCGGAACTATTCCTCGGCGTCCACCTGCACTGCGCTCAGTGCCACGATCACCCGACCGCCTCTTGGACCCAGCGCGACTTCTGGGGCCTCGCAGCGTTCTTCGCCCGCGTGCGAGCGCCCGAAGATCGCAACAACATGATGCGAATGTCGTATCGGCTCATCGATGCCGACCAGGGCGACGTCATGCTGCCGAACTCGACCAAGGTCGTATCGCCCAAATACCCGGGCGGAGATGAAGCGACGGACGAATCCGACCACACGCGGCGGCTGCAGCTCGCACTGTGGCTAACTTCGCCCGACAACCAGTTTTTCTCGCGGGCCGCGGTGAACTGGGCCTGGTCGCAACTCTTCGGACATGGCATTGTCGAATCGCTCGATGACCAGGAATCCGTCAACAACCAGCTGCTCAGCGAACTGGCCGACTATTTCGTGAAGTCGAATTTCGACCTGCGCAACTTGTGGCGAACGCTCGCACTCACGCGGGCATACCAGCTTTCGAGCAGTGGCGATTCGACGAAGCCGCCCGAGCATTTTTCACGAATGATCGCGCGGCCGCTTTCTCCGGAGCAACTGTTCGATAGCTTTGCCATTCTGGCTCCGCTGGACGATGCTGCTCCCCGGTCGGATTATTCCGACCCGAACGCTCCGAACACCCGACTAGCGGAAAGTCCACTACGAACGGATTTCATACGTCGCATGCGACCACCGCCGGGCGATCCGGCCGAATATCGTGAAGGAACGCTGCAGGCACTCCTGTTGATGAATGGGAAAACGATGTCGGATGTCACCGCATCGGGCCGCAGCAGCGTGCTTGGCGCGCTCGAAGCGCCCTTCATGAGCGACAACGACTGCGTTCAATCGTTGTTTTTGGCGGCGTTCGCCCGACAGCCAAACGACGACGAAGCCAAGTCGTGCCTCGCCGTCTTAGCCGATGCAAAAGCGCCCGGCGAACGATCGAAGGCGCTTGGCGACATCCTGTGGGCACTAGTCAACAGCACCGAGTTCGCATTCAACCAATAGGAAGCAAAGCCATGGCCTGCAACCATCGCGGAATCGACCGTCGCGAATTGCTCCGCAATTTTGGGCTGGGCATTTTAGGAACCAGCTGCGCTCGCTGGTTGCCGAGCCTCGCGGCGGAAATTGCACAAGACCCGCGCCGTCGCCGGCATTGCATCTTGCTATGGATGAGCGGCGGCCCAAGCCAGACCGATACGTTCGACATGAAGCCCGGCCACGCCAACGGCGGCGAGTTCAAAGAAGGGGCGACAAGCGTTCCGGGTTTGCGGTTCAGCGAACACTTACCAAAGCTCGGCAAGTTCGGCGACCAGCTCGCCGTCGTAAGATCGCTCACCACGAAGGAAGGCGATCACGGACGCGGCACACACCTCGTTCGCACCGGCCATTCCCCCGCGGGCGAAGTAGCGTACCCGTCGATTGCCTGTTCGCTCGCGAAAGAAATGGAATACGAGTCGGTACTGCCGAACTATGTGACAGTCGCGCCGCCGCGGGATGTCAATCCGGCCGCGTTCGAGCCAGGGTTCTTAGGAGCGCGTTACGCGCCCGCGATCGTCGCCGGCAGCGGTGGGCCGCCGTCGCCGGGCAGCGCGTCGATGACGCGTGCCAAACCCGTCGATTTGAAAATGGAAGACCTCGAACTGCCGCAAGACGTAAGCGCCGATCAGGCTGCACGCCGACTCGCGCTGTGGAATACGATGGAAAAGAAGTTCCTCGACGGCCGTCACACGAACGCGTTCGAAACGCACAACGCCCTCTATCGCAAAGCCGCCGACCTCATGACGCCCGACGTGCGGAAGGCGTTCGATCTCTCAACCGAATCGGACAAAGTTCGCAGCGAATACGGCAACGGCGTGTTTGGTCAGGGGTGCCTGCTCGCTCGCCGCTTGGTCGAGCGCGGCGTGCCGTTCGTCGAAGTCGCCCTCGGCGATGGCCTCGGCTGGGATACGCACCAAGACAACTTCCGCCGCGTTAAAAAACTATCCGAAGAATTGGACGCTGGCTGGGCCACACTGATGGGCGAGTTGCAAGAGCGCGATTTGTTGAAGGACACGACAATCCTCTGGATAAGCGAGTTCGGCCGCACGCCACAAATCAACGGCAACGCCGGCCGCGATCATTTCCCCGCAGCCTGGTCATGCGTTTTCGCCGGCGGTGGCATTAAAGGCGGGCAAGCGTACGGGAAGACCAGCGCCGATGGCGCGACCGTCGAAGAGAAACAAGTCGGCATTGGGGACGTGCTCGCGACGTTGTCCACCGCGCTCGGCGTTCCACCCGATCACGAAAACATGACCGCATCGAACCGTCCCATCAAGATCGCCGAGGGAACTCCGATCCACGATATTCTCACGTGATCGTCGGAAAGCGTGTGAAACTCAAACGTGTTTTCACGGCCGGTCGAGCCTCATCTATGCTTCGGCATTTCGTCGCGTTCGTTGCAATCTCCGCCGTTTTGATTCAAAGCGGGTGCCAGCCATCAAAGCCTAAGGTAGCCTCGTCACCTGCTATTGAGAAACCGCCGGCGGCTCCTACCGGCGCGGCTACACCCGTATCCTCAACGACGACGCCGACTACTTCCGACAAGCCGGTCGACGTCAAACCGCAATCTTCGGCCCAGGGACTACCAGATAAGGCGACTTCAAAAGCAGGTACGCCGAAGAAACAAGAGTCCGCCCCTCCGCCGCCGAAACCACATCCTGAACGCATCGCGATTCTAACGCCCGGCGGACCCCTCATCGTTGATGTAACTCTCACGATCGATGGCCATCCCGCAAACGAACCGTTCGAAAAGCTGATCGACGGCGTGCTCGCCGCAGCTACCTCGGACAAAGACAAACGCCCGACCTGGAAAGCGCTGGCTGCCAACGAGGAATATCTCAAAGAGCAGCAGTACGGCATGCCCGTCCGCGAACGCGACCTGAAAACGTGGACCGACCAATACGACCACAACCACGACGGGGAGATCCAACGCGACGAGGCCGCCGCCTGGCTGGGCCGGGCGGCGGGCCGCAAGATGCGGGCCTTCAGCTTGCGCAGCAGCCGCTCGTATGCGAACGTGCCCAGCGCTTCTTCTCGAATTTGGAAACTACTCGACACGAACGGCGACGGCCAACTGTCTGCCGAAGAATTGCAACAGTGCGCCAAAACGCTTCTGGCGTTCGACGACGACAACGACGGCGTCGTCACCGCCGAAGAATTCGAAACGCTTCGCGACCTGTTATTGGGCGATAGCCAGGGTTCGATGGGTCAGCGCGGAGTTAGCCGGGCAGCCGCCCTATATTTGGAGCCAAACTTCGCGCCCGATCGCCTCAACTACCTCCTCACAGATCTTTACGCGCCGCAACAAGACCTTCGCCCCGAAAGCTTTCCAGCGCTTGCGTCTGTATACAAAAGTCTGGACGTCAATGGCGACGGCCTCCTCGACCAGGATGAAATCGCCGCCCTCAAAACGGAGCCGCCGCATCTGCTGATTGCCGTCGACTTCACGACCGGTACCGACAAATCGCCGGGCAAAAGCACGGTTAGGATTTACGAAAGTCTTCCAGCGGTGTCAATCGCCCAGCAACCAGTCTCAGATCGACTCGTCGTCACGCTAGGCTCAACACGCCTCGTGCTGATGGCGGAAGACCTAACGAATTCTCTGGCTCCCGCCCAATCCGCCGCGGCCAGCGAGATTCGCCTGATGGTCCACGACAACTGCGACTCTCTCTGCGAGCTCCTCGACGCCGACGCCGACGGCCGACTTGGCGAACGCGAAATCTCAACCGCCGCGAAGACCCTCTCCGCATACGACACAAACCACGACGGCATCCTGCAAAGCAGCGAACTGCCGTACACGATGATCGTCGCATTCCTACGCGGCGAACGCCCCGAAGAAGATTCCTTCTACCGCCCGCGCTCCGCCGCCGCCCGCAGCGCACCCGCCGGCACTCCCGACTGGTTCCTCCGCGCCGACTTCAACGGCGACGGCGACGTAAGCCGCCGCGAATTCCTGGGTACCAGCGAACAATTCTCAAAACTCGACACCAACGGCGACGGTTTTATCAGTGCCGCCGAAGCGGCAACCGCGAAGTAGGCGCGATTGCCGCGACACGTTCGGCTGCCGGCCACAAATCAGTCCCTTAGTGATAGACATAGGAGGTCGATCTAATGACTGTAAAGAACTGCTTTGGAGGCGCTTGTTTACTTTGGCTCACCTTAAGCGCGAGCTCGGGCGCATCATTGCCTATTAACTACTCATGGTCTGGCCTAATCGTTCCGGCCGGTAGTGACGACCCCTGGCTAATCGGTTCGCAGGGAAAGAGCTTCGATCTCGGCGTTACTGTAGCGAGCAATGCACAAGACCTACTTCCAACCGATGTACCGACGGCTGGATTTGACGTGCTGGGGGCGACCCTATCAATCGATGGTGCCAGTGTCGCTTACGTGGGCTTTGGAACCTTGGAGTTTCAGGACAACGTTGGAAATATTGCGGATCTTCTAACATTCAACGGAAGCTTTGCTAAATTTGGTCAGACTCTCGAAATAGGCTCCAACGTTGCCATCCCTACTAATTCATTTCAATTTGCCAACCTGATCGAGTTTCCGCCGTCTTTTGCAACAACTACAAGTTCGGATCAAGCGTCGTGTTGTGGCACGCCCTACGTGACAGTCGTACCGGCAGGGACCATCGTCAAGGTCGAGGTTCCCGAACCTGGAACTTTTTCTCTTTTCGCCGCGGTGCTTGCTTATAGTTCTTGCAAGCGATTTCGACGCACGTAAGAGTTTGAATTCTAAATAATAGCGAAGCGAAGTAGGATGGGTTCGCCGCGCAACGCGAACACGTCACCCCCGCGACACGATGGGTTGTCGCAGATCGACCAACCCTTCCTACAAACTCGCCAAGCTCGGAACCCACATGCCGAAATCCGCCCTGCTTTTCGTCGTGTCTCTGGTCGGAATTCTTTCCGCCGGCGCCGTCGGGGTTAAGACGCTGGTGACCGCTGGCAAGTTCATCAAAATCTATGACCCCACCATAGGCGAAACGGAACCGTGGTATCTCAACGACCACTGCTTCATCCAGGATGACAAAGGGACCTGGCATCTTTTCGGCATCACGCACGCCGAGCCGGCCGCCCCGCTTAACGAGATCAGCTTCGCGCACGCCACGTCGCCCCGTCTCGTGGGCGGACCCTGGATCAAGCAAGAGCCCGCGCTAACCGTCGAGACCGGCCCGCCTTGGAACGAAGCCCACCTGTGGGCACCGTATGTGATCGAGCATGGCGGCCTGTATTACATGTTCTAATGCGGCGGCGATGCGGATCATACGCGCTACAAACTCGAGTTGGCCACGTCGAAGGATCTCGTCAACTGGAAGCGTTATCCCAAAAACCCTCTGATCGTTGATGGCTACGACGCTCGCGACCCGTTCGTCCTCCGGGCCGACGGAAAGTGGTACCTGTACTACACTGCGACGAGCGCGCCTGCCGGCGGCAACTATGTTGTCTTCCGCGTCGAAAGCGATGACCTTGTTCATTGGTCGGGCAAGATTGCCGTCTTCACCGATAAGACAAAGGGGACATTCGCCGGGCCGACGGAATCACCCTATGTCGTCCGCCGCGGATCCAAGAAGTACCTCTTCATCGGCCCCCGAGGCGGGTACGACGGGACCGATGTATTTGTGAGCGACGCGCTTAACCACTGGGACGAAGCGAATCTCGTCGGACATATCCCAGCCCACGCGGCCGAGGTCGTGCGCGACACAGACGGAAAGTGGTACATCAGCCGCGCCGGCTGGGGACGAGGCGGCGTCTACCTCGCGCCCCTCCAATGGCACGACGGACTCGACAACGCCGAAGCCAGCCTCAAACCGGCCCGCTGAGCGCCGGGGTGCCGTAAAGCGGAAACCGTGTCAGCGAATTAGAATAAGTTCGCTGCCGAGCCGGAACCCATCGCGGTTATTTGACGCCCTCTTTCCCCCGGAATACAGTAACTATCTGGGGGGTAGCCCACTTCTTTCGTTCTATTTTCGAGTGGTCCCAATGACGCGAAGCTTTGGCTTACACCTCTTACACGGCGCACTGGCAGTGTGCGCGTTCTTCCTGTCCGTGGGCGATCGCCAATCTTTAGCGGTTCCCATCTTTAGTTACCAGTTCGCCTCGGCGCCACCAACTTCTTGGGATGGTACTGGCGCCTCCGGTGCAGCTGTCACGGATTTAAGTTCAGCACACCACGACGCTGCCACGACCGGCGCCCCGACTCTATCGACCAACGTTCCCGCCGGCGCTCCTGCCAATGCAGAGTCGCTCGCCACGGATGGCGGCGGCATGCGAACGAATCAGTCCGCGTTGCTGAATAACTCACTAATTGCTGCAAGCGGCGGCTTCAAGATGGATGCCTGGTTCAACTGGGATGGGACAGATAATCCGCAGCACGTCGGTAAGATCATCGATTACGCAGGCACCGACTATTTACAAATCCAGGGTATGAACGCGACTCCGATAGTGCGGTTCGGTTTTAACGACGACAGCACGATCGGTACGCACTTAACTGCGCCCATCGTGGCAAACACTTGGTACCACGTGACAGGCGTGTTTGATACGAGTGGACACACGCTCGGCTCCGGCAGCACCCTGACCGGAGTAGCGACACTGTATTTAAACGGCGTCCCAGTGGGGTCGGATACGGTAACCAAATTGGGAGTGACCAGCGTCCCACCCGGCGTGTCAGGTGATTCATTCCCTAACCGGATTGGGGTTGGAAATTTCTACCTCGTGACCAGCGCGTCGCTTCAGTTCCGAGGCTACCTCTACAATCCGTCTGTCGATTTGATTCCTGAGCCGACGACATTGATCCTGCTCGGCCTATGCTTCACGATGTCCGCCCCCATGTCCCGGGTTCGGCGCGGCTAGCGCGGGAAATGCGGCGAATCTTCTCGTCGCGACCAGTTTTTTGTTGTTTTTGAGCCACGACCTATGCTAGGTTGCCACACGCCGGTTAAACACCGGCTCTCGCTCTTTGGCAACCAGTTTTTCTCGCAAAAAAATCGCGTCGATCGATCATAGCGTCGATGAAGATTGCGCTCGCGGTGCGCCTGCACCTGAGGCAATCATCAAAGTTTGTGTCCATCCGCTTTTGAACGCACGCTGCGCCTCAAAGTTACAAAATTCGAGGGTTCATTCGCGGCGCCGAAACATGCAATTGCGTGCAGCACAACGCTTTACGCAATTCGGCGAGTTGCCCGAAGCGCGAATTTTGTATTAAAAAATCGTGTCGAGCGCCCGCGACAATATTCGTTCTTCTCCCTCTCCCACTCGGAGAGGGCCGGGGTGAGGGTGAATCGCAACAAAGGCGCGCGGCAACGCTACTTCGAGAGCTTCGTCACATCCACATAGACGTGCTTCCCGTTGTTCGCCTGCGCAAGCTCGGCCATCGAGCTCACCCCCGCCTGTTGCGCGCCCTTGCCGAACTCGATTGTGCAGATTTGAGCGCCGACCCGATCGTTCGCCTTTGCGATTTCCTCCAACTCCTTCGCAGGCATCGGCTTGTCCTCGTCGGACAGAAAGAAGATCACATCTGGCTGCAGCTTGAGCGCCGTTCGTAATGCCAGAGTGCGGTCGGTCCCGCCGTCGGCCGCAATTCGTTGCACGAACTCGGCCGCAAGCTGCTTATTGCGATCGGTTGCAAACATCGCCCGCTTTTGGCCACTGCCCCCATCGAACACCACCACGCGATGGTTGAAGAACAGAATGTCGAACTGCTGCGTCTCGCCGAGCGGTTGCAGGCTAACGAGCAACTGCTTCTTGGCGGCCGCGAGCGGAGCGCCGTCCATGCTGCCCGACCGGTCGAAAACGTAAACGAACTTGCTGCCTTTGGCCTCGATGCCAAATACCGTGACACGAGCATAATCCTGTTCGTTGCCCGAGCTACCGTGGAGACCGGCCGGCAATGGCTGGGCGCACGCGATTGCCGCCGGAAGCATCGCCATAAGAAGAACTGTCACAAAGTTCCGTCGCTGTAAGGACTTAGTCATCGTATTAATGTTCCTGATTGTCCCCACGCGTGTCTGGTACGAAAGCGTAGTCCAACCACGTCATTATTGCCAAAATCGCCGGATTTTCGCCTGATTTTTTAGCAGGAATTGCCCACAAGATAGGCCGGCGATATATTCGCAAGTGAGCGCAGTTTGGCGGAGAGTCTTAATAAGAAGGTGTTTTTGACGAGACTCGCTGCGTGACCCGCCGGCACGCACTTTGCTTTCCTGCCGGAGTTTGCGGGCGATCGGACTTGCCCGCACTTCACTTGCCCAGGATGGGCAATTGGGTCGTTCCCCCCTTCTGGGACGACGGGTCTACGTTTTCCTTTTTTTAGCTCGGGTATGCCCCGAGGTAAGGACTTTTTGTGAGTACGCAAACTCGTTCGGGTGCCAAAGGCACGTCGCAAGGCGGTGCGGCGGGAGCCGCGACCAGTGCTGGCGGATATGTCGGCAGTTCAGCGCGGATGGCGGCCATTTCGGCCGTCACCAATTACAAACCACTTTCCGAGCCGCTCAATTTCATTGACACGCCGACGTCGGAAATCTTCGGCTGCAACGTTTTCAACAAGGCCGTAATGAAAAATCGGCTGCCTAAGCCGGTTTTCAAGGCTCTCGTCAAGACGATCGAATCGGGCGAAAAGCTCGATCCGGCGATTGCCGATGTCGTCGCTTCGGCGATGAAAGATTGGGCTATTGAAAAAGGTGCCACGCACTACGCTCACGTCTTCTTCCCTCTCACCGGCCTCACCGCCGAAAAGCACGACAGCTTCCTATCGCCAGATGGTGACGGCGGCGCGCTCGCCGAATTCACCGGCAAGCAGCTCATTCAGGGTGAGCCTGATGGTTCGAGCTTCCCCACCGGCGGCATTCGTGCCACGTTCGAAGCCCGCGGTTACACGATCTGGGACGTAACCAGCCCAGCGTACATTCTCGAAAACCCCAACGGCACCACGCTCTGCATTCCGACGGCGTTTGTCTCCTGGACGGGCGAAGCGCTCGACAAGAAGACGCCGCTGTTGCGTTCGATGCAGGCTCTTAACAAGCAAGCTCAGCGCGTGCTGAAACTGTTCGGTGAGACGGACGGCGCGTTCGTCGCCTCGACGGCCGGCCCCGAGCAGGAATACTTCCTGGTCGATCGCCACTTCTTCTTCGCTCGACCCGACTTGCTTACCGCCGGTCGTACGTTGTTCGGCGCCAAGCCGCCGAAGGGTCAGGAGTTCGAAGATCATTACTTCGGAGCGATTCCAGAGCGCGTACTGGCGTTTATGCTCGAAACCGAGCGTGAGCTATTCAAACTCGGCGTACCGGTGAAGACTCGTCACAACGAAGTCGCCCCGGCGCAGTACGAAATTGCACCGGTGTTCGAATCGGCGAACCTCGCCAACGATCACCAGCAGTTGATCATGATTACGCTTCGCCGCGTAGCCGAGAAGTACGGCATGGCCTGCCTGACGCACGAGAAGCCGTTCGCGAACATCAACGGCTCCGGCAAGCACGTGAACTGGTCGCTCGGCAGCGCCTCGCAAGGCAACTTGCTCGATCCGGGCGATACGCCGCACGATAACGCCCAGTTCTTGGTGTTCTGCGCGGCCGTTCTGCGTGCCGTGAAGAAGTACCAAGGTTTGTTGCGTGCTGTCGTGGCGACGGCCGGCAACGATCATCGCCTCGGTGCGAACGAAGCTCCGCCCGCGATCATCTCGATCTTCCTCGGCGATCAGCTCGCCGATGTGTTCGAGCAGATCAAGAAGGGCGGCGCGAGCTCTTCGAAAAAGGGCGGCACAATGGAAGTCGGTGTCGACGTCCTGCCGCCAATGCCAAAGGACGCTGGCGACCGCAACCGCACGAGCCCGTTTGCCTTCACCGGCAACCGGTTCGAGTTCCGAGCCGTAGGTGCTAACCAATCGATCGCTGGTCCGCTCGTGGCAATGAACACGATCGTCGCCGAGTCGCTCGATTACTGCGCGACCCAGCTCGAAAAGGCCACGGGCGGCGATGCCTCGAAGTTGAATGCCGCTGTGCAGAAGCTGCTGACCGAAATCAGCACCGAAGCCGCGCCGATCATCTTCAATGGCGACGGCTACTCGGACGCCTGGCACCAAGAAGCCGCCAAGCGCGGTTTGCTGAACCTCAAGAACTCCGTCGATGCTCTACCTGTGCTCGAGCAGAAGGAAATCAAAGAGCTGTTCGAGAAGTACGGTGTGCTCAATGAGCGTGAGCTCACGAGCCGGTTCGAGATTTATCTCGAGCAGTACTGCAAGACGGTCTACAGCGAAGCCAATCTCACGCTCGAGATGGCCAAGACGATGATCTTCCCAGCCTCCATTCGTTACCAAAACGAACTGGCTTCGACGTGTGCGAACTTAAAGCTCGTGGGGTACGAGTTCGACACCGACACGCTGGACAAGGTCACCGAGCTCGTAAAGAGCCTGCAGGACAGCATCGGCGTGCTCAACATGGCTCTCGGCAAGGTCAGCCACGGTGGCGGCGCTCACAAAGCGGCCGAATACTGTGCAAGCGACCTGCTGCCGGCGATGTCCATGGTCCGCAAGTACGCCGACGAGCTCGAAAGCTGGGTGGCCGACGACCTCTGGCCGCTGCCGACGTACCAGGAAATGTTGTTCATCAAGTAGTCGACGCAAGACCGTAGCTGAATTCGTAAGAATCAGCCGACTCGTTTCTTTCAGATAAAACAAAGCGTTGCGGTTCACTTCACGTGGCCGCAACGCTTTTCTTTGCGCCCCAAAACGCTCGACAGATAACTTAACTCCAGCCAGAACACTTTAACTACGGGGCACGATGCGGTGGCGGAATTGACTCCCGTCACCTTTATTCTTCCCAGTTCATTCGCTGCGGCCCGTTCCGCCTCGCGAGTATTCGTTGAGACGTGCTTCACTTGTCTCAAGAAGTTGTGAGGTTGCGTTGCCTTCGGCGACTACATAAACTCCCCGGCATCCATTTTCATTATTCATCCTCAACTTGATAAAGACTAATGCAAATCGAATACGTTCTGATTTTAGCACTTGGGTTGCTGCCGTATTCTCTCGTAGCCAGAGCAGATTACATTGTCGCGACGAATCTTCCTCCAGCCGAAGCGTATTCCGATTCTTACGATGGTATCGGGGTAGACTCCCAATTCCCGATGCCGGGCTATTTCAACCGTGCGGCTGGCCAAACTTTCACCGCAAATGCTGGTGGCACTCTTACAACGGTCGATGCACTGATGGCGGCTGGCTCGGAACAGCAGGTACCGAACTCCCCGCCTTTAAACATTTCCATATACAATTCGGTCAACAACTTACCAACCACGCTCTTGGGAACCGTTCAAAAGAACGCCAGCAATTTCAATGTCATTTTGAACTTTCCCAGTCTGGAACATCGCTATAGTTTCGACTTCTCTCAATTTCAAATCCCGCTAACTGCCGGTGGGCAATACTTCGTCGCATTTCATACGCCTACCGGAGTAGCAGGTCTCACAGAAGACGATTCTCCTTACTTCGTCGGCCTGAAGCTGTCGTCACGCAATCAAAATCCGCCGTTGGTATTAGGAACGTTTGCGTCGGTCCGAAACGACGGAATCAAGTGGGAGCCGGATACGGGCAATGAACTGGCAATTACCGTGCACGCCGTCCCGGAACCGAACGGCGTTTATCTTTTGGCCGCAAGCGCATTCGCCACATGCCTGAACTTGCGACCAGCGCCACGAGGGTCGTGTTAGTATGCGGCTAAGCTGTATGTTAGGCGACTTGAGTAATTGCTAGGCCGTACTGCGCAAAAATCAAAATTGAAGAATTAAACAGTACCGGAGCCAATCTCATTGAGCGGCGCTTCTCGCGTCGCGGGAAGGGACGGCGTTGAAATCGATATGCATTCGCTCAACAATTCCGCGGCGCGCTAAAAGATTTTTGTAGAAATTGGCCACCAAACGTGCTAGGTTCGACTCACGCTCCATGGAAGCGTTTCATTCTTTGAAAACCTAGCAGAAAAAGCCCTCAGCGATCGGCTCTCACCCGTCAGCCAAACGTCAGGCTTCGCGCATTGGGATCGGAATCGAGATTCTTCCCCTCTATCCCCCTTAGTCGAAAAACCTGGCGCATGGACCATCCCTGACCAGCGTTTGAGAAATTTAATCCTCCGAGTTGTGCGCGATCACTCACTACGTTGCCGCTGTCCGTGCAGTCATTTCATGCCCGAAGGCAGGGCAAAACTCCAGAGTTTTGCACCCGTTTTATGGGACCCCTACCACCGGCGCAAAATTAGCGCCTCGCAAGCCGTCGCGCTGCGGCCATCACCTGCCTGTCCCCGTGCGAGGCCGCGCGAGTTCATTTAGTTCGCCACAACGCTCAACGGAACCGGCGCGACTTCGGGCACCAGCGGCTTAGGTTGGGCTGCCTTATTTAAGAGCTTGTGAATGAATTTCAGCTTTTCAACCACGGGAGCCATGACGACCTCGGGCACCAGATCGATGAGTCCCACGGTGCGATTGAATTCATTTACCAGGATGCCGACCTCTTGATAGCGCTCCACAAGCGGCGCGACCGAGCGGCTGCGAAAATTCGCGCGGCCGGCGCGAAAGAGTTGCGAAGCGGTATCCAACACCGAGATCATATCCAAGTAGAGCGCGAACGTTTCAGCGAAATCTTCCCAGGGATGTGCGCAGGCGTACGCACTGATAAACGACGCCGCCCAGTTTTGCTGCGGTCCATTTTGATAGTAGGCGGCCATCGCGTCAGCGTACGCAGGTGAGTTGTGGTCACCGAAAACACGAATGCATTCTGCTTCACGCTGGTTTTGGACGAGCAGCTGCCAATAGTAATGGCCAACTTCGTGGTGAAAGTGACCAATGAGAGTGCGGTGCGCCTCGTGAAACTGAACGCGCAGCGCCTCCCGAGCCGCATCGTCCGCCTCACGAAGGTTGATCGTGATTTTGCCGTCGGCGTGGCCGGTGTAAACGATTTCCTTTGCCCCGACGTTGCGCCACTCGTTGTTCGGCGGCACAATATCGGCCTTGAAATCGAAGGTCAGCCTCGGCGTTGCGTTTGCGTACGGCAAACCTAACCGATCAAGCGTGTAGATAAGCCGGCGCTTGGCAGCTTCCAAACGACCCCACTTTTCATGATTACCGACCACGGCGAGATCCGGAATCGTCTCGGTCAGTTGGCATGACCTGCAAAGAACATTGGCTTGCACGGCTTCGTTCGCCGCAGGCCCCTGCTCGGCCACTACGGCTTTTTCAACCAAATAGCAGCGGTTGCAAACAGCCTCGACGACATAATTGTGACATTTGCGAAGATTTTTCCCACAATCGTCGTGGCCACATCGATATTCGCCTGTCGCCGCTCCATCAGCCGCATTGATCGGTTCCAGCGCAGCGATGCGCTCGCAGCCCTCACACCAACCAACTTCGCGTTGGCAAGCGAGGCAAATTGAGTTATCGAAATACAGCCGATTTCCGCACGTGCAACGATACGTTTGCATTCTTCCCGCCAGGTGATCGTTTTATCAATGATTCGAAGAGTGCGGAATGCAAGCCTCGTGCCGAACTCGGAACGAGCTACCCCAGCGGCGCGACATCGACGCTGACCGTGATGCGGTGATCGCCGCCGCCGACGAAAACGCCCTGAATTGGGCAGACGTCGCCGTAGTCTCGACCCCACGCGATTGTAACGTAGGAGTCGCCTGCGAGGCAGTTGTTGGTTGGATCGAAGTCGACCCAGCCGAGTGGACCGCACCACGCCGAACACCACGCGTGCGAGGCATCGGCGCCGACCAAGCGAGGTTTACCCGGTGGCGGCGTGGTTCGCAGATAACCGCTCACGTACCGGGCCGCGAGGCCCATGCTGCGCAAGCAGCCCGTGGCGAGATGGGCAAAATCTTGGCACACGCCGCGTCGCAAATTCAGCACTTCCCACAACGGCGTATCGACCGTGGTCGCCCGTGGATCGAACTTGAATTCATGATGAATTCGAACGTTTAAATCCACCAGCGCTTGCACGATCGAGCGATTCGGCAAGAAACTCTTGGACGCATACTCGCGAAGCTCGACCAACGGCGGTATGCGCGGCGATGGGAACGCCAACTGCGCGTGCGTCGGATCGATGGCTGCACCCACGGGATGGCCGTTAACTTGGTCGCCGGAGTGCACCACGCAGTCCTGCCACGGCACGTCGCTGACCATCGAGTCATCGAGATTCGATACGTCTACAGTGCTTTCGGCGATGATCTCCAGCTTTCGGTGCCCGCTTTCGATTGAAAAGTATTCCGTGTGATTTCCGAAATAGTCCTCGCGTCCCGTAAAAAACGCCGGCTTCGGATCGATCAACAACCGGTAAGCATTGCACTTCTGAGAGGCCGTCTCGCGAGGCGCAAGGTGAACGAGGTTATGGCACACCGGCGCCAGCTCGGAATACTCGTACCAGGTTTTGTGGCTGATTTGGTATTTCAACGTGGTCTCTTCAGGGCGGCCGTTAGACGACGCCTATTTCCTGGCCCCTGGTTTCGACTCGATGTCGGCCAAGCGCTGAATCGGAGCGGAGTGAAAAAAGTACCGATGCGAAATCACGTCCGAAAGATCGGGAAGCATATTGCCGATCGTATTGAGCAAGTCGTTCAACGCATCACTGTCGCCGGCTTCGAATTGGCGAGAAATTCGCACGACGTCCGTCTCGCGGACCGTTTGCAGCAGCGAGCCGGCGAGGCCTTGGTCGGCCGGTTTGTGGTCACCTTGAACGCCAACGTTTAAGTGATCGACGTGGGCTACACACTCGACGAGCTGGTACGCAACCGACCGCGGATTCGTTTCATCGCACAGCATGAGATCGAGCACCGCCCCGAGCTGAAATCGCGAGCCGTACCGAGATCGGTAAGTCATCACGCTGTCGAGCATTTCCAGCATGGTCTCCAACGATTCGGGTTCGCTGCCACTATCGGTCGAGAGCATACCTCGCAAGAGTTGCGCTTCTTGCAGCGCACGTTCTAGCCGGCGGCCGAGATCGAGAAACCGCCAAGCGTAAGTGCGCGTCATGCTCTCGGAGATTTCGCCGGCATAGGCGGCGAGCTGCACCAGCAGAGCATCGATCTTATCGAGCAGGTCGAGGAATCCGTGGCGACCGGCCGCGGGTCGGAAGTCGTCGTTCATTTGGCGAATGATTCGCCAACTATCGAGCGACATCAAATCGCGCACCGTCGAGGCCAGCGATACGAGCGAAGTGACGGTTGCCCGCAACGCATTCGGCGGGCCTTCGTCAAACGCCGCCGTCGGCAATTGCTTTTCGATCGAGGGCAACTGCTTGCGAATCTCCTCGACTACGTAACCTGGTTCGATCTGTCCCTGCTCCGCCAGCATCCGCAACAAATGCGGAAGCTCGGGAATGCGGTCCACCTGCTCTTCGCTTGTTAGCCGCCGGGCCGCGGAGCGAATTAATTTGGCCAGCGCTTCGGCCCGTACCGACTGACGTCCCAGCCAGAAGAAGTGTTCCGCCGCGCGGCTCGATAAGTCCACGCCGCCGCGCCGCAACGGCAGATCGCCTTCGCTCGCCGTGAGTAAGGAAACGTGCTCAACCGGCCCTTCGGCCAGCACCCAGGCATCCTTGCTTCGCTCGCCATCCAGCAGCGAAAGCTCCAGGGGCGCGGTCGAGGTCGATATGCGTGCCAATCCGCCTGGCATAACTGTGTAGCCGTCGCCGTGCGCGGCAGCGAACGTGCGCAACGCGACGTAACATGGCTGAAGCTGCGTGCCCGACCAGGCGGGTGCCCCCGAGCGAACGATCTTTTCCTGCGCGACGAAATTCCCAGGACTCGTCTGAATCAGCGCCGCCAGCGCTTTGCGCGACATATCGGCCAGACGACTGATTTGCGACACCGGCTCACCACGCCGCCGATACGCCGGTAAAATAATCAGCTCATCGAGCCGCTCTAACACGTAGCTGCATGCCTGCGGCTCGCCGCACCACCAGGTCGCAACGCCGGGCATCGAGAGCGGTTCGCCCAAGATTTTCTCGGCCAACCTCGGCAGAAACGCTCGAAAGATCGGCGATTCCACGAGGCCGCTCCCCGGCGTATTCGCGATCGTGACGTTTCCAGACCGCACCGCCTGCAAGAGCCCGGCCGTGCCCGCGGAACCAGAATCCGCAATTTCAAGTGGATCAAGATGTTCGCTATTCGGACGTCGCAGCAACACATTTACCAACGACAAGCCGGCCAACGTTTTCAAATACAACCGATTGCGCCGCACCGCCAAATCGCCGGCCTCCGCCAGCGTGTAACCCAGGTAGCGCGCCAAGAACGCGTCTTCGAAGTAGTTGGTGCTGCCCGCCGCCTGACTTAGTATTACGATCCGCGGATCGCCATCGTTGTGGGGCGCCAACTTGGCGAGCAGCTCCTTCACCGCAATGAAGTACGGGGCAAGTCGCTCGACACGACACTGCCGAAAAACGTCCGACAGCATTCGCGAAAGCGCAATACGATTCTCGAGCGCGAACCCAGCGCCGCTCGCACTTTCGCAGCGATCGGCTTGCACCCACCACCGGCCATCAGGTGCGCGAGTCAGGTCGGCTGCGTAGAATTGCAACATCCGCGAATTTTGCGATTCCGGAGGACGGCAAAACGGTAGCCGGTAACCGGGATGTCGGAACAAAGCCTCGGGCGGCAATACGCCGTCGCGAACCAGCCTCTGCGGGCCGAAGACGTCGCGCAGCACCAAATCGAGCAACGTTGCCCGTTGTTGCAGCGAAGCCGAAACGGTCCGCCATTCTTCGGCCGAAATCACGAGCGGCAACCCGTCCAGTTCCCACGGCCGCCGCCTAGCCACCGAGTCGCTCAAGTCCGAATAGGTCAGACTGTTCTGCCGCAACAGCCGCTGCGCCTGCTCCCAGCGGTGCATGTATTCGGTGCGCGTGAGCTTCTCGGCCCCTTTCAGAAACAGCTTCCAAGCCGGACGCAACACGCCGGGCGCCGAAAACACTTCATCGTACGCGCCTGGGGCCAGCTCGTACCCGCGCAGAAGCTCCGCATCGAGGCTCGTATCGGTCGCCGGCACGCGAGTTCTCACCGAGGAAATAATGCCACCGTTTTGCAACTCACACATCCATCGCGTGGTGCGATCAATTTTTTGGGGCAACTAATGCTTCGCAAGAACCGCCATCGCGTCAACGACCGCGACGCAGGTCCAGCGTCAGCGGATAGTCTCGGTTTTGCTCGTCGCGAGGCGCGTCCAACCGGCCGCCGCGATGTCCCATCCTGATAAATCGTGCGGCTCGCCGGCTTTCTGCTTCCATCGCATTGATCGGGAATGTCGAAGGATTCAATCCGCCCGGATGCCCAACGTGGTACGTCGCTCCGCCTAGCGACAATTTCGTCCAAGTATCCAACACGTCGAACACCAGTGGCGAATCCACCGGAATTGTCGGGTGTAAACAACTCGGTGGCTGCCAGGCACGGTACCGGACACCCGCTACATATTCGCCTTCCACACCCGTTCGATGCAATGGCAACTTGCGCCCATTGCATGTAATTACGTGCCGCGGATCAGTCATTCCTCGAACTTTTGCCTGCAATCGCTCGACGGAAGAATCCACATACCTGGCCGTGCCGCCAGGTGCACCTTCCTCGCCCAACACATACCAAGGCTCGATCGCCTTGCGAACTTCGACATGCACGTTCGATTGCGCAAATTCGCCCATGAACGGAAAGCGAAACTCGAAGTGCGGGGCGAACCAATCGTGATCAAGCGGGTAGCCTGCCGATCGCAATTCTTCGACTACATCGCCGAAGTCCTGCCACACGAAGTGCGGCAGCATGAATCGGTCGTGAAGCGAAGTATCCCAATCGACCAGTCGTTCGGTGTAAGGCTTCTTCCAGAAACACGCCACGCAGGCCCGCAGCAATAGCTGCTGCGCAAGGCTCATCCGCTCGTGCGGTGGCATTTCGAAAGCCCGGAATTCGACCAGTCCTAGTCGGCCGCTCGCGCTATCTGGCGAAAACAACTTGTCGATACAGAACTCCGAACGGTGCGTGTTGCCAGTGCCATCCACGAGCAGATTGCGGAACACGCGGTCCACCATCCACGGCGGCGGGGTGCGCCCGGGCATCGCTTGTTCGAACGCAATCTCAAGCTCGTAGCGCGCATCGCGCCGGCCTTCATCCACGCGCGGCGCTTGGCTCGTTGGCCCGATGAACGTGCCGGAGAACAGGTACGACAATGACGGATGATTGTGCCAAAACGCGACCAAGCTCCTGAGCAAATCGGGTCGGCGCAGGAACGGGCTATCGGCCGGCGTCGCACCGCCGAGCACAACGTGATTGCCACCGCCGGTGCCAGTGTGCGTGCCGTCCAAATCGAACTTTTCCGTTCCCAGTCGCGAGAAGTGCGCGTCCTCATACACGCCCGTGGTAATTGCAGACAGCTCATCCCAATTTCCACCCGGCGGCACGTTCACTTCGATGACGCCGGGGTCCGGTGTCACTTTCACGTTGCTCAGGCGGGCATCGTGTGGCGGTTCGTAACCTTCGATCACGACTGGCAACGCCAATTCGGCCGCCACCGATTCGATCGAAGCGATCAACTCCAAATAATCCTCGAGCCGATCGATTGGCGGCATGAATATGTGCAAAATCCCATCGCGAGGCTCGATGCAGAGTGCTGTACGAACGACACTTGACGCGTCACCTACCGTCATCCCGCTCGAGTCCGGCGCGTGTTGACCCACGGCGTGTTCCGCCGAAGCATCGCCGTTCGAAGTCGAATGGTCGTGCCCGACCAGTCCGTTCTCGTACGCCAGAGGGCCGCTTTGGTTTTCGTCGAAGCCCCTGCCTCGATCGTGTAATCCGGGCGAGCCCACCGCCGCCGGCGAATATTGCCGCATGACGGTTGTCGCGTAGGTGCCTGCTCGCTCCCGCAGATGGTGATACATCGGCAGCGCCGGCCGTTCGGCGAATGCATCTCGTGAGTACCCTGCTAAATCGAGCGCCGACTGCTTCGTCCACAGCAGCGATTGAATCGGCAGGCGAAAACCCATCGGCGAGTCGCCGGGGATTAAAAACATTTCGTCCGATCGAACGACCCACTCGCCGCTCTCCCAAATCGGCGTGGCCGCCCACCAAACTCGACGCAGCGGCAACACGCAGCCAACCGGCGCCGTGATGCCTTGCTCGAACAATCTCGCAAGTCGAGCCCGCTCTTCTTTGTTTTCCAACCGCGAATCGCGAACATCGACATTCGCCGGCAGGCGCCGTTCTTTCCACGCGTAATAGAGCGCGTCTTCGAAGCCGTCGATCACGTGTCGACTTTCGACGCCCAGCTTTTGTGCAAGCGACTGCCCGAATCGACGCGCATCATCGACCGTAGCTTGGCCGCGCTTCGTCGGATCTGCCAATAACGATTCGTCTTGCCAAATCGGCTCGCCATCAAGCCGCCAATAACATCGCAGGGCCCAGCGTGGCAGCGGCTCGCCGGGATACCATTTCCCTTGTCCCATGTGCAGCAATCCGCCGGTCGAAAACCGATGCTTGAGCCGCACCATGAGATCGCCCGCCAGCCGTCGCTTGTTGGGTCCCAAGGCCTCCGTCTTCCATTCGACTCCTTCCATATCGTCGACCGAGACAAACGTCGGCTCGCCGCCCATCGTCAGTCGCACGTCGCCGGCTTGAAGATCTGCGTCGACTCGATGGCCAATATCATTAATCGCTTGCCATTGCTCATCGGTGTACGGCTTCGTGACCCGCGGATCTTCATGAATTCGCGTCACGGACATACTGAAATCAAAATGCTGTGCACGACACGACGCCGTACCCGATATCGGCGCCGCGCTAATCGGTTCCGGCGTACAAGCGAGCGGAATGTGCCCCTCACCCGCCAACAATCCGGAAGTCGCATCGAGTCCCACCCAGCCTGCGCCGGGCAAAAACACCTCTGCCCATGCGTGCAGGTCGGTAAAGTCGACCGCCGTTCCTGCCGGGCCTTCGAGCGGCAATTGATCGGCCTTAAGCTGCACGATATATCCAGATACGAACCGTGCCGCCAAACCCACGCGCCGCAAAATGTTAACGAGCAGCCAAGCCGAATCGCGGCACGAGCCGCTGCGTTTCTCAAGCGTTTCATCGCAGCCCTGCACGCCTGGCTCCAGGCGAATGAGATACTTAATTTCTTTCTGCAGTTGCTGGTTCAACTCCACTAAGAAGTCGATCGTCTTTCGCCGTGTGCGGTCGACCTGGCGCACGTATTCGGCCAGGGGCGAACCCTCCATCACCGGCGTCACATGCAGGAACGGCATCAAGTCTTTGAGTGTGTCCGGCGAGTACGAGAACGGATAATACTCTGCCTCTGGTTCGAGAAAGAAATCAAACGGGTTGATGACCGTCATCTCTGCGGTGAGGTCGACCGTCACGCTAAATCGATCAGTGGGCTGCAGTACTACGACTCGGCCCAAAAAATTCCCGTACGGGTCCTGCTGCCAATTTAGAAAATGGTCGGCAGGCTCGATTTTGATCGAGTAGCTCGGAATGCGTGTGCGGCAATGGGCGGCCGGACGCAAGCGAATCACCTGCGGACCTAAGCCCGCGGGTTCGCCATATTGATATTCAGTGCGATGATGCAGCGCGACACGGATCGGCATGGGGAGGACTCGGCGGCAGTAGGGGAACGCGTCTCGAAACGTCTCAATCGATCGATGAGCCGTCCCGGTTGTGCGGCGGGGAGTTGCGCCACACAAAAATAGGTCGAACGATCGCTCGCTGCCGCAAAAATCCGGCCGTAACGAGCATGCCGCCTGAATCAACTATCCTGCCCGCGGGAGGGTGCTGCGCCAACCCTTTTTGCTCAATTCGCCGTCAGTTTTGCCCCTGAAAATCCGCAATTTTTGCGATTAGCACCCTAGGGCGTTATCAATCGTGCCGTCATGCCTTCGACCGAAACCAACCGGGCGCCTGCGGGCGCGTGCACGATCAGCTCGCCGCCACTCTTCCCATCACCGCGAAGCTTAAGCCCGCCATCGTGATCCACCGTGACTTCGATCACGGAATCGTGCAAATAAATGCGCGATACCGTCAGCTCCGGCCAGTCCTTAGGTAGCTGCGGTGCTATTTCGAAGCCATCGTACGTCGGGTGGAAACCCAAAAATCCGTAGAGCATAACTTGCGGCGCGAGCACGCTTTCTATGAACTCCTTGTCGAGTCCCAGGCCGCCCGCCGAATTGCCGCCCTGCATCGATCCGCGAGCCGGATCCTTAGCGTAGTACGCGCGATAGCCGCCTTCGCGCTGAGTTTCGTCAAACCACTTGGCGATTTCTGCCAACCGGTTTGCTGCGACATCCGGCCCAGCGGTTTTCAGTTGCGCCATCAAGTCATAATAAGTCCAACCGAGCACCGCGCCGCCATCCTGCACCTGATAGCCCCACGGAATGCTCTCCGGGGCCGACCAGCTCCAATAGTAATAGTCGATATTCCGCCGGGTCGTCGTCCTCGGACCAAACCGCCAATGGTAAACGTCGTCGCCTGTGGACGTATCTCCAGCGACAGTCCGCCGCCCGCCGATCCAATCGCAGATCGACCGCGCTTGCTCGGGCGACGCCAATCCAAAAACCACCGCTTCGTTGTTCAAAAACGTGAAGCCGTAGTCGTGCAGATTGCCGTCGAGGTCGATCGTTCCGAACCGCCCTGTCGTCGCATTCCAAAACCGCTGCTGAAAATGCTTGCGAATTCCTTCCGCGAATGTCAACAATTCTTGCGGGTTGAACGCCCCCGCACTCGTCACCTTCCATTCAGGATGCGCCGCAACGAGCGTTTCCAACTCCGCCAGCTTCCGCAACGTGTCGTAGTAATAAACAGTCGCCAGCGCGTCTTCGCCACCGAACGGCAGCAGGTCCCAATAATTGCTGCCGATCCCCTGCCCCACGACGATTTGCTTCTGCCCGTTCACGTACTGCACGCCGCTTCGACCTTCGTGCCCTGGCCACGTTGTGTAGACGCACTTCTTAGCATGCGTTTGAAATTCGTGATCGACGAACTGCATGGCCGTGCGAACGCGCGGCATCTGGCTGCGCAAAAACTCGACATCATCCGTCCACAAAAAGTAATCGTGGCAACCGCGAATGAAATTCAGATTGTTCACGTTTTGGCGTGTATCGCACGCCACGTGGAATGATTTCACGACGAGCTGGCCATGATCGGAGTTCTCGAACCCTATCCGCAACCGCGTGATCGTGCCTTTCCACCCTGGCTGATTTAACACCGGAATCATGATCCGCAACTCGCGCGGCTGCTCGAAACTTGCGTCCGGCGGCGATTCGAAATACGCGCGCCGATCGGCCGCGAACTCCGGTTCGTCCTTCGTCGACCATTCGACGTAACACTTCGTGTGCTCCAAACCGGTCGCCCAACAATTCAGCCGCAAGAACGGAAACAGATGGGCATCGATCGCGAACGCCGGCGTCTCCAGCGTTGCCGGCCCACTGTTCAGATCGAATTGCCAGCCCTTCGCCCCGAGGCCTTTGTCGACAACGCCCGCGAACTTCCAACCTTGCGTGGTCGCCGGCGGCGCCTCGTAACCCGCGACTCCGATCGGTCGGAAATGCCAACCGACTCCCCCCGCCTGCATCCACATCGGAAACGGCCAACCCTGCGCGTGCGCCGGCCCATCGTGCTGGTGGGTGGCGACGTAACCTTCCGCATCGATCTCGCGGCCTGCGAGCGCCTTCGCCCAGCGCTGCCGCATGTCATCGAGCTTCGGCCCCTCGCCCACCGCCGGCCAAAGCGTTGCGTTCGGCAACCATTCGTCCCAC
>JABDGM010000012.1:0-19190 GCA_013286045.1 Planctomycetota bacterium | reverse complement strand
GCTGTGGGACGAATGGTTGCCGAACGCAACCATTCGTCCCACAGCGGAACCTGCGGCCCCGCGATTTGGTAATGCAACCAGAACAAGTCGCGCACCGAATTCATTTCTGCCTCGTGACCCGGCACGATGAACTTCGGAAAATTCTCCGGCGGAGCGGCGAACGCCAAACGCCCACAAGACAGCAGCAACGCGGCGACACAACTGGTCCGAAATTTCAAAGTCGACGGCCTACTCCTGGTTACTTGCCGCGTTCTCATCATGCCTCTCGCTCGATCCCACATTCTTATAGTGTCGCATTCGCCTGCTGCAAACTTCTCAGTATACTCGCGATCATGTCGTCGCCCCATGACCTGCCCGTTGCCAGCATTCTCAGCGAGGTGGTCGCCGCATCGCGCGGGGGGGCCGTGGTCGTCACCGCACCGCCAGGCTCCGGCAAAACGATGCTCGTGCCGGCCGCAGTTCTCGACGATCTCGACGTTGCACAAAAACTTGTGCTGCTTCAACCACGACGCCTGGCCGCCCGCGCCGTCGCCCGCCGCATCGCCCATTTGCGTGGGAGCCGAATCGGCGAAGAAGTCGGCTACCATGTTCGTTTCGATGCCCAAGTCACTCGCGACACTCGCCTCATCGTCGCTACGACTGGCATTCTGCTACGGCGTATGCTGAGCGACATCAGTCTCGACGGGGTTGGTGTAGTCGTACTCGACGAATTCCACGAGCGCACAATCGAGATGGATCTGCTACTCGGCCTCTTGGTTCGCATAAAACAAACGCTGCGGCCCGATCTGCGGATCATTGTCATGAGCGCGACGCTCGCCGCCGAGCCGGTCGCCAAGTTGCTCGGAGATTGCCCGATCATCCATGCTGAGGGCCGCCGGTTCCCAGTTCAAATTCGCTATCAACGGCGTGGCGATCAGGCGTATCTCGAAGACCGCATCGCCACGCAACTGCCCCACGTGCTCGCCGATACTACCGGCCACGTTCTCGTTTTCTTACCCGGCGTCGGCGAAATCATGCGCTGCCAGAACGTGCTCGGCCCGATCGCTGGCCGCGGCGGCCACGCACTCATCCCACTTTACGGCGATCTCCCCGCCGAGAAACAGGACGAAGTTCTCGATGATATCGGCCGTCGCAAAATCATCCTTTCCACCAACGTCGCCGAAACGTCGCTGACAATCGAAGGCGTGACGGCGGTGATCGACTCCGGCCAAGCGCGACAGCTTCGCGTCTCGGCCGACACCGGTTTGCCGCGCCTCGAGCTTGTGCCGATCTCGCAAGCATCCGCCGATCAACGTGCCGGCCGCGCCGGCCGCACTGCCCCCGGCATTTGCTGGCGACTGTGGGAGGAAACTTCGCACAAATCGCGTCCTCCGGCCGACATACCCGAAATCCAGCGGAGTGACCTCGCCGAACCGTTGCTTCAACTCATCGCGCTCGGCGAACAACACGAATTCCCGTGGCTCGACGCGCCTCCGCCCGAAGCGCTCGAGAATTCGCACCGCTTGCTCCGCCTGCTCGGTGCGATCGACGACGCCGAACAAATCACTCCGCTGGGTCAGACGCTTGCCAATATCCCGGCCCATCCGCGACTTGCGCGGTTGCTTCTCTCCGGCGCGGAGCGAGGCGTGCTGCGGGAAACTTCCGTCGCCGCGGCGCTGTTGTCGGAGCGCGACCCATTCCGCACCGCCGAGCGCGGCCGTAGCGGTCCCCGCGAGTACGGACGCGTGCGCAGTCGTTCCGATATCGTCGACCGCGTGCTTGCGCTCCAGGCTTTCCACGCCGGCGCGAATATTGACGACGCCGACCTGCAGCCGCATCCCGGCGGCGCACACAATGTGCTTCGAGCCGCGGACCAACTCTTCCACCTGACCGATTTCCCGCGTGCTCCGCGTGCGGAACACATCGACGAAGCCTTGATGCACGCGCTGCTCGATGCCTTTCCCGATCGCCTCGCCCGCTTGCGGCCAGGGACGCAAGACCGCGCGTTGCTCGTTGGCGGGCGCGGCGTGCGAATCGACACCAGCTCGCGCGTTCGCGGCGAACCGCTTTTCCTGGCAATCGATATCAACGACATTGGCGGCGAAGCGCGGGCGCGGCTGGTATCCGCCGTGGAGCGCGAATGGCTTTCGGACGACATCCTCGCGCGACGCGAAGAGGTTTTCTTCAATCCCACCAAAGGCCAGGTGGAAGCCCGCACCCGGACGTATTGGATCGACCTGATGCTCGACGAGTCGCCCACAGCGATCACCGACAAGGCGGCCGCCGCCGAAATGCTCGCCCAGCAAGCGCGGCAAGACCTCGATAAAGTTCTGCCGTCTACCGATTCCGCCGCCGGCAACTTTCTGGCCCGTGTTCGCTGGCTCGCCGAGGCCATGCCCGACCTCAACTTGCCTCGCTTCGACGACGCCGAAATCCAGCAGCTTTTGCCGGACATTTGCTTCGGGCTGCGTTCGCTCGACGAGCTTCGCACCGCCGATTGGCTATCGACGCTTCAAGCCCGTGTCGGCTACGATCGCCTTCCCGAAATCGATCGCCTCGCGCCTGCTCAGTACGAACTCACCAACGGCAATCGCCACACACTCGCGTACGAAATCGGTAAGCCGCCGATCCTCGCGGTCCGCATTCAAGAAATGTTCGGCGTCGCCGAAACACCGCGCATCGCGGGTGGCCGCGTGCCGCTGGTCCTCCACCTGCTCGGCCCCAACCATCGCCCGCAACAAGTGACCGCCGACCTCGCGAGCTTCTGGCAGAACGGCTACCCCGAAGTTAAAAAAGAGCTCCGCCGCCGCTACCCAAAACACTCGTGGCCCGATGATCCGCTGGCGACGCCAGCCACACGTTCCGGCCTGAAACGCGACGCCAAATGACTCGCAGGATTAGCGTTGCCACTTCGCTGGCTCTGCCGGGGGTTCATAGACGTTTGCGAGGCTTCAAACCCCCGGCAGAGCCGGGGGCTGACAACTGATAACGCTACTGAACGTCGGCGTATTTCGCTACAACTCCACTTCATTCCCGAAATACGGCATCGTCGCATCGATCCCGTATGCCTCCACGAGCTTATCGTGCAGCGCTTTCCGCGGCCCATCTTCACCGTGCGTCAAAAACATTCGCGGTTTCGATTCTTTGAATGGAGCTGCCCACTGCACTAGCTGCGTTTGCCCCGCATGCGCCGAAAAACCGCCGAGCGTGTGAACCTTCGCTCGCACGGGCACGTCGCCGCCGAAGATCGACACGAACTTTGCTCCATCCACCAGCCGCCGGCCCAACGTTCCGTTTCCTTGATAACCGACGATCAGCACATGCGCGTTCGGATCGGGCAAGTTGTGCCGCAGATGATGCAAAATCCGCCCACCGGTACACATTCCATTCGCCGAAATGATCACCATACTGCCGCGTGCATCGTTCAGTTGCTTCGATTCATCGACGGAGTGCGTGTAAATCACGCCGGGAAAACTGAGCGGCGCCATTTGCTGTTTGATGAGTTCCGTGGCCCGTTCGTCATACAGATCGGTATACCGCGAATAAAGTCCGCTGACCGATGTCGCCATCGGGCTGTCTATGTAGACCGGCAACTGCTTCAACTGCCCGCCGCGAATGAACTCGCCAATGTGGAATACGAGGTCCTGCGTGCGGCCCACTGCGAACGCGGGAATCACGACCTTGCCTTGCGTCCTTTCGGCCAATTGCAAAATCGCCAAAAGCTCAGCACGCGTCTCTTCCATCGACTTGTGATCCTGATCGCCGTACGTCGATTCAAGCAGCACGACATCCGCCGGCGTCGGCGTCACCGGGTCGCGCAAGATTGGCGCGTTCGTTTGGCCCACGTCGCCCGAAAACACGATCACCACCGTGCGGCTCCCGTCATTCACCGTCATTCGTACGCTGCCGGCACCCAGAATATGCCCAGCGTCGCTCAATTTGATCGTGATGCCTTCCGCGATCTTCTGCTCCAGTTCATACGCGACGCTCGTCATCCGCGGCAATGTCCGTTCGACTTCGTCTTGGGTATATAACGGCTGACGGTTCGCATCCTTATCGGTCGGCTTCCCGTGGATGTGCTTCAAAAACCGCGCGTAATCTTCCTGCTGCAAATGGGCCGAGTCGCGCAAGATGATCGCCGTGACATCCTCGGTCGCCGCCGTGCAATAAATCGGCCCGCGGTACCCACCCTTGATGAGCATCGGCAGCCGCCCGCAATGATCGAGATGAGCGTGCGTCAGCACTACGGCATCGATCTCCGGCAAATCCGCAGGAATCATTTTGCGGTTATGCTCATCCGCCTGCTTCTCGCCCTGATGCATCCCCATGTCGACCATGACTCGCGCTCGATCGGTCGTCACCACGTAACAAGATCCCGTCACCTCGCCCGCCGCACCGTAAAAACCGAGTTTGATCATGCATGAAATTCCGAAGTGTGGTTGCCCGCGAGCAAGACTGAAATGCCGAAACGCGGTAGCAACAAGTCTCGCCGACGGCGGGCGTGCTCACAAGCCGTAGAGTTGGCTTCTCAGCGTGAGATGAGTCTATTGTGGCGGCCATGCCCTGCAACAAGTGCCGCGATGCCAAGAACGAAAAGGACCACACTCGCTGGTTCAGGAACGGCAACCACCGAAGCGCCACTGCCCGCGGTCTGGCCAAAGTGTGATCGCCAAATCGCGTAGTCCGCCGCGTCAACATGGCCGTTCAAGTCGGCGTCGGCGGCTAGACCGGAACCAGTCTGGTTCAGCGAATCGCGCCAAATCACATAGTCCGCGGTGTCCACCTTGCCATCATGGTTGAAGTCGCCGGCAAGCGCGACGCTATTGCTCCATGGCAACGACGGCAACCCGTTGAGCGTGATAATGCGGTTGCTATTCAGCAAAGTCTGCACCTGCTGGGCCGTGTATTGCGACAAATACCCGTCCTGCCACATCGAGAAATAGTCCCAACCGATGTTGTAGGTGCTAAGCGCCGTGGCGTTCGGCAACGTTCCCGATTCCGAGAGCGAAAGCATTTTCCTGCCGTTGAATTCGTTGAGCATGTCGTACCACTGCCCGCTCATGCTGCTCGCGGGATCGGTGTAGATATCGAGCCCGACCATGTCGACTACGTCATCCCCGGGGTACCAATCCATGTAGTTTCCTTCCGCGGCGGACGAAGTGTATTCCCAGATCAAGTTGTGCAACCCATCGTGATTCGTAAGCCGATCGTGCATCAGCCGCCACAGTTGTTTGAACGAATCGGGCCCGTGGGCACCCCACCAAAACCAGCCGCCTTGCGCTTCGTGCAATGGTCGCCAGATAACCGGCACGCCGGCGGCCTGAAACTTCTGCAACTGCGTGCCGATCGCATCGATATCGCGAAGCAGAAGTTGGTAGTCCGACCCGGCCGGGTTCGCAAGTGCTCCGGGTAAATCAAACGTCGTCCCCTGAGTGTAAAACCCGCGCCACCACGGATAATCACTCGCCCCGCAGTTATTCCCGCACGGCGTGTTCACCAAATTGGCGGGCGCGTTCCAATGCCAATTCATCGCAATGATGCCGTTGTTCTGCTTAGCCCAGGCAATCGACTGCTCGGATTCATTGTTCGGCGTCGAGCCGTACTGCAACCGCGTGGGCGAGTACTCAATAAAATCGGAGCTCCGCACCGCCGGCATTAAGCCGCCCGAAAGGTTCAGGTACGTCGAGCTCGGGAACGCCAAATTCTTACTCGCATCTTGCTGATGCCCGGCGAGCGTCTGCTTTCCGTAAATGCTCGTCAGATAATTCATGAGCTGTTGCGTGCTCTGACTGGCGAGCGGGTCCCCAAGCGTCGCCGGCACCGGCAAGATGGGCGGCGGAGTGAACGGCTTCAACTCGAAATAATCGACGTCGTAATATCCCCAGCTCTGGTAGATATCCAGCGTCGTACTGCCGCCAGTCAAACTGAACACGCCGGCCCGGTCGGTCGTGAACGCCGCAGATTGATCGAACGTTCCGCTGCCCGTTTCGGAGCCGACACGATAGTCGTACCCCTTAGGACCGAAAGGCGAGCGATAGCCGATGTCCAGTTCATACAGACCGGCCGGCGCGTTGATTTGCAGCTGCAAATAGTCGGAGCCGTTCGCCGAGTCGAAACCGGTTACGTAACCGGTGCCCGAATACCCGGCAACGGAGTGGGACACTTGCGTGCCGAACAATTGCCCCGTCTCGGCTTCGTACCGATACGTCTGCGCAGGGGCGGAAGCTGCCAAAAGAAACGCAGCGATGATCGCTCGCAATAATCTCAATCCATCCCCCCGTCCCAAATAGCACCGTTGCCCGCCATTTTAACCGACCGCGGCGTTGATCACCGCGCACAAAAGCCGGCGCTAGTGACTTCGCACCCCTCGGCTACGCCCCACCAACATTAGGACGCATGAAATTAAGAGACAAAATGCCGTCGGCTCGGGTACTGTCGCGGCGAGAGACTCACCGGCCGCAGCTCCGCCGAAGTGCGAACGCCAAATCGAGTAATCGTTCGCATCAACCATTCCATTTCCATCGCCATCGGCTCCGCTGTACGCCGACACATGCTGGCCGACGTTTTCGCGCCACACAATGTAGTCGCTCATATCGACGACGCCATCCCGGTTGAAATCGCCCGCGAGCGGATACACGGCCGTGCCGACGAAGCTCGACAGCATCTGAGCCAGCGCCTGATTGTTCGGCTGATCGAGCGGCGGCGTATTGTCGATGTTCCATTGGCTGCCGCCCGAGCCATCCATATACCATTGCCAAATATCGGCCGCCTGCAGCGTACTGCCGCGCCCGTCGAGCGCGTTGATCAAGCCTTGAAACGCCATGCGCTGCTCGGCCGTATCGATCGAGCCCGATGTCGTCTGCGGTGATGCGGATGAGTTGTTGTAATACAGGTAGCCCTGCTCCGTGAACTGCACCTTTTTGCCCAGCGAAGCGGCAAACGGCAGAATGCCATCCAAGTTGAAGTAAGTGTGTCCGCCCGAGTTCACTGTCGGCGAATCAACATCCAGCATCTTGTTCCAAGCGGCCGTCATCAAATTGATAAACGCCGGATCGGGATACGATTGAATCGGATTCGTTGCGTTATTCACCATCGTTGTGATTTGTGTCGTCGTCAGCGATGGGTTTTGATACTTGTAATAGTCGTACAGCAAGTTGTTGAAATACGAATCGATGCCAATGAACGAGATTTTCGGATTCTGCCAAATCGCAGAGGTAAGACGCGGGTTTCGGTAGTCGTCCCAGTTCGCCGAGTATCCGAGAGGCCCCTGATATGCTCCGCTCACTGCGTTGATCACCGAAGTCCAATGGCTGGCATTGCTCGCGTCGTCGTTCATCGCCTTCAGCTCGGTGCCGATTGTCATGGCGTCCACATTGTGCGCCTGTGCAATTTGGGCCACGGCGACCATGTAGTTTTGGTAGTCGTTCCAAAATGTCGTGGCCGCACTTCCCGTCGGGTCATAGGTTCCGCGCCAATTCGAGGAACCACTCGGCTCGACAAACGGATTGATCGTTACCCGCATGCCCAACTGCTTGGCTTTCGCGACGCCTGCATCGATCGAAGTCAGCAGCGGCCCCTGGCCGGACGTCTGCGCGATCGAAAACGTCGTCGTGTCGAAATACCGCACCGGACTGATCGAAACTTCGCGGAAACCGGCGTCGTACAGCGTCTGCACGGCGTTCTGCCAAACGGCGACTCCCTCATCGACGTTCGGCGTGCTGGAATTATCGAAATTCCACCAGGAAATGAGATTGAAGCCCAGCGCCGGGTCGCTGCCGACTTCGTAGATCGCCGGGTCGCCAATCGCATGTCGCGCCACGGCGACGACACAAAGTGAAAGCACTAAGACTCGCAGAAGACCCTGCACACTTTGCCTCGCGCGCTGCATTATTTAGGCTTCGGCACTTTAATCTCGAAGGGAACGGCGTTCGTATCCACAACGAGCGGCGTCGTGGCGATGCTCGTGTACTCACGCGGCACCAGCAATTTGCCTTTGGAGTCCGTGGCTTGATCGATCGACACCTTATGCTTTCCCGCGATCAATCCGTCGCCGTACTTGTAGCTTGTCACGCAGGCGAACTCGCCTTGCGAGTCCACCATTGCTAATCCGGGTCGCGGATGGGCTCCGGCCACCTCCGGCGCGTCCATCGCGGCGAAATTCAAACGAATCCCAGCAGGAATCACGCTGCCATCTTCGTACGTTATTTTGCCGCGCGATTTCACATAACTAAAAGGGCTTCGAGGCCCGCACCCCACGCACACGCAGCAGAGCAACACGGCGAAAAGGCGCATTTGAAATCTGAAAGCCGGCATGCCTTGTATATCGCGCAACCCAGTTAAAAACTATCCACAGGGTATTCGTCTCGCGACATATTAAGCCGCTGCCAAAGCCTGAAAATCCCTGGATCAATTTGCGTTTTATCGATCATGCCGCCGATCGCGCCAATCGAACCCGCATCAATGAAGTCGCTCATGAATCGGACGCTCGCGTCTGCCATGGCCACATTGGCGCCCCCGGGGTGCCGGCTTCGCACGGTCGATTGACCGCTATAAGCCACGGTCGTATCCGGTTTCATGCATTCGCTTTGAAGGACGGTATCCCCAACTTCCGAAGCAACAGTCGAACCGCCCATAATATCATCGTTGTAACCGCCGCAGTCGTTAATGGCGTATCCTGCGTGCCGGCAGTGAAAGTTCGAAGCGCACATCCCCATGGCCCACACGCCGCGACGATCGTCGTTGTTAAGCCCGACTCGCATCTCTTCCAGCATGATCGTGTTCGTTGAACCGTCGGTAATTTTGCTGAAATTCAGGACCTGCCGAGTGATACTGTCGTCGAACCCGCCCATGCCGATGTTGTAATTCCAAAGATCTCTCGTTGTCGGATCAGTGAATGTTGTCCTCCACGATGCGTTCGGCCAGAATTGGAACGCGTTGTACCCGTAATTTCCGCGAGCCCAAGTGCCGCCACCCGTGAACGGGTTGCCCCGGCCGTTATCGCTCGGGCAAAGCAGCACCGGAATCTCCACGCTTCGCGGCACCGCATTTACGTCCGTTCCAGGCGCTGCGTTCGGCGTATAAAGTCTCGTAGTGGCGTCGATTTTGAAAGAATCAGCGAGCGCCTTCTCTTCCAAATAAGGCAAGATATCGATCGCCCAATTCCAAAACAGCCGCGTGTCATCGAGCGGCTGATAGTTCGAGCCCGCCGGATAGCGAATCGTGGCGGGAAACTCTTTCCTCGTGTCGTGGTAGTTGTGGAGCGCCAGCGCCACATTCTTGAGGTTGCTCGTGCATTGAGCTCGCCGAGCGGATTCGCGAGCCGCTTGAATCGCGGGCAGCAATAGTGCCACGAGGATGCCGATGATCGCAATCACCACGAGCAGTTCAACGAGCGTGAAGCCGCCACTTGAACGTCGACGTATCGGGCCGAGCATGTTCCTAACCTCCGCCTGCCAACCCCGCGCTTCCCGCGTTAAAGCACTTGAACACGTTTTAATACATTTCCACAGAGAGTGCCAGTCGTGTCCCACCGAATCGATCAGAACGCCCTAACTGGCGTAATTATAACCTGGCGTGCCAACGCGACTACGTAAAAACTGGGCGTCAAATTCGATCGCCTTTTAGGTCGAAGTTCTGCAGCGTTATGCCGCCGACGCTACTTTTTGCTCCGTACCGTGAATAGGCCTCCCACCATGGCAGCCAGGATCAGGCCGAAGCTCGCTGGCTCCGGAACGGCCGCTGCAGCGCTTACGCCGCTTCCGCTTCCGCTCGTGTGCCCAAAATTCGCCCGCCAGGCGGTGTAATCCGACGAATCGACCGTGCCGATCGAATTCACTTCGTTTTGCAGCGGGCCGCCATTACGCCACAGCACGTAATCGGCCATGTCGACTACACCATTGCCGTTGTAGTCACCCGGCACACCCTGTGAAACGTTCGTAAGCAAACGAAAGTTATCAAGCTGATAAACCTGCGCGCCATCGGTATTCGTCGCGAGGGCGATTTCAAACGTGTTGCTGCCGACGTGGAACCCTTCGGTTTTCAGCGACACGTTGGCGTTGTTGAAATCCAAGAAATCGGCGAGAGAGATCTTGATTGTCGCGGTGTGCTGAGCCGGATCGGTCGACGAGATGTTGATGCCCGGGCCAAACGCCTGGAATTGGTGGCCCGCGTCATCAGTAAAGAACAGGCCGAATTGCGTATACGTTGGATTCGGCGCCGGAAATTGGTCCTTATACTGGTACGTCACATCAAACGCTACGAAATCTGCCGCTGATATTTTGCTAATCAGACTATCAATCTTTCCCTGAATCGTTGGATCGATCGTTTGGCTCGGCCCGGGGTTCACAACCGAATTCAAACTGTACGAACTGCCCCACGTGAACCCGGAAGCCTGGCCGGTGCGGTCGATTTGCAGTGCGTGAGTCCCGTCGGTCGCCCCGGTCGTAACGATTGAGTGAATGTGTGGCGTGTTGGTGCCAACCCCGCCCTGCACCCAACCTTCGAAGCGCTCATCCACGCCCGTCGTAGCCGGATTGTCCGGCGTCTCCCAAGAAAACAACGTTTGCGAAGTGGTAGGCGTTTGCGCGCCAGAGAACTTGATGTTGTCGATGGCCCAATCCATTGTGCCGCCCCAACCGCCATTCGACTTGAACCCAACTTGGTAGTACGTGGAGCCGGTACCAAGGTTTAATGTCTTCGGCTGGCTAGGTGTGGAGGCCCCGAGCGGAATTGCCAGATGAATTGTATTTGGTCCCACGCTCGTAAGAGATACTCCGTCGCCGGCCGCTTTCGGATCCAAACGAGGAAAAAAGTCCGTCACGCCGGTCCCCACATTTCCTCCCAGAAACTGCCCGACCTGGTACTCCGTATATCCCGGGCCCCCGCTGTTTAGAAACATACCGAGTTGCGCAAAAGCCGCCGGTCCAGTCACGTTCGTCAAATCCCAGCTGAAATCAAACTCGAGCTTTACGTTCTTGCCCGCTGCGATTGCGGTCGCGGCGTCGCTGAAGTACCCAAAGTCTGTTCCGCCTGTGGTTTGAATGAACCCGATATTGTTCTTAAAGCTCGATGTTAAGTTGTCGATCAGCATCGATTTCGAGCCGTCGGTCACTCCAAACGTGGTCGATGGAACGATCGACGCATCGCCTGCGGTCCACCCATCCAGCACGGGCGACGTATTTTCGAATGAGTACACCGTTTGAGCGTTCAGCGATGCCGCCCCCACAAACACAAGACAAACTGCCGCTAGCAAAACCGCCGCTACACCAACCCGTGTTCGATAGATTACGCTCATCGCCTACTCCTCGCCTGGGATCTTAAATCGAACGACGCCGGACATCCTTGGTCGCTCGAACCGAACCGTAAATTTTTGCAACCTGAATTCGATCGCGCGCCGATCCGGCGCGCGATCGAACTTCTCTTCATCTCAAACAAATCCTGAAACTCGGCGACCGCGACGCACCGCGCCGCAGCCGACAATTCCAAGTCCTAATAGCATCAACGACGCCGGTTCTGGCACCTGCGAATAAATGACGCTATCAACTCGGATCACGGCATCGCCTGCGTGAGCGCCTAGGTTGATGCCGTTCGAATCGACAAAGCTCATATTCGTGAGCGCCGACAGCGGAACGTAAAGATCGTGTAACTGGCCATCGGTCGGCAGGTTGCCGACGTTCACCGCTTGGAAATTGAAACCGCTGCCAGTTTGCACGTAGTACTGTACGAAGACCGATGAATCGGAGCCCGTCGCAGACATGCGAATAATTGCGTATTGGTAATTCGAGAGATCAACCGGCCGAGCACTGAACGACGCGCCACCGTTTTGCGTGCCGTTGCCCCAGGTGACCGCGGCCCCAGCGCTGCCGCCGAGATCGGTCCATTGAAGTGCACCGCCGACAACGGACATACCGCTGTTGTTCTGGCCGCCATTGCCGCCCCCGATCGCGCCGCAGTCAAAGTTGCAAATCACGCCGTCAAAATCCGCGGCACCGCCGTCGTGATCAGCAATCACTCGCGAAACCGCCCCTGGCCCGTTGCTTCTGACGTTATCGATTGTGAACGTCAAATTACCCTGAGCTGTATGATCGCGAATGGTAACGCCGATCGTGCGGATGTACGCAGACTGATCGGGCGATGCCAGTGCCGTGAGTGGAAACGTGTACGTGGTCGTTGCCGCGCTAGCCGCGATGTCCGTGCCACCCGGGTTCAGGACGACATAGTTACTTCCAGAGCTGGCTTGCGCGAAAAACTGCACATTCACCGGCGCTGAGCCGTTGTGTCCGAAGTCGAGAGAAATCGACGATAGACCGTAGAGATCGAGACCGCCGCAGCAACCGCTTGTAAACGGCGCGCCGGTGTCCTTGATCGTATTGAATCCATCCGACCAGGCCGCGCCCGTGCCTGGTGTTGCGCTCGTTTCAGTAATAGTCAACGCACCACCCGAGTTTCCCAGCGTGCCGGTACCAGTCCCGAAATTGTGGGCCCAATCCGAAACCCCAGAGTCAAACGTATACAGCGAACTTGCCGATTGCGCCGCTGCTGGCTTGACCGAAAGGCCAACGCCCGCGAGCGCAAGAAGTGTCACCAACCCGAGACGTAACTTCATTAGAGCACCTCCGCCAAAGTGATTGATTCAAAGCTGTGCGATGCACACACGAGTAGCCAACCGATCTTCTTCAGTGTTTTCAGCGTGTCGGGACAACGCCGCTCGCCTGCCCGCGCGCTTCTGCAAAAAAGAACCGCCTCCAACCCGACCGTAGCTGTTCGATAAGAGATAATGTGTCCAACGCGAATGGGCGGCGATGCCCAAACTGCGTCAGACGGCCTGTTCAACTACTTGAACACAATTTACCCACCCTCGGCAAGACTGTCTACCATCTATGCCGCCCGAATAGAAATTTTTTTACAAAATCCGCCGAACCGACGATTTGTCCGCATCTGCGACCACATGGCAACCATTTTGATACGGCCCTCGTCTCAATTCGCCGGTGCCGCCCGATTATGGTCTTTGATCGCCTTTTGGATTTCCGAATCGCCAAATGCCGGGTCGCCATGTCCCCAGGGATCCCATGACCCCATGCTCCAGAAAAACGCCGCGGTCACCTTCCAATCCGCCGGCTGGGTCGTCAGAAACTCAATTAGCGCCTGATGATACTGCCGGCGAAGGTCCCGCTTCGACTCATCCACCCAAGGATTCTTTCCCACAACCGCTGTTCCTTCCCAGGGCGCTTGCAGCATCTGATCCAAGTCCGCGCCGCCCGCCCGCGCCTCCCGTCCGCCAATCCCCATTTCCGTAAACTGCATCGGCTTGCTCGTCGGCACATTCAAACCGAGCGCCGCGAATTGTTTCATGAATCGATTGATGCCACGCGCGATGTCATCCACGGTCGGCGGATTGCTCGCCTGAATGTATGCACTCATCCCTACGAAGTCGCATTCGTCGATAAGGGCCTGCATCTCCTTTCGCTGCTCCTCGGTGAATTGAACGTCTTTCCTCCCTTTCGGATTTCCCTCGCCCGCGATCTTATCGTGGTTGCAACTGATGCCGATCTTCATCTCCTTCAGATCCGGCCGCTTCCGCAATCGCTCGACGATCTTGCGATACGAATCTGCATGCTGAAACAAACTGGTTCCCATCTCGCCGGAAAGCGACAATTCAATATGCGTCGTCGGCGTGGCAGTTTCAGCCAACTCGTCCGCAATCGTGCCGAGCACCAAATCGCCGTACGAGTAACCCGCATACGATTCCAGCGGATCGAAATCGACCCAGTTCCGCCATTGCTTCACTTTGCCGCCCGCATCGATGTGCGGCAACACGTAGATCGCCATGTGATGCTCGACCATTCGCGCAAAAACAGCGTGCAGCTTTTCCTTGAGCGTGTCCCGCATGGCGTCGTCGTAAGGCATGTACTCGTTGTCTTCGCCCGTGATCGAGCCGAAGCTTTTTAGCTGCAAGTCCTCCGTGAAATCCGCGAGTACGGTCACCACGACATTCAACTGCCGCTCGCCGTGCTGGGCCGCCTCATCAATCGCCGCGAGCACCGGTTCAATCGGCAGTCCCGTGTACACAAACACCGAAGAATTGAGCTGCGTGGACTTCGACGAATTCGTACTTTTCGCTTCTGACTTCGACTCCGCGCGATCGTACTCCACTTCCACGCGCGAAAGCTGGACCGCTTGCGGATCTGTCTCGGCCCCGCTCCCAGCGCTCGGCGCCGAGATCCTCAAATATCTCGCGCCGCCCGTCCCTTCGCCCTGCACCAATTCCGGCATTAAATACCCGTAAACCGTTTGCCCCGACTTGAAATCCTTCGTCTTCACGTCGGCCGCGCGATATTCTTTTCCATCACGCGACAATTGATAAGAGAGCTTCGCCGTGCCCGGCGAAAACTCGTACACCTTCCAAGCGCTGATCGGTTTGTCGACGCGGTAAACCACCGCCGAACCAGGTTCAAGAGCAAGTCGATGACAGTCCTCCTGCACCGTCCGCGCGTTGTCACTCTCCGGCTTCACGCCGCCAACCAACTCTGCGATGTACGATACGTCATCACACTCATCGACGAGCGTGCGACAGTCGGCCACCACCGGCCCGACGACATTCGAAGCTTTCGACTCGCCCGCTTCGTCCCTCGCCACAACGCGATACCAATACCGTTCGCCCGGCTTCGCGCGATCATCATGAAACAACGGCCGATATTGCACGTCGGCATCCGAAACGTTCTCCGCAATCTTCTCCCACGGCCCGCCCGCGGCCGTCGCTCGCCACAAATCGTACCCGCGTGCCCCAGCCGAGCCTTGCCAAGAAATCGCGCTCACCTTCTCAATCGGCAACAACTTCGGCGGCGCTGGCCGATTGATCGCCGGTGGTTTCTCACCACGAATCGCATAAGCCTTCTCCCGCACGAGCGACATCACCGCCTTCTCATCGTACCGCTCCCCGGAATCAAACCCCGGCCAATGAAACGCCTTGAAGATGTTTTTGCCCGTCCCCACTTCCATGTGCCAATAAAATCCGCCCTCGCGACGATGCATCCGTAAACTCCACAACAACGCGCCGCTCGCGCCGTCATCGATCACCTCTTGCATCGCGTTCGCTAGGTGCGGCGTTTCGACAAATCCGAACTCCCCGACGAAGTACGCCTTTTTCCCCCTCGTCAGCTCGCGTGCGTCGTGAATCTGCTTGGCAAAATCGTGATCGGGTCCAAACGGATATTGGTGCGTCGTGATGACGTCAATGTTCGGATCCTCGAGCGACCCGATCGGCACGCCCTTGAGTGACTTCCCATCAATCACGATGTGATTCTTATCGAGTTGCTTTATGTAAGCAGCGATTTGCCGCGTCCACTCCGGCGGCGGCAGAATCTCATTGCCGGTTTCCCAGCCAAACACCGCCGGCTCATCGCGATATGCCACCCCCGTGTACGAATTCTTGCGTTCAATCAGGTACTTAATCGTTCCCTCGAAGTCCTCGATGACTTGCGGATCGCTCCAAAACGCTTCCGCCGGCTTGCCGCGAAACGCCGCATATTCGCCAATCCCGCCCCACCACTTCGCCTGATCGACAAATGGAATGATCACGCGAATGTGTTTCCGCCGCGCGATTTCGGTCACTTTATCGAGCGTCCGAAAGCCTTCTTCGTTGAACTTCCCCGGCCGCTCGACATCAACGATGTTGCCCATATCTGAGCCGTCGCGACGCACGCTCAGCACATACGTGCGTACGACCTGCCCGCCCATCTGCCGCACGGATTCGAGCGAGTCTTCAATCTCAAACTCATCCGGCCACCGCCAGGGATTCGGCTTCGTGAACTCGTACGCATCCTCCTGAACCATGAGGTTCGGAATATTCATCGAAATGAATCGATACGGCCGCTCGCCGTCAAACAGCTGATCTCCGCGCCGCGTGATAAAATTCGCGGCCTTTTCCTCGGCAACTGCAGCACGTGTGAAGACGCAGGCCGCAACCACAAAAATGAGTGGAAGCACAGTCTTAGAAATGCGTGAACTCATTTAATCGCTATCCAACAGTCGCCGCCACTTCATTTCTCGGCAGCTTGTCATACCAATTGAATTTGATGAACACGCTAGTCACGACAAGCAGAGCGAACACGCCGCCCGCCCAATCCCACGATCGCAAAACAACAAATATCGGCAGCGACGTCAAACACAACTGCCATACTATTCCGACCGCCACGTTGATCGAATCCTTCACGCAATCGTTGTTTGGCTGAAACGACGGATCCTCCGCCATCACCTTCTCGCGAATTGGCCCCCACACGCCCCACGGCCGCGTCGTCCGGTAAAAATGCATCAAGATCTCATCATCCTCTGGCGGACTGGCGTACGTGCCAACAACGCATCCAATTAACGACAGCACCAGCAGCACGGGAATCGCATACAGCTGATTCGACTCCACAATCGCCGCCACCTCGGGCGAAAAAATCCGGGGTGCAACATGCGGAACCAGCGCTGGCACAATCATGGCCCCCAATATCCCGGCCAACATACCCCAAAAATAGCCATACCCGTTGAACCGCCACCAATACCACTTCAGCACGTTCGCAATCACATACCCGCCGTAAAGCGCGCCCACAATCCACATCATCACACCCACAATATTGTGCGTGAGCAACCCACAAATAATGCCGACCAACAATACACCGAGCGATGACACCCGGCTCATCGCCACTTCCGCTTTGGGCGTTGTGTTCGGGTTTATGAACCGCTTGTAGATGTCGTTCACGATGTATGCCGGGGCCGCGTTAATCGTCGCTGCAAAGTTCGACATGAACGCAGCGAGGAGGCCCGCCAGCAACAATCCGACCACGCCCACTGGCACGTCGCGAGTGAGAACCAGCGGCAATAACCGCTCGAAATCGGGTTTCTCCATCGCACGCAGTTCCGGCATCCAAAAGGCGAGCGCTAGAATCGTGATTCCCGTTACCATGAAGTAGCGCGGAAAATACAACACCACATTCACCATACCATTCATCAGGCATGCTTCGCGCGGTGTGCGCGTAGCCAGTACCCGCTGCATATCGTAATTCGGCGCCGGCCCAGCCAGGCTGGCCAAAATGCCCTTAAAAAACATCAGCCCGAAGATAATCCCGAACCACTCATTCCCGTCATTTCGAATGGCGTCGTTCACCTTGGGAAGAATCTCGGTCCAATCCAGATTCAAGTGCCAGCCAAAAAACGGGTTAGCCCAGCCCCGCGGTACCGAATTCGCAATCATCTCCGGCGAAACTTTGGCCATGGCGATCACGCCGACCACGATCGCCGTCGTGGTAAGAATCGTAAACTGCATTACCTCGGTCGCCACCACACTCACCATGCCTCCTTTGATGGCATAGATCGACGTCAGCGACAGAATTATCAACGCATACACATTCTCATTTGTGAACAGCCCCTCAGTCTGCGTGGACAGGTGCAAAGGCACCATAATCTCCGCAAACTTGCCGATTCCTTTGAACGCGTACGCCAACATCCCGATCGTGTTCACCAGCGCAAACAACACCACGCTCAGATGCGCCAAATTGGCGCCCGTCCCGCGCCCAAACCGAAATTGAATCCACTCCGCCCCCGTAAGCACGTTCGAGCGGCGCAGCCACGCGCTCAGGAACATCATCAGAAAAACCTGATTGAACACCGGCCACAAGAATGGGATCCAGATGCTCTTCAAGCCGTAAACAAACAGCCAATACACGAGAAGCATCGTGCCCGAGATGTCGAACATCCCCGAAGCGTCGGAAATGCCCAGCAGGTACCACGGCAGCGATTTGCCGCCCAAGAAATACGAGTCCATATCTTTGGACCCGCGCTTCGAAACCCATAAACCGACAAGAATCGTGGCCACAAAGTAGGCCACGAGCACAGCCACATCGACGGGATGAATCGTCATGAAGCGCCGCCAACCGAATTGAAAAGCCGCCCACCGCGGCTAAAACACGTGCGAATTTTCTTTCACGAACGACACCAGCTCGTCCAGATGTGCGTACGCCACGCAGCACGAAGTATCCGCCGCTCCATAATAAATCGCCAACCGATCCGCCGCCTTATCCACCAGCGCCGCACACGGGAACACCACGTTCGGCACATGCCCAAACACTTCGTAATCTGCCTCCGGCGTCAACAAGTGTTGGTTCACGCGATACAAAACTTTCCACGGCTCCTCTAAATCTAAAATCGCTGCACCCATGCTGTAGACGAACCCGTTGCACGTATCCATCACGCCGTGATAGATCATCAGCCAACCATCGTCCGTCTCGATCGGAATTGGCCCCGCGCCGATCTTCGTCCGCTGCCACCATTGCCCCGCATCGCTTCCTCCGCGCCGCATCACCAACCGATGCATGCCCCAATGACACATATCCGGGCTTTGGCTCACATAGATATCACCGAACGGCGTGTGCCCATCATCGCTCGGCCGGCTGAGCATGAAAAACTTGCCGCCGATCTTCCGCGGAAACAGCACGCCATTGCGATTGAACGGCAGAAACGCATTCTCCATCCGCTCGTACGTCTGAAAATCGCGGGTCGACGCCACGCTGATCGTCGGCCCATTGTGCCCACCACACCACGTGATGTAGTAAGTGCCATCGATCTCACAAAGCCGCGGATCGTACGCATAATCGGCCGCCGACTTCGGATCGCCCTTCGCAAACTCAATCGGCTCCGGCTCAATTTGCCAATCGAGCCCATCATTGCTCCAGCCGACGTGCAAATGCGGAAAGCGATCCCGCTTCTCGAGCCGAAACACTCCCACAAACCGGTCGCCATACGGCGCGACGGCGCTGTTATAAACGCCCTGCACCCCCGGCATGTGATGCCGACCAATAACCGGGTTCTCCGAATGCCGCCAAACAATGTCCTGGCTGTGGGCTGGCCGATCCTGCCAAGGAATCTCCGCGACTGCCCCCCCGTCGGCATGCTTTAAACCATTCATGCCATCGTCGATTCGGCGCAACGTCCGCCGTACTTTTGCTTCCACTTCGCTCTTCATATTTCGCAATCCGGGTCCGAAAGCTCCCAGCCAACCGCAGACCTCGATTGACACCCGCCAACCGCAAACAATAATAAATGCAGGACGTAAACTAGTTTACCCAGCCATTCCAAACATGTCTACGTTCCGCCAAAATCGCCGAGCATTCTGCGCAAAAGTGCAGCTTGCTCGCACGTAAAATCGGGTCGTCTCTCTTCATAGTCTTCCAACG
>JABDGM010000011.1 GCA_013286045.1 Planctomycetota bacterium | reverse complement strand
TGACCAGGCGAGGACCAATTTGCTGCCGTATTCCATGAACCGCCGCTGGCAAGCTTCCATTGCGTACCGTAATCGGGCGAGCCGATCACGAACGCGCTATCTTGAATGTTGCGCACAAACGTGTTGCGGCGAATCAAGTCGGCCAGCGTAAAACTGTTAATACTGGAAACCTGGCTAGGCAAAAGAGACGGGTCATTCATATAGAACAGCCGATCGCCCGTGCGGAGGCGCGTGAATTGATCGACCAGCATAGCGCTCGTGAGCGGACCCACGCTTGATCCTGGCAAATGGTCTTCGGCGAGCGTGCCCACAAACGCGTCGATCTTGTCAACCGAGCCGTACAGCGATTGCAGCTGAGCCTGGATCGCGGGGTCGCTCGAGATTTGAGCAAAGGTCGTGACCTTCGGCAGGCCGAAGTCTTGCCGCATCGTATTGTAATCGGCCAGCCCGTGGTCACGGCCGCGCTGGATATCGATCGCAGCCAGATCCATGCCACCCGCGCCGGGAGGCCCAAAGAGGAAGTTGCGAATATCGTCCACGATCAGCGGATCCACCGATTGCTCCACGCGAGTCGTGAAACCACGCAGCATGGGATCGATGCCGTACGTAGAGACCGCGCTCGGATTGAAGAAAGCATTGCGGAGTGGCAGATTGCCTTGCGGTATCGTGGCGCCGTTCGCGCCAACGCGTTCGATGTCATCGTCGAGCATCGAATGGCCGGTGCGGAAACCGACTGCGGCGAACGCGTTGCTGATCGATGGATTGACGGCGGAATTGTAGCCCGTATAGGCGGGCATCGCGCTACTTCCCAACATAGTCGGCAGGAATTCGTTGTAAGTAATCGATGCAATTTCAGCGCTCGTGATCTTGCGGGCCATCTGAAAGACCTGGTCGTCGGTCCAGGTGGGATTCGCGCGGCTAAGGAGCGTGGCCTGGCGGTTGTGTTCGCGCATCAGGAGCGTTTGCATCGAGGTAATGCCCACTTGTTCATTAGCCCGGGAATCGCCGGCGACGAAAAGCGATGGCGAAGTCGACGGCCCCATGATGCTGTCCATCACCTGCGTGCCATCATCCTTGGGCAAAAGCGCGCCAGTGGGCGCGGGAGTCGACTTAAGCTGGCCACCGGAAGACGTGCGGAGCCAGGCCGCACGCGATGCGTTAGAACCGTAGACCATGGACCCGTCGAGATAAGCTGTAATACTGTTTACGTTTTGAGCCGGGTTCGCAACGCTCGTGCCCGATAACGGATCGATACCAGACCGGTTGACCGGGATGACCTGCGTGCCCGTATTCGCCGGATCGAATGAAGGATCGCCAAGCGGAACAGGAATGTTAAACGGGACAGATGGCGAACTGTCGGTTTCGAGGTCCATGTCGTGATCGATGAACTGTCCCCAGGTGTAAACCATGGCCGTAAGTCCGCGCGGGTCGAGCACCGAGTTTTCGCCTTGCGACAACATCACGTTGGAGACGGCGCGGGCGCTCGGAAGTCCCGCGACGATCGGCGCGGAAATGCCATCGACAAAGTGCGCACCGCTAGCCTCGCGAGCATAGTCGGTGCCGGCGCTGCCCCACAACGGGTTTGCAAAGTTGTTGCCTGTGCCATCGATCGAACGATCTTCGGCGTGGCAGCGATCGGCTATCGCCACTGCTATCGAGAGCCCAAGACAAGCGACAACGAGTTGATGACAGCGCGCACAAAACGGAGCGGGTAACCGCAACGCTAAGCGATCCGGTAAGCAGGGACGCATAAGAGTTAAACTGCAGCAGCGGCAGTCAGCACACCAAGTCCTTGGCATGATTGGCCGATAAGATTCGGCCCGCAGATCGTGCAGGCGCGAGAAGCAACACCCCAGCATGAAAAGAACCAGCCCCTTCGCCTTTGGCCTCCGCCAACTATTAATATCGTAGTCGAGCGGGCAGATTATTCCTACAGCTTTTTTCGGCTGGCGAGCCGGCTCACCCAGAATCGAGTTTTTGTCTTGGCGAGGCTGGCCGACAAGCGTCTTCCATCTCGCCCCCGAACGCCAACGGCCTTCCACATGAAAGCCCAGGCGAAGCCTCGACTGGCGAGGTCGCACCGACCTTGTCAGCCGCACCCAGGGTAACTTTGATATTCTCTCCCAGCCGGCAGTCCTTGAACTAGCGAACACCGTTTACTACGGTGATAAGCCGATTCCCGACCGTGTTCAGAATCTCATTTCCGATGGAGGCATCCCGCAACTGTAAGGTTTGAACGGCTTGATCGGAATCGCGCTGGACGGCACGGACGTAACTGACAAGTGCATCGACTATTTAATCGAGCTACCGAATCTGCGGTGGATAGAGTTCAACGCCTGCGACGTACTTAGCAGTTCGGGCGTGTGACGTTGGGTGAAACCGCATAATGCAACCATATTTCATGTTGTGATGGCGCCCAGAGTTATGGTCAATTGATGTGGAAGGGAATAGTTTCTTCACGAGTCGCTTTTAATGTCGCAAATGGAAATCGCCGGTGACCAGACCTCGAGTCGAACGGAGCGGGTAGTATTGCTGGTTTTGGCTGCGGTACAGTTTACTAGCATCGTTGATTTCATGGTGGTGATGCCACTTGGGCCGCAGTTGATGCGGACGCTCCGGATTGGGCCGACGGAATTCGGGCTGATCGTTTCGTCGTATACTTTCGCTGCTGCGGCTGCCGGTCTGGTCATATCATCCATCGTCGACCGCTTCTCGCGACGCGCAGCTTTCCTCACGCTGTACGCCGGGTTTCTGCTGGGCACGCTGCTTTGTGGACTGGCGCCGAGCTACAAGTTTTTGTTGGCGGCACGGGTAGCGACCGGTGCCTTTGGCGGCATTTTGGGGGGACTGTCGATGACGATCATCGGCGACGTGTTCCCGGAAGAACGACGCGGGCGGGCGACCGGTTCGTTGATGTCGGGGTTTGCTCTTGCGACCGTCGTGGGTGTTCCGGCTGGCTTGTACATCGGGACAAGGTTCGGATGGCATGTCCCGTTCTTGTGTTTGGTCGTGCTGGGAATCCCGGTGCTCGTGGTCTCAGCCTTCGTGCTGCCGCCGCTGAAGGCCCATATCGGGACAGTTCATGCTCATCCACTTCGGTCGCTAGTTGAGACATTTTCCGATCGCAATCATTTGAACGCGTTTGCACTGATTATTTCGCTCATGATTGGTGCGTTCGCGGTGATTCCGTATGTCAGTGACTATTTGGTGGCGAATGTCGGAGTGCCGGAGACGCAGCTTCCCTTGGTGTTCGTGGCAGGCGGTGCGCTGACCCTGATCGCTGCTCCTTTGATCGGGAAGCTAGCTGATCGTCGCGGCAAGCTGTTTGTTTATCGGGCTATCGTCCCGATCTCGGTCGTAATGCTCGTAACAGTAACTCACTTGCCCCGGGTAGCCACGGTGGTTGCCGTCGCCGCCGTCTCGACGCTGATGGTCAGCAATGCGGGACGCATGATTGCAGCGATGGCGATGGTTACCAGCAGCGTTCAGCGTCATCGGCGTGGCAGCTTTATGAGTGCGAACGCTTCGGTCCAGCATGTTGCCACAGGCATTGGTGCGTGCTTTGGTGGGCTCATCATCAAAGAACTGCCCGATCACCGCTTGCAGAATTACGGCGGCGTTGGCTGGATTGCGGCGGCGGTGACAATGGCCAGTTTATGGTTTGCAGGCCGCGTTCGTGTGGCCGATGATGAGCCGGTTACGTGCGAAGCCATTAGTCTCGCCGCAGCGGCTGAGGCGACTGTCGATGTGGGCGAGCCGATTGTTGGGACGTGATTCTAATAATCGTGTTCCATCCTACGCGCTCTTCGCACTTTGAAAGCCCGTTTTAGCGAAGCTATAGTTGGGTAATTTCCAGGCGTTACTTGGCGCCGTTCTTATTCGCCTAGTTTCGCTCTATTCGCGAAACAATCCTAGACGTCCGCACCCCCAACGATTTGCAAAGCCGAAGCAGCATCTTCACGGTGGGTGATTTCTCATTCCGCTCAAGTAGGCTGATGTAATTTCTAGAAACATCAGCCTTAAACGCAAGCTGTTCTTGCGTCAGCCCTGCCGCCGTCCGTGCTTTAAGTAATTCCTCGCTAAGCGCCATGCTTGCAAACTAAAGTTTGCAGCGAATGGCGTCTTCCAACTATAGTGGTAATCCACCTTGGACTGAGTAGTGCGAGCTCAAAGAAGTTCGTAAGACCTCAAACCTTCTGTCCGCTAGTGCGACTTGCCAAGCGGTAGCCTTTTCAAGAAAGGAGACTTTCGATGCCGTCAACAACGACCACTCCACATCTATGTTCAGCGTGGGCGAAGCTGCTGTTTCTGCGTGACGCCGGTGATACGGAGATCGGTGGCTTCGGCATTTCAGCGAAGGATGATCTATTGCTCGTCGAAGATATCGAACTGGTCACTCAAGAGTGCACTTGGGTGCATGTGGCCTTCGATGACGAGGCAGTCGCTGATTTGTTCGAACGCCAAGTAGTTGCAGGCCGGCGCCCGGAAGAGTTCGCTCGGATCTGGATCCACGCCCACCCCGGGAGATCGGCAGATCCGAGCGGAACGGACGAGGCAACTTTCGAGCGAGTCTTTGGTCGCTCTGACTGGGCAATCATGTCTATCGTGGCTCGTGGTGGTCAGACATACGCGCGCCTGCGCTGCATCGTTGGCCCCGGAGCCGACGTGAATTTGCCAGTGGAGATCGAGTATGACCAGCCCTTCGCTGGTTCAGACTTCTCTGCCTGGCAGGCCGAGTATGAGAAGAATGTTCGGGTTCCACCGCCAGAGCCTGAACTGATCAAGCGCCCAACCACTTCGGCGCTGCAATCGGATGAGTTGGATCTCGATCACGGCGGCTGGTGGCGTGACTCTTGGCGCGACTACTAGGACTTCGACCAGACCTTAGAGGAGGGTGAATATGGCTTTATCAGGGATTTCTGAAGACCGATTTGTACGACAGAAAGAGTTGGTGCCGGCAGAGCGATTGGCAGAACTTACGGTTGCCGTTATCGGTGTTGGTGCCATTGGTCGGCAAGTTGCCTTGCAATTAGCTGCGATTGGCGTTCGTAAACTGCACCTAGTGAACTTTGACCGGGTGGATGCCGCAAACATCACAACGCAAGGCTACCTGCAATCTGACGTCGGTGTGCTAAAAGTTCACGCCACGAAAGAAGCAATTGGTCGCTTGGATCCCGCAGAAGACGTTCTCGTGTGTGATGCACGCTACCGCCCTAAACAGGAAGTTGGGCAGGCGGTCTTTTGCTGCGTGGACTCCATTGAAATGAGGGCCGTAATCTGGCGCTCAGCTGGAAAGCGAACCGAGTTCTGGGCCGATGGTCGGATGCTTGGCGAAGTGATCCGTGTCTTAGTTGCTGCAGATGAACCGAGTCGCAGCCACTATCCAAAGACGCTATTCGCTGCGACTGAAGCCGAACCTGGTCGCTGCACCGCCCGCAGCACGATCTACACGGCCAACATTGCTGCCGGACTCATGGTGCACCAGTTCGCACGCTGGCTTCGTGGTCAGCATGTGGATGCCGACGCCACGCTCAGCCTGCTTGCGGCGGAACTCGTAGTGAATCGCGGGGCTATGTAGCCGCGATCTGAATTGCATAAGCCTCGACTTGAGGCTTCTATCGTTTGGCGATGCGTCCAGCTCCGTGCTGGGCCATCGCCTTTTTTGGTTTTAGGACTTGTGCTTAGGAGATCGCGATGAGCCAGCAGGAAATCGATGAAGAAGTGGCGAATTCGACGGGAGAGCGCGTGGGCACGATCAGGAGTCGTGGTTTTAGCATCGCGGATCCGTTTGACGTTGGGTTCGACCCCGAGCCGAGAGGGCCGATGGTGCTCGATTGGGATAGTTTGTGCCCGAGGGAGTGGGCGGATTGATTTGTTTTAGAGCAGGCGACCATTAGTACGCCTGCTTTTCTTTAGGTATTAGGAGATGAAGATACGGCCTATCGCTCTAACGTCAACGCCGTTACTTGCCAACTTCAGAAAACATCTGAGCTTCCTATTCGGCCGCAGACAACGTTTTTTACTTCGAGCTGAATCTCAGCGGTCGCCACCCCACTACCCCGATTAAAAAACAAAGAAGCGCTACAGAACTTGGCTCGGGCACCGCCGCCGCATTGCCTAAAACAACCATTTGATCGAAGTAAGTGATCGGCAACGATTGTCCATTTACGAGGATTGAGTTGGTAGCATTTGCAAATCGACCGGTTACATGGTGCGCCCGCATAATGATGAAAGCGTCATTGCTTGTTGGCGTGAAGCCATTCAAGAATGAAACGTCCAGTATAGCACCGCTAATGACAACGTCGCCTGAAACATCGAGCGCATCATACTGAGAACCACGGCTGAGACCGGCTAATTGGGTTGATAGCAGCCCTGCGGAGCCAAACGTCATATCTCCGTTAATTGTAAGTAGTCCCGGGGAATTGCCAGGAGCAACGGCAGCACCGTTAACTACTGTGTAGTCGCCGGCAAGAATTCCCGATCCTTGAATCGAGTTACCGCCGCCGCTCAGTAAGACTTCTGCCGCCTGTCCGTTCAATTTGATGGAAAGACTTTGGCCGGCATCGACTTGAATTCCCGCACCATTCATTTGAAGCAAAGAGGGAATACCTTCAAAGTCAATCGAGCCGGACGGCCCGTTGGGTCGAATAATTCCGGAAATCGATAATGATGACGAGAGTAAATGCCATACAGTATCGGAGCCTACACGCATCTCACCGGAGATATCTACCAATGCAGTTGAGCCGGTGGCAATACTGCTCCGTCCGTCGCTCAATCCGAAGACATTTGCGCCATCCGTGAGTGTAAGGCTGCCGCCAAAAGTTAAGCCTGGCAATCGGACGTTATTCTTGAACCCTGTCGATAGCGCGCCGATAAACGCCTCCTGATGGACGAATACATTTCCCGTCAATACACTTGGGTTAGCAGTGCCGGTTGACGAACTGGTCGGTGGAGTGCTGTAGACAGTTCCACCGTTCACTTGAATTTCGTTGTTGAGAGTTTCTGTTGGATCTGAGTAGCTGTTGCTACCAAGAATCAATCGACCAGCTTGGTCGACGGTGATTACACCCGAACCCGCGTTGCCAGGAGTGCCGAGGCGCAACGCGCCCGACGCGATTTCAATGTTGCCGCTGTATTGGCTCATATCGCCAAATAAACCCACGTATGATGTGTACGGGTTCAGCTGCGAACCATGAATTGTAAGATCGCCGAACCCTGTCAGTTTGCCAGAAAGCAATGTACTGGTATTCGAGTGCACGATCTCCGAATTCGATTGTACGTCGACCGCGCCCGTATATTGTCCCAGGCCGATAGCTCCGCCTTTCAGAACGATCTTATTCGTGAAGTTCGAACTACCGGAAACGTCTAGTCGTCCGCCCTCCAGATCGAACTCTGCTTTCGGCAGGGCGTTATAAGCGATAGTTAAAACACCGTCTTGCACGTCGACGCTGCCGGTGAAGTTCGGGCCTTGCACCGTCGTGAGATCGAACCCGCCGTCGGTCACTTTCGTAATAGTCCCACTTCCAGTGATCGTGCCATTTACCGACCCTTGCTCGAGGAACATTTGTTGTACGTTAAGAGTCGCGAGGCCGGTTGTGACCATGCCGCCGTTCCGTACGTGCAATTCATCTATTGAAATCGTTGTGGCAGACGGAATTTGCACCGCGTATAAGGCCTTGTCTACATAGACTCGATCATGTGCAGGAATCGCCGAGGGGCTCAAAATGGTCGCGGCGGCATCGGGTGATCCATAGTACACAGAACCAACTATCCAAGTTCCGCCAGTATACGTGTTATTTCCCGTTAACTGCATCGAAGTGGAATCGATCACGACGCCGACCGACCCGCCGCCGACATTGTCGACGATGTCTGCAGAAATCTTGCTCGAACTGTGAAAGTCAAGCTCGGCATTTCCACTTTCACCTGCTGTAATTCGACCATTCGTGATTTCGTCACTCCGGAACACGCCGCCAGACAAAATCGTGAATTCATGACCATTCAGATTCATCGACGCAGGACTTCCATTGGGGTCGTACTGCAATGAAGCAATCGATTTATCTGAAGTAAGAGACTGGTTCCCGGTGACACGGACGTGATCTTGAGCGGTCGCAGAATTGATGTCGGCGAACATTGTGGTGCTTTGCGTCGTGATCACGCCGTTGGCGCCGACAGTTGCAAAACCATCGCTAGTAGTCGCCCAGGGACCGATCATGCCGTACTTCAGGTCAATTCCATTATTAACTTTTACCGTGTTTTGAAAGCCGGCCTGGGCAAAGTGAAGTGTAGCTCCAGGGAGACGCTGAAGGTTATTAATTGTCAGTGCTGCTGCTTGGGTTCCGTCGTGATCTGAGCTGATAAAAAGCTGGGTACTTCCTGCCAATAGTTTCAACGTGCCTAATGTCTCCCTTGTCTGGGAAGTGGTATTTGAATACAGCTGGATAAAGCCGCCGAGCGAATCAACTCCGGTGGCATCATCCAAGCGATCGTTGGAACTGCTACCTCCGAAGGAGAGCGTACTTCCCGATTCGATTCGAATCTCGCTCGCACCGAACAGCTTTCCTTGATCGTCGAAATGCAAAGCTGCTTGCTGAGTCAGACGAACGACACCACGCAGCTGATCTTGGGTATTAGCTAATTCGATTCCCCCGTAGGCGAAGTTGGGATTGCTGCCGGTGAGCCGACCAGTGATGAGAAAATTGCCAACAATTGTCGATCCTTGGTCGCCCACATCAACATGACCGCTTAGAGTTTGCGAGCCGTTGCCCGGATTGCCCATAAGCGCAGCAGCGTAACCGAAGTATCCATGAGCGTTGTGCAAAAATATGTTGTTGGGAATAACGTTACCGGTCGACGAAGTGGCGTTTGGCAAGTTTAGTGTGGCTTCATCATAGATATTGATATCCGAAGCGCTATTGAGCGTCGTTGGTGCTGTGAATCCGGAACTCAAGTAGCCGATTGATAGTAGTCCGGTATGAATGTTAAAAGCGCCGGTAAAGTTTGAGAGATTTTGTGCGACGCGTAATTCGGCACCGCTGAAATCAATGTTGCCGCTGCCGCTAATGCCACCTTCGATCGCCGTGCTACGCAGTGCGGTCATGTCGCCATCAAGCCGGAAGGTGCCACTTCCAATACCGCGAATCGTGCCACCCAGTCCAATCAAGTTAGGCATGCCGACTTGTGCTGCCGCTTCAATGGCGCCGGCGTTGACGACCCACGCACCGTTGTAATTTTGCGGCGCGTTGAAAGTGACGGTACCTGTGGTGGAAAAGCTCTGATTTGTAATGACATTACCGTTGGCTGGCACGTTGAGTACTAGATGCCCCCCCGATACCGATGTAGCGCCCAAGTTCAAAGCTGCAGGATTGTTGATGGTCACCGTCCCATCGGTGACTTCGGTCCAGCCGCGAAAATCATTAGCAGCGTTGACGTTTACCGTTCCACTTAACTTTAAAGCGCCATCGCCATTTATCTGGCCGTTGAGCGTCGCATTCGTAATGCGCTGATTGTTTACGCCCGCTGGATCAAGGTGAATTGGTCCATTGAAAACGCCAGGCCCGACCAACGCTGCCGCGCCGCCATTGTTCGCAGTCGATCCACCGAGTGTTATTGGTGCTGTAACAGGCTGAGTCGGGTTCGCGAATGTCAGCGTACCCTGTTCAACAAAGTATTGGGGCGAAACATTTGGTTGGACGTTAAGAGTCAATGCACCGTTATTTCGAATATGAACCGCTGGGGACGAACCGAAGCCGCCCGCATTATCCAATTCCGATGCGCCCGTAACGATCGTATCACCCTGGTACGAGTTCGCAGTGTTAAGCTTGGCTCGATCGATAGTCAGGCTGCCACTATGGCTCAGGGATCCGTTGACGTTTACGGAGCCGACTAATTGCAAATTGCCGGTGCCGCTTGAGCCTCCGGTCCAATTTCCAGTGCCCACAAATTGGACTCGGCCACCATTTGGCCCAGCAATTACTGGGACGTTTAATGCTGTCGCGACCCCTGGCAAACTGAGCGTACCGCCGTCCACAGTAACGGCGTGGTTGTAGCTCGCCAGTGCAGACGTAAAGGTGAGCGTTCCCCCAGCGACTGTGAATAACTCATCGGTTAAAGCCTCTACCGAAAGCGTTCCGCTCTGAAGCGTCGTACCATTCGACGAATCGCCGAACGCGCTCGAACTGGTGGCTCGAAAGCTGGTGCCAGAGACGTACGTGTGAGCGGTGTACGTGCTATTTCCGCCAATGATCATTGCTGCGGAGGCGCTATTTTGAAAGGTCGCGTCGCCGGTTCCACTAACTACGTTGTTGAACGTCGTGGCGACCGTCGTCGATGCGTTACTGATCGTGCCATTTCCGGTCAGCTGGATTGGATTGCTCAGGGTAATTGCGGCTGTCGTATTCACCTGCATTGTGCCGCTGTTCAACTCAATTGGCTCGGCGGTACTGCTTTGCAATGTCAGGATCGCTCCACCGCTCACTGTGGTATTGCCAACTGTCGATCCGAGTGCGCTTGCTCCGGAAAGAACCGCGCGCCCACTGGTTATCGAAAAAGTGCCGTCCCACATTGGACTCGAACCGGCCAACATAAGTGTTCCGAGTCCTGTCTTGATAACATTACCACTTCCAGCAACGATAGATCCCAAAGAGAGCGTCGTGGGCGCCGCTAGATCGATGGCTAAGGTCTCGCCGGCTGCTATGGAAAGCGGAATGCTGATAGTCGCATTTATCGCAGCGCCCGAAGCACCTGAGTCGGCTCGAATCAATGCGGAGCCTGCACCAGGCTGATCAAATACCAGTTGGCCTGTACCAAACACATTTGTTTGCAGTGGCCCTGTGAAGTCCAACTCTCCAAGCGTGAATGGCTGGTTAGCTTGAACATGAAAAGAACTCGATCCCGGTAATATCGCGATTGCACCCGGTCCGTTGGGAACACCATTGTTCCAGTGTGTTGCGTCAAACCAGTCGCCTGAACTGGTTCCAATTTGCCAACTGCTTGATTGAGCCAAGCAATGGGTAACAACTAATTGAAACGGACAAACAAGAATTGCTGCGCTGATCGTGATATGCGCACAAACATTCGGCAAAAAACTTCTCATTAGTACTCTGACTGGTCAACGGAATTTCGGTTGTAATCCAGCACCCCCCAGGATAGTGGATTGGGTGAATAATGTCTAATTCGTGAGGCGAGCTTAGTTCACGCCAAGAAAATCGAAAAGGGTGGGTGCACCACCCTGATCCAGGGGGCCGATGGTGGCTGAATTGGATCGTAGCTAGAAAGCGCGGATATGCAGTAACCACCGGCACTGAGTGCAGTACTCGATTTCAAGACGTGGATTGCGCATGCGTTGCGTCATGGGCTCGGCACCTGAACTCCTCGCGTCCGCGTAGGTCCGCACAACCTCACACAATATACTCCCTATACATAGCTGCCCTCTTTCTCCCGATGCTAAAACTCTTATTTCTTGTTTCTATGCGGACCTATGCGGACCGACCTATAAAATCCGATATTTGTTACCCGAAGGAACTTAATTCAGCGCGGACGCTACGAGGACATTTTCTCTGCTATGCGGACCGACTAATCGATCTCACCACGCTGTCGTCTTCGCGCTGAAGGGTGCAAAGAGCGGGTGGCGGAGTCGGTCCGCGAGAGACAGTGAAGTGCGAGAAATCGGGTCAGCAGCAGCGTCCGAAACGCTGGCAAAGTATGGTCTGAGTTGAAGCGAAGCCGAGGATGCCAAACTCCAGGGCTTCAAAGTGAGCGTGATCCCATCGCTCCCCGCCTTCGCGGATCACGGCATAAACATGCACGCAATCTGTCGGGCCTACTGGCCCTTATGGTTAACACCAGATTGTCCTCGTAATGGGTTACTAAGCCCGGTCGGTTTCATGTTCCGCAATGAAACTTGATTCCGACGCCCGCCACTCTGCCTCAGCCCAGCGAAAAGGTCAATCTCGCCACAACCCATAGCACTTCTGATTGCAACATCCACCATCGGGTGAGAGGATAGTGTCGGCGTTCTGGCGAGATCGAACGATAGTGTAGTAGCCAATGAAACGACTTATCATCTTGGGATGCCTGCTGGTGATTGCGTCACCCATTGCATCGCGCGCCGCGACTGTTCTCTACTTTACAAGTTCAAATATTGCATTTGTCGGTGGCGGACTGACTCGCATCATCACGCCGTCGCAAGGGTCTTTCGAAGGCCGCCGAATTTTTAACGAAGGCGTTGACACAAACGACATAAAATTCTCAGTGCGGAGGGCAATTGCGCCCGCTAACGATGAGCTGTGGGATCTCGATTTTCTTGGGCCCGGCAACACGCTTGCGACGGTCGGCTATTATCCAAATGCGCAGGCATACCCTTTCGAGATCGCTGGCCATCCCGGGTTAGCATTCTCTGGCGATGGCCGGGGCGATAATACGTCAGCGGACTTCTTTCAGGTGCTTCAATCCGACTTCGATTCTACTGGAAGACTTCTTGCGTACGCGGCAGACTTCACCATGTACGATGACGGTATCAAGACACCGTGGAATACTGGCAGCTTTCGCTTTAATTCTGACAAACCGATTACATACGTCCCCGAGCCCGCCACTGCTACGCTGCTACTGCTCGGGATGCTGGGGTTATTGAGACGGCACAGGAATAGCTAGACCTCAATCGAACGATTATGATTCGCATCTGAGGGGCTGTTTCTGGAAAGCCACCAATGCGCATACCTATACTCGCCAGCATTCTTGTTGCCGCCGCTGCAGCTGTGCGTCCGGCCCCTCGCGAAGTTGTGTTCGACAGCATCACTGGCGCAACGCAGGCCGGAGGTGGCATCACACTTGAATCCGGACGACAAGGGGGCGAAATCGTCGATCTAACCGGCACATCCCGCGAAATAACGCGAATAGATGTAATGCTCTACGAATTCGGCGGCGGAGTGATTGGCGACATGACTTACCGGGTTAATTTTTGGGTTCCATAAGGCGTGATCAATGATCCCGGAATACTGTTGTGGAGCAGTCCCGTGCAGCACGCTGTACTTCAACCGAGAACCCCGACCACTTTCAGCATTGATGCGCCTGGCATTCATGTGCCTAGCCATTTAGGCTGGACGGTTGAGAGTATATCGAACCTCTATCACGCTGGAACTCCCGGATCCATTCCGGCTGCGGCGGGTGAGATAGAAGGGGGAATGCTTTACAATACGGCGTTCTGGGAAGTTGACAGTTCTCCACCTTCTAACGCTGGCGGCTGGGGATTCAGATTGTTTGCCGTTCCCGAACCATCATCGACGCTGCTGTCTGCCGTAGCGATCGTCGGCTATTCAAGTCGTCGCCGCAGACCGACCTCACACAATCGCGTCTAACGAGCGCCGGCACTGCTGTTCGATACCAGGGTCGTCCGCTGCTACGATGCGTCTATGGACAATCAAAGACCTAGTCGAACTCGCCGTCAACGCATCGGAGTAATAGCCCGCTGGATTGTCATCGTGCTTTGCCCAATCGGACTGATTATGGATTGGGTTGATGTCGGCGGCTTTCGGTGGATGCAGCTCGCGCCCTTTGCTTGCTGGATTTTCGTCCTATCGACTCTGATTTGGGACCCATTTAAACCCAAGAAAAAAGTAAATCCCACACACTAGCTTCCCCGCGCCGCGTGGCGGGCTTTTTCGTGCACGGTAGAATCAGAGCCATGAATCAATACGATAAACTAGGCACGTTACTGGTTCTAACGGCGGGACTTGTAATCATACTTCAAGGCATCATCGATTTTATACAGGCGATGCGTATGGTCGCGTGGGCAAACCGTATTAGCGACCAGAGTTCCTCGCTTTCCGTTGCATCGATCATTTGGTCGCTAGCGCCAATCGTTATCGGCGCCCTAATGGTCACTTTGGCCAAGCCTATCGGCCGCGTTCTGGCCAATGGCCTAGAATGAGCTGCTAGCCAACATGCGAGGTTGGATGGTGGGATGAAAACCTCGCACCTGATGATACTTGCCGCTGCGACCGGAGCCGGGTGCTCAGTTTTGGCGAGCCTTGGTACGCAGCGATGGATCTTAGCAATCGTCGGAATTGCTTCCGCTGTTATGCTTGCCCTGCTGGGCACTAAAGCTGCTCGCAAACAGATAAACAGCGACCCGAACAATAATTTCCCATCAGCGCAGCAGTAGCACCGATGAAACACCCCAAGCTGCGAATCGCGTGGTCGGTGGTGTGGGGAAGCGTGGCGGTGCTGTTAGTTGCGTTGTGGGTGAGAAGCTACGCGTGTTTAGATTCCGTACATGCTCGTACACACAACGTGGTTTCCGCGAACGGCACAGTGTATTTCGACTGCGGAATTACCTGGGCCAAATCGGTAAGGATAAGCCGCTATCTGCCGTTTCAAAGCGAGTTAACTTCAAGCCGCAGTGAAACAGCCCATGCGACCCCAACGGCTGCGCAGGTACGCGTACCTCATTGGACGCTTGTTACTTGCATTGCTGCAATTGGGGCAACCTCATTGATTTCCTACCGCTTCTCCCTCCGCACTCTCCTAATCGCCACGACGTTCATTGCCGTTGGGTTGGGGCTGATCGTGTGGCTGAGTTAGCCACGAATAAGAAACAGCGGAAACTGCGAATTGCGTTGTAGGTATGGTGTCATAAGAAAGCGTTGCAAAGGGCGTATGCAATCCCGCATACTCAACTTCGCGGCGGACGCATAATCGCGAACGGTGTACCGTAGCTTTTCCCACAGCAACTCTCTGCACCAAATGTGGAAAGCCTGCCAATATGAAACGGCAGGAATCGCTATTCTTACGAACGGTTAGAGTCGGTACGTTGAAGGTTGACAGCACTAAGATTGGTCTGTGCTATGAAGTATCTTGTCCCTACTGCGGTTTCAAATTCTGGAGCCGCCCAAAGATCGATCCTTCCGAAGTTATTGAATAATGTCCCGCGCTACACTTCTAAAGTCGTTGCGAATCGCGTGGTCGGTGGCGTGGGGAATGGTGGCGGTGCTGCTGATCGCGCTTTTGGTGCGCAGCTATTGGACGTTGGATAGTTTTGGCTTCCGAGGGCCCACCCACTCCAGGGCTGTTGTTTCAGAGAACGGGGTGTTTACTGCCTCAATTATCGCTCAGCCGGGACGGAATACCTGGGAGAATTACGTTCGTCCCCTTGAAGCCCCACCAGATTTGATAGGTCATTTGTCTGTCGGCTACTATCCAGATGAATCCCAGGGTATATGGTCGTTGGTATTTCCACAGTGGCTGCTTGTCCTTTCGATTGGCGTTCTTGGAGCAGCACCGTGGATGCTAAAGCGATTCACCGTGCTTGGTACGTTGGCTTTCTTTTCGAGGCGCTGATATGCTCGTTGCCGTTGGGCTGGGGATGATCGTGTGGCTCGCGGCAGATGCGACAGGCGTTGCCACAATATTGGGAGCCTCAACCGCGTTGAGTCGCTAACAACCCATATGATTTGTACCTAGTATTCGCGCATTACAATAATGGGCTACGCGTTAGGGAATAGTCGAAGTTTCTGGCTGAAGTGCAATGTACGAGTCCAACGATTCCTCCGAATCAGAAGTAATGCCACGCCGCACGTGGCTACGGTTTTCTTTGCGGACAACGCTCGCAGCAATGTCATTTGCCGGGATTGGACTTTACTGGTTCCGCAATCGGCTTGATGCCGCAGCTTTGCAGAAAGAGACGGTTCGCCAACTAACAGCGATCGGTGCGCACATCGGCTATCGCCACGAATGGGATTACAAAGCCGACCGCTTTTCCAACAGCCCGCCGCCGGGCGGTAAATTTTTACGGTCGATTCTTGGCGACCACTTCTTTGTAATTCCAGACATCGTGCTCATGGATAGCTTCGTAGGCGGCACTGGTACCCTAGCCCCGCTCGGCAACCTGAAAACAGTTAGATTGCTGGGACTCACCAGTTCGACGATTGGGGACGACGAAGTAACCGTTCTAACAAAACTTACGGCATTAGAAGATGTAAGTCTGTACGGAACGAATGTTACCGACCAAGAGTTGTTACGGCTTGCATCCCTCCCGAAACTTAAGAATGTAGTTGTCACCAACTCTAAAGTAACGGACCTAGGAGCGGCAAAATTCAAAGAGCTTCGCCCCGATTGCACATTACACTACGGCTATGAGGCGGATAACGCGGCAGTTTCGCCTGAGCTTCAAAGCAAATGAATCGCCCCAGATTAGTACGTGGTCTGCGAATCGCGTGGTTGGTGACGTGGGGAATTGCGGCGGTGTTGCTGGTTGCGTTGCGGGCGCGAAGCTACAAAACGGTGGAAACACTGAGCCGAACCAGCGAAAACTTGTTCTGCACCAAGTTCATTTCTGATACGGGCACTCTATCGTTCGTGCATGAAGATCTTAATTACTTCGAATCTTTCGTCTCGCCGGGGGCGCACAATTGGAAATACGACGATTTTGGACCAAACATCGGAAGGGATGTTTCGCGATTTACATTCAATTGGAGTTCTTCCAAATTAGAGGCTCGCTGTGCCGTTTGGCTCCTAGCGCTATTTCCTATCGGACTCGCCGTATTCCCTTGGGTACGATATCGTTTTAGCCTCCGCACTCTCCTAATCGCCACGACGATAATTGCCGTTGGGCTGGGGCTGATCGTGTGGCTCCGCTAGTCCGCGGTAGGATGATGGGATTATGGCCGGACTCCTATTTGTCGCAGAACGTGGTGCAGAGCGATTCGAGATCATCGAAGACCTACCCGAAGTAGGTTTTTATGTATTTCGCTATCTCAACGGGCAGAATACGCACGATTATCTACAGGATAATCTTCCAACGGCATGCCTCTGCGCCGAGAACGAGTGGGGCGTGAAGCCCACAGACTGGCATGCCGCCGGCTCTGGCGAATTGCCTCTGTACGCAGGACGCGGGAGAAAAGAAGCTGGGTAATTAGGATTTGAATGTAATCCAGCCGCGTTGGTCTTGCCGGGCTAATGCAGGGCGGACACTTGGGAAAGCGGGAATTCATCGCATATTTTTCAATTCTCTTCCACCTTCGCCTGGCAATGGCGTGGCATCCGAAGGGGCATAGGATTGCCCGTGCTGTGTCGGATTTGTGTCGGATTTATCTGCATCTCGCCCGTGGACCGCTCGTACTCCCAACCTGTTCGATCCATGTCACGGAATTCTAGCTCGGGTGCAGATCGATGACGTCAAGAAACCAACCCGCATATGAGTTCTCGGCATTTTGATTGATGACATGAGTTCTCAAACATCGGCCTCGGAAAACTTGGCGGCCCCAAGACTTAGAGCGACGAGTGCCTTCTAACCAACATTTATGGCATTCGCCTAATTGAATTCGAATCGCGCTCGCGCGCGCTGCGAGAAAGCCTATTAGTATCTCGCCCAAATTCCTGGCACGTATTTGGCGTCTCGAATCGCCCCTGCTACGGTTGATGTCTTATATGGCTATCGACTCATCACAAACACGGACCCATTGCGCGATTAGCTGGGCCTGTCTGTCCGGACCGCATCCCAGCACCTACCAATCGGGGTCGAGATCGGGGCGGGCGAACGGGTGCGTGTCTCGCTTCCTCCTCAAGAAGCGGCTGAAGGTGACGTTCGACATGCCACACGCTCTCGCAGTTTTCGACTGCGAATAGCGACCATTGCCGATAGCACACAGAGCATTTGGTGTGATCGCTTGGTGGACATTGCCGACCGTCGCCGCCGGCTGCAGCGCCCGCCTCGTCGCCAAAAACTGACGCATTGCACCTTACCCAGTCAACGCTCCGTCGCCCAATTTCGGAATTTTAAACGGCCGGCGTAACACTTCCGTTTCTACCCGTAAGAGCTAGCAGAGAAGGGCTTCGGGAGTTTTTAGCTGGTATTGGATTAAGGGTTTCCGCCATGCGTGCCAAGTCATTCCAAATTTGCCTGACCACCTCAATCACCCTGGCAGCACTCACCCATTCGGCCGCCGCCGCAGATACCTTCGACCGCCTCCAACCACACCACGTCGCCGCGCTCACCGCCCTCAATGAGGCCGTCGTCCTCATGGGCCACACCGACCAACCAGTGGTTTCGGCCGATGAAATGGAGCTCTACAAAAAGATCGCCGCCGGCCAAGCCAGCAAGTGCGATGAGTCCGACGCGATCCTCGTCGTCTCTGGTGTCACCGATAAAGCGACCCGCGAAAGCTACATCGCGAAAATCAAAAAAATCACCGACCAAGCCCGCCAAGTTGTTGCCGATGCCAAAACACCCGAGAAGAAAGCCGACGCCTCGGCCCGATACTTATACAAGAATCCGCTCCACGGCGGTTTCGATGATGGCCAAGTCAATATGCGAAAGGTGTTGGACGACGGCAAGTTCAATTGCGTCTCTTCCTCCGTCCTATTCAACTTAGTCGGCAATCAGCTCGGACTAAAAACTATCGCGGTCACGATTCCAGGCCACGTGTTTCTTCGCATGGACAACTTGATTATCGAACCCGTCGCTGGAACCACCCTGACCGCTGACACGCATGAACTAATCGTCAACGATTTCTGGTTAAAAGCGACCAGTAACTGGAAAACGATCTTCGGCAACAATCGCACGTTCGAATCCGGCAACTTGGGTCTGATCGGCGAGATCTACGTAGACGAGTGCAACTTTCAGCTCGCGAAGAACCATACCGAACAAGCCGTCGCCACAATTCTCAAGGCGGCCTGCCTCGACCCCAAACATCCGGCGACCGCCTATCAGCTCGAAGCCACGCTCCACACCTGGTTCAACCTCACGCTCAAGCAGAAGAACTACGATAAGGCCCAAAAGATCGCCGCCATCTACGGCCAACTGCTCCGCAACAGCTCCAGCAAACTCTTCCAACAAGTAGCCGCCGCCCGTGGCGCCAAGCTCGTCGCGAAAAGCTAAGGTTGCTGGCGTCTTTCGCGGCATTTTTTCGACGCGGGCTGTAAGAGGTCGGTTCCGCTCGTATAAGCTATCCGAAAAGGTTTGAGCAAAGTTTTCAGACAAGTATCGCGATCAAGGGTTTTGCCATGCGTACAAAATCATTCCATCTCGTCCATTACGCCTCGATCATCCTTGCCGCCCTCACGCACACGGCCGCCGCGGAAGACAAAGACAATCCTCCCTTCCACCTCGCCCCGCTCGTTGCTCTCAACGAAGTGGTCGCCCTCGTGGGCGATACTGATCCGCCACTCGTGTTGCCGGAAGAACTCGAGCTCTTCAAAAAGATCGCCGCCGGCCAAGGCAGCAAGTGCGACGAGCCCGACGCCGTCCTCGTGGCATCCGGCGTGGCCGACAAAGAGACTCGCGAACTCTACATCGCCAAGATCAAGAAAATCACATTCATATCCAGCAAGGTCATTGGTCTTCGCGATACACCCGAAAAGAAAGTCAGTCTCCTGGCGCTATACTTACTCGCGACTCAGTTCAAAAGCGGTTTTAAAGATGATCAGATCAATATTCGAACACTGTTGGATGAGCACAAATGTAATTGCGTCTCCTCTTGTGTCCTGTTTAACTTGGTCGGCAACCAACTTGGATTAAAAACCCGTGCCGTGTCAGTTCCGGGTCATGAGTTCCTAAGGATGGGCGATCTGATGATTGGCCACCTCCGAGCCGAATAGGAATACCTCGGCAACCGTAACTCAATCTCGCTGAGGAAGTCATTTCGAAAGCGGCGCCACAAGTAACGGAGCAAGGTCGTCAAATAGTTCATCTATGTATAGCCTCTGCACACCATCAGCTTCCCGGCAGCCTTCCAGAGCCGATTTAGTTTCGGCCGTGTCAATAAACAACGAGAATTCTTCGGCTCGCAGTTGCTCCAGATCGTCTGACAAGAACGATTCAGGAAGTTCGGCATCTGTATTGAAAATATGCGATAAACTGAGCCCTACCGATCGATTAACTCGCAGCAAAGTTACAGGTGGAAACTGACTGAAGTATTCGTCAAGTGAAAGCCGGACCGCGGCCGGCTGCGAAGTATTGGCGGCCGAACTCTTCACTTCCCGGGCACCAGCTGTTGAGGCGAGGGCATCGTTGGAAGTCTCTGACACGTTGCCGTTTAGAACTGCAATCGCTGCCGGTTGCGACGTGTCGGCGGCCGCGCTCTTCAACTCTTGGACAACGGGTGCCGAAGCGAGGGCGTCGTTTGAAGTTGTTGCCGAGCTACCGCTTGAAATTGCTAGCACCGCGGTCTGCGACGTTGGCACGGATGCATCTTGTACGACCGACGATATGGCCTCAGCACTTCCTGAGGAGAGAGTGCGTCCAAAGTTGCCGCGCCATGTGTTGTAGTCGGCCTGAGTGCCATTGTTCGCTTGCCAGACTACAAAGTCGGCCGCGTCGACCGAGCCGTCGCCGTTGAAGTCGCCCGGCAACGTGTTTACCGGCGCCGCGGGCCCAAGCTCCCAAGGCTGGTAGCTTGGATCGCCACTCGAATCTTTCAATACTTGCGAGTTGGCAGCGAAGTATAGTGCGCCATTGAGGTAGGCGAGCCCGTAGGGATTGAAGAAGTCGTTTTGAGGGTTGCCGAGGACTTGGGCGGCACCCGTTGCCGGATCAAACTCGAACAAGCCGATATTCCCAGTGGAAACGTACATCGTGAAGAAGAGTTTTCCGCCGCCGACGGTTAGGTAGTTGAAACCGTAATACACAGGCCCAGTACCGTAGAAATTGGCGACGGAACTCAGAGAGGTGGTGGACACATCGAGTTTCCAAATCTGCGCCGTTATCGTGGAATCAGTGATCTGATTGAAATCGAAGGATGGCATGTAGACGAAGTAAACATCATTTCCAATGACGATCGGCTGCGACACGCTGCCATAAGAACCGAGATTAAATGGTTGGCCAACGGGCTGGGTATTTCCCCCGCCGCCATTGGACAAATAGAGTTGAACGGACTCGCCGTTGCTGCCGGGCTTCGTCTCCATGACGACCAATCTCCCGTCTGCATAGGCCGTGGAATTGTCAACTTCGTTGAAAGATTCATTCATCGTGATCGTCGGATGTGCTGCACTCAATTGTGAGGAGTTCAAAGTATCTAAGATCGCAAATCCAAACGCGTTCTCGATAAAATAAAGGGTCTGAGTGTTGTCGCCATTGTTGCCGATCGTGAACTGGCCGAATGATCCGATGGACGTCGAACTCAGCAGCGAATGCAGCTGACTCGACGCTGGGTCGTACCAATACAACGTCTCGGCCTGGTTCGCCGGCGCTATGGCGTCGAAGATTAGTCCGCCGCCGAATGGCATCATGTTGCTGTAGTCGATCTGATAGGGAGAATTAAATATCGAGCGGACCGTGGGGTCGGAGTTAGTGTTGAAATTGATCTGCAACACCACGTTGGAGATGGCGCTTGCGCTGGGATCGTATTGTTCGGCATCGACGAATCCGAAGTTGCCTACGATGCTGCCGTTGATTCCCGTAGTGAATTGGAGGCTTCCAGAGTAGATCACTCTGGCGCCAGATTCGTCGGCGAACCACACGTGGCCTGTTTGGTCGTCGGAGAAAATGATGCCCCGTCCTGGGAGGGCGGCATATTGGTAGAGCGACGTTGGCATGGTCGGATTATTTGGATCGATACTCTTCACCTGAGTGGCTTGTTGGCCATTGTATTGCCAGATGTTGCTTCCGTTCACGAAATAGACGACGGTGTGAGTCGTGGCGCCGGAACCATACGTGACGTCTTGAAATTGAGTCAGCGCCGCGAAGCTGTCGGGATCGAAGGTGGTTATGAGGAATGGCACACCAGCGGGCGAACCATTATTGATCTCCGCTGCCGTTGGCACATGTATTACGGTCCAGTCGAAGCCAGCATCATAGGTGTAACCAACGGTCTCATTGGTGACAGCCACGGTAACATGGTACGGCGTGCTGCTGACTGCGCTGCGGCTGATTGTTCCGGTAATGTGCAGGTTGTCGTCAATCGTCAGCCCTTGCGGAAGTCCCGAGACCGCAACTGAAAGTTGGTCTCCGTACGGGCTGGACACCGTAATCTGCGTATCGATCGGTGTGCCATCGGAGGTCCGTCGATCGTCGTTTCCAGAAATGTCGAATCCTGGCTCGGTCGTTATGGTGAACTCGACTGAATCGGTAACGTAGTTGTCGTTCGCCATTACGGTCACGTCGAATGAGACGGGTTCCCCGTAGAAACCAAACTTTCCTCGTAGTATGCCTTGCGAATCGACGTAGAAGTTGTCTGATAGGTCGACATCGTATGCCAACGAATCGCCGCTCAAATTGTAGGCGAGCAAAGGAATGTGAAGGGGAGCGCCTTCGGGAATTGTTAGGTCACCCGGGTTTTGGAGTGCGAACGATGGGACTAGCCACACGAACGAGACCGATTGAACGCTTCCTCCGTCGGTGGCGGACACGATTGTACCGTAAGACTCAGCCTCGGCCGCTTGTGGCGTGAGTGTGCCGCTGATTAAACCTGTCGCGGGATCGATCGAGAGTCCGTCCGGCAAACTAGTTGCTGAAAACGTTAGGCCAGCTGCGCTCCCCTGGACTTGGATTGGCAAGCTGACTACGTCACCGGCGTGGGAGCGAATAGTGCCCGGATTAATGAGCGAGAATGTTTGAATTGTCCACGTGAAATCCGTGGCGGCAGAGTTGTAGCCATCCGTTGCAGACACGTGAACAGCGTGGTCGCCGCTTAGTTGGGTCGCGATCGTTCCAGTAATTGCACCCGTATGCGCATCAATGCTAAGCCCGGTTGGCAGCCCCGTCGCGCTGTACGTAAAGGCGCCCAAGCCGCCGAAAATCGACAGCGGCGAATAGGAGACGACATCATTTATGAAACTAGTTTGGTTGCTGCCAGATCCATGGTCGATGGGAACGATTTCGAGATTGCTGGCCGTGCCGCCGACGAGCGGCGCGATGCCTTGTGCCAAGTTGTATGACAACGTGTGCCACGTCGATAGATTATCGTATGTGAGGCTATCGATACCGGGGCCCCCATCTAAATTACCGGTAATCGAACCGGCCGGGGTGAAGCGGAACGTATCGGCGCCCATGCCGCCGGTTAGATTGCGGAAGCCGGCGAACTTGAAGAGGCTGTTGAGCGTGCCGCCGTTTGCTGCATTGATAATCCACGAGTTCGCGGCATTGCCGCCGACGAGCGTATTGTTGCCCGAGCCAGCCGTTATCGACGGCGCGACTAAGGTGCCCACGACGTGAATTGCCGCGGGAGCGAGTCCCGTAATGTCAACGTGACCGGAGGACGGATTCGCAAACGTCACCACGTGGTTCGTGCTGTCGGCAGCGAAGCTTAACATGGCGGGCATCGTCGGAAGCGTCGCGTTGCTGCCATCGAGCGTGATATCGCCGTGCAACGCCTGCATGCTGTTGCTATTGCCGAGGATTACGTTGGCGGCATCCCCTGAGAATCGCAGGGCAGATTGCGTGATATCGAGTGGTGCCGTGGTGCCAAGCACGTTGACCTGGTTGAAGTTCGGATTGATCGTGGTCGACAAAGCGACCGTATCAAGAATGTTGATTTGCGGTGTATTGCTATGGTCGCCGGTCACCGTCAACTGCGTTGTAGTCGGCGCAAACTCGACTTCTGTTTGCAAATCGGTCGAATTGCCGAGCGATACACGACCTAGGCCGTCGCTCGATTTGTCCAACACTTGGATAAAGTTGTTGACGCCGCTGGGCACTGAGTTGTCGTCAAAGAATACCGCTTGGACGTTTGTGTGATCGACGATCAACTGAGTGATATCGGCGGGCCGCGCGGGATCGGCTTTGATGATTGGGAACTGCAAGGAGTTAACTTTCGGAACCGCGCCCGGGTTCAATCGAACCGTACCGGCGCCGTAAACCGTCCATCGTGGAATGACGGCCGAATTGCTGAAGTTTCCCGGCGGGCCGGCTAAGTCGACAATCGTTCCCACGCCGGCGTACATCGTCGCGGGACCGAGTGAATCAATGCCTTGCAGCGTCCAATGGCTGCCGGCAGCGCTATAAACTGTGAGCCCGCCCGAGACTTGCCGCATGGCGATGTTGCCCGAGGCCAGACCTGCAAGCGTAGGTGCATTGCTGTTGGTCAGCGACGTGGTGTTGAACGTTGCGGTGCGGCCCGCGGTGTCGTTTCGATCATCGATAACCATGCCACTCAAAGTAGAAAAGTGACCGGTTCCGCCAACCAATACATCGCCGTGAACGTTCTGAACGCTGCCGTTGCCGATTGTCAGCGATTGGGTTGTGTAGTTGAATTCTTGTCCGCCATCCACGAAAAAGTACGTCCCGTTTTCATCAAAAGTGCCCAAGGCGAGCCGCCCTGAAGTGCCAGTGACTTGCGTGCTAAGCATCGACTGGCCGATGACGGAAACTCCTGTGGTGACACCGGCCAGCGTTCCGGCGACCGTAAGATTGGCTGCAAAGCGGGGCATTTGTACCATTAGTCCCGGAATTGTATCGAATGTGACCGTATCGACGAGATTCGAGTATTGAATCGCAGCGCCGGCGATTCCTGTAATCTGGCTGGTGCCGATGACGACATTTTTCGGCTGCGACGGGGCGGGTGTGGACAACGTATCGGGACGAATCGCCAGCGTGGCATGCGTAACGGTGACCGGCGCCAGAATCGTAGTACTCAAGTCGTTGCCGACGGGTGACGTGCCCAGCCCGAGCACGCCAAAGCTTGCCGGTGATATTTCCACGTCGGTATTGACGCCCCGGCCGTCGACTTCAACCGGTCCGAATGCCGCCTGGACATTCACTCTGCTGAACGGCCCCGACGCGTTCGCATAATAGTGAACGGCGCCATTGAGGCGGTTGTCGATTAGGTTAAAAATATTGCTCACGCCGAATACCGGCTCGTAGTAGCTGACATCCGTACTGGCGCCGTAGATGACGCTGGTCTTGCTGTTATTGAAGACTAACTGCTGCTTCGTAGTGTCGCCGGTGACCGGGCCGATTGCCATTTCGGCAAGTCCCGCGCTCGTATTCGCGGCGTCGTATACCAACAAGCCATGCCCGTTTGTTCCGGTATATTGATAGTTAATCGGCACGCTCGTCGAATCGGTCGCCCACGTGCCGCTCACTTGCCCGGCGAGTGTGACCGATCCATTCGCGTTAAGTCGATCGCCGATGTGCAAGTTGATATTGCCGACCGCTTGGAAGTGACTCGCTTGCGCCCGCCCCATCAGATACGCATCCACCGGCGAAGTGCTGTTGTTGGCAGTTTGAATGGACGTCAAGCCGGCCGTCGACGGTACAGCTTCGATATCGAGTCGGTCGGTCGTGCCGGCGATCACCGTAAAGGTACGGCTATCGAGCGACCCGATCGTCAGCACGGGATTCGTCGTGCCGCCGGTTGTTGTCCACGTTCCCAGAGTCGTGGAGGTCAAAATCAGATTGTTGGCATTCGTTCCGGCAGAATCGTCCACGTTCACGATCATGTTCTGCACGGAAACATTGCCCTGGATACTGGCCAGCGTTCCATTGCCCACGTTCAGCGTGGTCACCGGGTATGGGCTGCGAAGGACCGTACTGTCGTTATCGGGAAAAGAACCCTGGAACGAGCCACCGGGGTAGGTATAGTTTTTGTTGCCGCTGTTGATGGCGACCGAGAGCTGCGGATTGACATCAGTCAGCGTGATATTGCTCTGCCCAAAGGCGATGCGCATGTCGTCGTAGTGGTTTCCCCAGACGTAGAACGGAGCCGTGTAACTGACGGATAGCTCGGTCGCCGAAAACATCCCGGTCTCGAGCTGCCGGATATAGTCGTAATCGGGACCGGTCACGTTGAAATTGAACGTGCCTCGCACTTGCGAGGCGTTCAACTGCACGTTGTTATCGACGGCGACAGGATTCGGGTTGACCGTCCAGAAGCGAGCGGTTCCGACGATGGGCACCTGGTCAACTAGGGTCCGAACCCCGTTGATGTTTTCCCAAGTGTGGTAGATAACCGTGAGTTGCGAGTCCGTAGATGGCATCTCGATGCCATAGGGTTGGTCCTCGAACGGATTGGGCGGGGTGCCATTCCCAGGCCCCGGAGCGAAAACCGACGACCATTGGTCGTCATCGACGTTCGGGAAGACAAAGAACCCACCGTTATCGGTAGGCCTGGCGCCGGATTTCCACCCGATGAGCGTACTTCCGTACAGGGATGACGTAACTGTGGCGTAAGCGTCCGGATTTTGATCCAAATCGAGTTGGGTCGGCATCCCCGCGGTGATCAGCACGTTCGTCGGTACGTCGACGGCTAACGAATCCTGCGGCATTGAGCCCAGCAGATAGACGTTGTTGCCATTGGCCAGAAGCGAGTTGTATGTGCTTAGTGGCGTGAGTTGAGCACTGCCATAGCGACCGTGGATTGTAATGGTGTTGGGAGCGGCCGGGTTTGTGCCGCTTAGCCGCGCCTGGCCGTCGAAATAAATCTGCCCAATACTCGTGGTCGGCAGATCGGCGACCATATTCGCACCGGGCATGTACACATAGAGCGTATCAACGGAGCGATATCCCTTGATCGCGACGCTCAATCCGACTGTCGAATTCGTGATCGTGTTCTTTTGGAGGGTGTACTGAGCGCCCGGAGCATCGGCGTCGCCATCCAACACGACTTGCGATGGCGCATCACCCACGAATTCAAGCGTGACGGCCGAGTGGACGTTGATCAGCCGCTTTATGCGGTTGACGGTACCGTCTGAGCTCAGAGTCTGGCCAGCGAAGAATGCGAAGTTTCCAATCAACGCCAGCGGCACCGCCCAATTCGCAGTGTACACGAGATCCTGCACTACCTTCGACGCGTTGTGTATCGTCAAGCTTGTGATGCTGGGCGGCGTGATATCCAATTGAAACCGATCGCCGGCGGCGGCGAAGATTTCCATATCGGATCGCAGCCCGCTGAAGTTCAAGCGGGGCGCAATTCCGAGCGCTGGAATCAGCCAATTTCCAAATGTGCTCGCCGTGAGCTCGAAGTAGCCGCCCGCGGCCTCAGAAGAGTTGTTGATCTTAAGTTGAACGTTTGAAACGGTCACATCGTGCTCGATGAGCGCTAGTTGGCCGGTGGCAAGCAGCAGGTCAGTCGTCGAGGCTTGCCCGAAAATCGAAGCGACGGTCAACTGACCGACCTGGCTCAGCGTCATACGATCGATGGCCGTTGCGTCGGCCAGTGCGTGAACCGTAAATGCGCCTTTCACGGTCGACGCATCGAAGGTGAGCGTGTTGGCGCCGCTGGTGGCGGCCGATACTTCCAGGTCGAGGCTATCGAGCGTTGTATCCCCTTCGACGCGGAAACTGGTGTAACTCATCGTGGTGATCAACACGTCGTTGCCGCTGCTGGTCATCGCGAGCGTGATGCCGTTGTCGCGAGAGGGAGTTGTGATCGTGATTGAATCCGCCTGGCCCGGGGAGCGCTCTGCAGTATCAAACACGAAGTTGCCGCTCGTAAAACCGAGAGCATCGACCGCAATGGACCCGCCGTGATGATGGAACGTTAGCGTGTCGTCGCCGGCGAAACCTAGCAATTGAGTAGTGAGACCCGTGGTGCTGTTGACGATCGTCGCGCCGTGCTCGGTAATCGTTTGTCCTGGATGCTGCGGATCGTCGTATTGGTTCAGGAGGTCATGGATCCCCACCGACGACGCCTGATCGTTGATTCTCGTGTCGAGATCGATCGTGCGAGCAGTCGTAAACGACGCCACAATGCTCATTGATAACTGGTGAACGCCGACGGCCGATAGATCACCAATCGTGAAGTTCGTGGCGCTATCTTGGCCATTGATGAACACGTCGCCGATAGCGCTCACAATCACGTGGACGACGGGGTTGGCGAACGTGTTCTGGATGCCGACGTCGATCGCCCCGTTGGAAGGCTCGGCACTGATCGCAACCGTATCGGTGCTGCCAAGGATTTGCAGCGAATTGTTCGGATTGGTACCGCCGACCACCGTGGCGTTTTGCAGAATCGGAGTGGGAATGATGATTATGTTGTGGCCGCTGCCGCCGGAGACATTATTGGATCCACTACCGAGGGTGATTGTGTCGTTGCCGTCGCCGCCGTCCAACTCATTGGAACTGCTGCCGCCTGTAATTTCGTCGTCCATGGGTCCGCCGACCAAGACGTTCATTCCGCTGCCGCCCGTCAAAACACTCGCGAGCGCGCCAGCATACAATTCGGCCGTGCCACTTCCCATGTACGTCAAGTTCGCGGAACCCTGCCCACCTACGAAATGCACGTTGGAGGTGACACCGGGCGTTACGGTGATTGTCAAGTTCCCTAAATTGTCGAAGGCGGAGATGCTCCGCACATTGTCGATTTCCTCGGATACTCCAAAGGCATAGACCTTGATGTTTTCCGAACCGTCGAGGTTGGTCGCCAGGTGTCGGACAATGAATGACTCGTCGCCATCGACCGGGTTATCGAGCCCATACCCATGACGCAGCGTAGCATTCTCGCCGAGATACAAGAGCACATTTCCATTCGCGTCGGGCTGTGAGGCTAGGATGGGGGGATCGTTCGAGCCGAAGTAAATCAACACTTCGTGATCTAGATTAAACCGTTTGCGAACGCCAAAGAAATGCCCGAGGATTTCCTTGCCGATATCGACTTCAATGCCGAGGTCCGCGTCGAGTTCACCGGTCCGATGAATGGTCGAGTCAACATTGGCGAAACGTACTTTGCCTGTCGGGGTGGTGTCGAAAGTGATGCTAACCGGCGTGGTTCCAAAGTCGCCGGTCCCCACGTCTCCGGAAACATCGAAATCGAATATTCCTAACGAAAGTCCAGCGCCAGCCTTGATATCGCCGCTAAGGTTGAAATACGAATCGTCGGAAATATAGAACCCGTCGGTGACATCCGAAAAGACATTGCCAGCACTGAGGTGGCCGTTAGCAAGACCGTTGATTAGCTCGCGCAGGCCGTAAGTATCGTAGGCAATTTTGAAATGCGTTTGAAAATGGACATCGCCACTGTAGATGATCGGCATGCCGAAAATAGACAGTCCGCTGGCCGACTCGGCGTGGGAGGTGATATCGGCGTCGGCCTCCAACGAGAACATGTCCGCGTCCTGTCCCAGAATCATGCTGAACACAACCTGTTCTGGGTGGTCGAGTATGGGGAACTCGATGTCGAAGCCGTTCGTCTTGCCAGCCGTCATGCTGTCGAACAAGCTGTTTACGGCGTCGCCCAACCCCAAGCTGTGGACGAAATCGGTAAGTCCGAGGGCGGCTTTGTGAACGGCGCTGGGAGACAGGTTGGTGAGATCGGCCGCATCCAAATCCGATATATCGAGCGCTGGCGATGCAGAAAGCAAATCGTTGCCATCCAAATCGAACCCGCCAAGCGGCATCGAAATGTTGTCATTTTGCAAGGTTGTATTGTCGATCAGCTTTACGATTTCGATTGCTTTCTGAACCAAATCGAAAAGGGGACCGTTGCCAGTTAGTTCCGATCCCGCGCCTGCCAATGTGAGCAGCGTGATGTCGCCACCTCCCAGCAAATGGCTCATGTCCGAGAGCCCGGGCAGCGGATAGCCTAGGATGTCGAGCACCGGTTTCAGTCCATTGGTCGCTTGCTGAACATCTTGAAAAAATGGTTTGACGATATTTGTGACAAACTTGCCCAAATCCAGCGCCACGTTATCGAATGAAACAGTCGGCGGGCTTACGCCGCTCGTGCTTGATAACGTCCAATTCAAATGGAAGTCGGTGCTGATGCCCGGAAAATCGTTGTCCGTGCCGGCGAATGACCCGGCAAGGTGCAGATTCGCGCCCGCCGTGCCATCGATCGCAACCGTTGGGGACGTGGTCAGGTCGCTCACCAGCGCGGTCACGTACAGGCCGTTCGGCATACTCGGAACCAGTGTCGCTGTTCCTTCGATAAATCCGAAGCGAGCGTCGGCGTGGAAGTTCGACGAGAGGGCCGCCGTGATAAACAGCGCCAGAGGATGGTTGCCGCTGACATAAGGATGATTGCCGTCAGGTGCCGTGATCGTATTCGGCAAGCGGACGTTCGAATCGAGCGCAACGGTATTCGCGTCATTGTATTTGAATGCCACCTCATACGCGAAACCGACACTAAGATCGAGTGCGCCGGTCGTACTGATCTTTACCGGCAGACCCGGCAACCCGGTATCGAAATTCAACGACTGATTGACGGGCGTTGCGCTAGCAAGAAGGGTGAATTCGATTTCTGTTCCGCCGCTGCCGAAGTTGGCAAGGTGCGTAAGCACTACGTCTTCAATTCCAACTGAACCATTTCCGCTACGGTCGGCGATGAATGGGGTGTTTAGTATCGCTTGTTTAATTTGTGTGTCGGTCGGATTCGTGATCTGGTTCAAATCGTGAATGGCTTGAGTCAAGCCGTCGTTGAATTTCGATACGAATTGCGCGGCTTGCCCCAGTTTGTCGCCAACGATCGGGATATGCGATTGACTCCCGGTCTGAGCTGCATCCAGCGCCACGGTGACCTGGCTCTGCACCACTTCAAGAGCGCTTTGGAGGTTCGTTGCTACGCCTGTAAAATCGGCCGCCAACAGCCGCCGGCACTCCAACTCCTCGAACGCGGCGCGCCGTGCACGCCGATCGCGCGGGAGGCGCACTTTCTTGGCGCGGCGCCGCGACGACTGTTCGCAAAGTTGCGCCCATCCTGGAATCAATCGAAGCATGCTGTTCCCCAATTAGGTAGCGCCGCGGCTGATAGTGATTTCAGCCTCGCGAGAATGATTGGCGAGCACGCCGCCCACCGAAGAAGACGAAAATCGCCGCGCCGCAGCCGGCGACGAGACTTGCGTCAACTAGATTTTCGATTCGCGGCGTGTCGGTTGCCGGCGGATACCGCTTTTCGCTAAGGGCTAAGATTACGAAAACCCCCAACTAGTACTAATTGCGAGAGGAAGTTGATTGGGGACAGGAATAACCGGCGCAAACGCCAAAATTCCCGAGTTTTTTCGGTTTTCGGGCTAAAGCGTGAGTCTGCGAGGGCATTTAAGTCCCTGCTGATCGCTGCCTTTGGCCTCGGCGGTCGCCGACCAACCACCGACGGAGACGCTATCTCCCGGGTTTTTCGCCCGTCCGGCTCCGTCACTCAGTTCTCTATATTAGGAGCATGGACGAGGATGGCCTAAAATCGAATGAAACACCCGCGTTGGTCGACCGTGCGGCGCAGGGAGACAACCAGGCCTGGGAGCGCCTCTTGAGCGATAACCGATTGCGGTTGCGACGGATGATTTCGCTTCGCATGGATCGTCGCTTGCAGGGACGGATCGATCCGTCGGATGTGATTCAGGAGTCATACGTCGAGGCGGCACAGCGGCTGCACGAGTACACGAAGAATCCGTCCGTTCCCTTCTTCGTGTGGCTGCGATGGATCGTAGGTCAGCGGCTGATGGAACAACACCGACGCCATCTCGGCGCCCAAGCGCGCGATGCCAGTCGCGACGTTTCGCTGTATCAAGGCAAATTCCCGGAAGCATCCACGGCCGACCTGGCGGCTAATCTCCTTGCCAACATTTCCACGCCGAGCCAGGCTGCCATCCGTATGGAGGAACAAAGGCGACTTCAAGATGCGCTCGATGCGCTTGATCCGATCGACCGCGAGATTCTCGTGCTGCGACACTTCGAACAACTCTCCAACGGTGAGGCAGCCCAGGTCCTTGACCTCGATAAGTCCACGGCGAGTAAGCGGTACACGCGGGCACTCATTCGCCTCAAAGAGGTAATCGTCGCCATGTCCGGAGGGGAGGATTTGTTGTGACAAACGAGTCTCTGGTCGATAGCGGCGACGAACTTGAACAGGCGGTCGAATTGTTTGTTGCTCGCTTGCGTGCCGGCGAGGCGCTTAGTCTGAGGGGATACATCGAGCAGTTTCCCAGCTTGGCGACCGAGCTAGCCAAAGTGTTGCCGTCGATCATGCTTCTCGAGAAACACGCGGCGGCGTGCGTTCCAGATGACGGCTGTATTCCGCCGTCACTTCGCGAAATCGGCGATTTTACGATCGTCCGGGAAGTTGGCCGCGGCGGCATGGGGATTGTTTATGAGGCAATGCAGGAATCGCTCGGCCGCCACGTGGCCCTGAAAGTTTTATTGCAACCGGCTCTCTTGAATCCGAAACACTTGGAGCGATTCCGATTCGAGGCCCGCGCAGCCGCACGACTGCAGCACCCCCATATTGTGCCGGTGTTCGGTGTCGGTGAATTCAATGGACTGCACTTCTACGCGATGCAGTTTATCCATGGCCGAAGCCTGCACGAAGTTGTGTGCGCGCTTCGCGACTTTGACCGCGAAGATGAAAGAGGTGAGCCGTCGTCCGCAAAATCCAATATTTTGACCGAGCTTCCGGGTTGGCGACGTTCGAGTCGCGACTATTATCGCCACGTCGCCCATGTCGGTTTGCAAGCCGCAGAAGCCATCTCCTATGCCCATCGAGAGGGCATACTCCATCGCGATATCAAGCCATCCAACTTGTTGCTCGATGCGGAGGGCAATATCTGGGTCACGGATTTCGGCCTAGCCAAACTCGAAGGCAATGACGACCTCACCGAAACGGGCGATTTTCTCGGGACGCTGCGTTATATGGCTCCGGAGCGGCTCGAAGGCGTCCTGGACCGCCGTAGCGACATCTACGGTCTCGGCGCGACGCTGTACGAGTTATTGACGCTGCACACGTTCCAGGAAAGCAACAGTCGGGGACAGCTGGTGGATCAGATTTTACATCAGCTTCCGAAGGCGCCCACCAAAATCGATCCGACCATTCCACGAGATTTGGAAACGATCGTCCTCAAGGCGATTGCCAAAGAGCCGGCCGCCCGCTATCACACCGCTGAGGAAATGGCTGAAGACCTGGGCCGCTATCTAGCCGATCGGACGATTTTAGCGCGCCGTTCGAGCACCAAAGAGCGTTTCGTCCGCTGGTGCCGCCGAAATCCGGTGGTGGTTTCGTTGACGGCGGCTGTGATGTTGGCACTGGTAGTGGGCATCATTGGCACGAGCCTGGGCTTGTTACAGGCCCGGCAGCAGCGAGCTGAAGCCGAGATAGCGCGCGACGACGCTGTGACGGCCCGCAAAGCCGCTGATCGCGAAGCACAGCGTGCCGATCAGCAAGCCGAACTGGCGAGTGAGGAAGCGGATGCTTCGAAACGACTGGTCAATTATGTGGGCGCTCAATATGCGATTAGCCAAGGTAGGCTGAACGATGCCTATGAACAAATCACGTCAGCCATCAAAAGCAAACCAATGTGGGAGTATGGGCGCCTGCTGGCCACGATTGTGGCTGAAGCCAGAAAAGACTGGCAACCGGCGGCTCGTATTTTCTGCGAAACAGCTCCTCGCTGGGGAAGCTTCGTTGGTAGCGGCCCGAAATGGCTTGTGGTTTCCGCAGGAGACTTCATCACGGTCTACTCGGCAGTTGATGGCCAGCAAATCAGCAGCTCAAAACTCTTAGCCGATGGTGGGCTGACTTGCAGCATGGGGCCCGATCGGCTTGCCATTTCCACTACCGAAGGCCAAGTTGCCATTTATTCTCTACCGGAACTGCAGCCGTGTGGCTTATGCCAAATGCCTGCCAGCGTTGTCGCCATTCGATCGGACGCCAACGGCAAGCACTTAGTGATTCTCGACGTGAAGGGCACTGTAAGCGTGTTCGATGACGCTGCGCAGCAGCTGGCCGAACATCAATTCCCCTTAGCTCAGGGGTATTCACGCGGACCAAGCATTGATATTTCCCCCTCAGGCAGTGCAGTGCTGTTCGATCCTGTCGGGCAGTGGACCGAGAAAAGATCGCTGTGGAAGTGGGCAACGAATGAGATACGAACGTTTTCATTAGAGGCGAATGTCCTCCGACTACAATCCGACGACAACGTTGTCGGAATTGTCAATCCAATTTCATCCAGCGAGACTTCTGAATTAGCCTGGCTCGATATCAACGACTCAACCGTCCGCACCTACACTTTTCAGAACATTTTGTACGCCCCCGAAACTCGATTGGAGGGTGTGGCGATCAGCAGCGGAGTGGCTGGTATTTCGCTGGTGTCAAACGACTTGATCAGTTCCTTCCCAACCAACTTTGAGAAAACGAATTCGGAGCCAAGCAACGAGTCTGACGCCCAAATCGCGCAAAAAACTTCCCACGCCAGCTTCGCCCGTTATCACTCGTTATGGCCACAGCGGGCTGAGGCTCCTAAGTTGTTGGCCTTCGACGCCGCCAGCCAATCTCTGGCCTTAGCCGGAGATCGGGAAATCGTGGTTTTTGGCAAGACCCAATCTTCAACGCGCGGGCAAACATCGAACAGGATGCCTATGAACAGTTGGAGCGTCGGAATGGCAGGTGGAAACGCACTGTTTGCGACGGAGAGCGCCCTGCAAATCATCAATTTCCATTCGAACCAAACTGTTCAAGTTCGGGTGGAACCGCCAGGTGCCTTACCAGGCCGCGCATTCCATGTTTGGGGTGTTACCGGGACTCCCGATGGCAGGCACGTGGCAGTGCGATGGCAGGAAACTTCCGGCGACACCAGTGATGCAGCAACGTATTTTCGAAAAATCGTGCGGGTGTATGAATCCGGTCCTTCGATAGAAAAAGAATCTCGGGTATTGCCATTGGTTGGCGAGTTGGATTTCAAGGAGCTTGGCGGTATTCATGGCCTCACCAATAGACAAATCGTATTATCCCCCGATGGGAATACCGTAGCCTGCGGCGCGAAAGGAAGACTTGCTGGGTACCGCATCGATAACGGGGCAAAAAAATACGAACTCGAGTTGGACAACCGCAGTACCTTTGCCACCTGCCAGGATCCGCCGTTGTTCGGCGCTGGGCGATATGATCAGCCTGGCGATTTCATCATTTGGGACATTCACGACGGCAAGGAGATATCTCATTTCAAATTGGATGCTCCGATAATGAGTGCTGCTTTTTCGCCCGACGGCAAGCTCATATTCATTGGTTTGAAATCAAATCTGTTGCGTTCGTACCGAGTGAGAGATGGTCAGCTACAATCGGAGATTCGCACGGCGGTAGCTCCGAAAGCTATCTCTCCGGTTGGAACCAGGTTTTTGGGATTCCTGCCAAACGGTGCCACTGGGACGTTAGGTAGCATGGTAGTAGCGGACTTGGAAGATGGTCATGTATTGGAGGTACTTAATCACGCCGCTCACGTGCTTGACGCTGGCTATTGCACGGATGACGCTGGTGCATTTGTTTACGCCATCGATCGATCTGATGCCGAAGTCGTGCGGAGCGTTGGCATTGACGAGGCGGTTCAAATTCTTGAGCAAACGTCACCGCCGCTTATCAAATCGCCCCCTTAGCCGGCCAAGTCCGCACAAGCGAGGGTACATGCACAGTCGGGACCTCTCCACGGTATATCAACTTCGCTAATCGTTCTGCGTGGTTGCGATTATTCTTGATCTTTGAAGATGAGCCGCAACTGACCTGGGTGAGCGACCACCAATAGATTCTCGCTTCGGTCGTGGGCCTCGTTTGAAGGTGGCACGTCAGTCGGGGCCGCTCCAAAAATTGGCGGCGGTTTCTAACGAGTCCTCATCACACGTCCGGTCACTCGGGTGGCGACATGCTGAAGCGAACTCAAACTTAGTGCTATTAGCTCGTCACGACAGCTCACACGCGAGACGCACCAAAAATCGACCATTTGCTAAACGCTAAGTGTCAAAATGGTGGATGGACGGCCATGCCAGTGTTGCTGCGCCGAAGGTCGGTGCTGGCCCGGAATTGCCCCCGGTATCCGCGTGTGGCCTGCGACGTTTTGTTCGCAGGCCACACGTGTTAAAGTTTTGCAGACAATTAAGTACCGGAGAGAGGACTTGATCCGCCACGACCTTGCGGTTACTGAATTTTGAGTCCAAGAAAAGGCACCGGTAGTTAATGCGGACGTTGACTCGACACTCAACGGATGAGCCGAGAATTTGCGGCGGGTTTGGACCTTATTGGTGAATCGATGACTAGGTTAGTTCAGCCTTATGAACACTCCTGGAAATAATCCCTTCCAAATCTGGGTTGATGCAGATGCATGCCCTGCTCCCATCAAGGAGATTCTCTATCGAACAGCGCGCCGATTACAGGTGGGGCTGACACTGGTCGCCAACCAGTCGATGCATGTTCCATCGGGTAAATTGATCCGACTGATTACTGTCCCCGAAGGTGCTAATATCGCTGACGACAAGATTGTTGAGATGCTTGCACCCGGGGATGTGGTGATCACTGGTGACATACCACTGGCTGCTCGCGTAGTCGAAAACTCAGCGATTGCTATCGGCGTTCGCGGCGAGCTGTTTGACGAGAACAGTGTGCATGACCGGCTAGCTTCACGCGACTTGATGGAGCAATTCCGATCGGAAGGGATTGATACCCGTGGCCCCAGTCCGCTCACTAAAAAGCATCTTCAAACCTTCGCAAATACATTGGACCGAACACTCACACGATGCCTTAAGAAATGCTAGAGCGTTTTCACTCGAATCGTTCCGGCGCCTTATTCATACTGGCCGCGGAAATCCCCAAGATGCTGCCAACGCGTCGGCCGCGTCTTCCGGGTCGAAGATGTTACCCCACGGCCCATTTCGCAAGTAAGCATGAGCAAATTCATGCGCGATCACATAATGAGCAAATGCTTCTTCGCACACGGAGATTCGTGGCTTCAGAACCACGCTCCGACTGATGTTGCCAAGTGCTCCTGGAGCGGCCATGAATACGGATGAGCCCTCGCCGGCAACATAGTTATCCGTGCGGCCTTAAATGCCGTGGTAACTTCCACGAGTGTCGGAAGCTTTGGAGACTCAAACGAGGTCCTGCGTCCATCAGAAACAATGAAAGCGGCCGGATCGCATGCGGGGGAATTGTTAGGCGGCCATTCTTAAGAAGGATCAGAGTTTCTTCGACTCGCGAAGCTTGGGCTCGGGAAAGTTTTTTATTGCTGGTCTCAAGGGATCGCTTGAACGACCGTCCGGCGTACCGAAAGCGGACATAAAAGTGCTCCGACGCTTCGTCAAAGAAGAGACTAGCCATGACGGTACCCTGCCCCAAATTTGAGGCAAGTGAATCGTAGTAGGCTGTCTTAGAAAGCGCCATCGACCCAAGCACAATCCATGCGCCGTGCTGTGTCGGATGTGTGTCGGATTCTAAAAATGAAAAAAACTTCGCTGAGAGAAGTTGTTGATCCGTAACAACTTGGAGCGAAGCTTAAGAGCTGGGGAATTAGGATTTGAACCTAGTTCGCTGGTACGGTCAGCGGGTCGATGATGATTCAGATAAATCAGCTAAGGTTTTGGGCGCGCCCGCGGAAAAAGACGTCCGCAAAACCTTAGTGGCATTTTTCCGCCATAATTCCGGTTGGTCAGACCCGGGGCCGAGATTCGAAGATTGCGGAATTTGGATGAACGAACCCGACTGGCAAATGATCGGTAATAATGCGGCTGGTTACCCGGCATGCAAAAACGGCGTGACGTATCCCAGCGGGGGACGCCCGATCCACTCCGCCTTAGCTGGCCACGGTCCGTATCTCCCCGATCGACCGCTCAAGCTGAGCCAGGAGACAGACGGTATAAGTCACACCGTCGGCTTTGCCGAGCTGCGTAAAGAGCCAGGTCGAGATATGCGTGGCTGCCTGCATTGGGGCGGCGGCTGCCTGTACCTCCATTCCGAGCCACCCAATAGTTCGTATCCGGATCGCGCCCGGTACTGTGCTGTCGATGACAAGAATCCCAACGCGCCATGTACGACAACCCCTGACTGGCCTGGCGCCCACAAGCTTTCGGCATGCAGCGCCCATTCAGGCGGCGTGAATGTCGTGATGATTGACGGCAGCACGCATTTTATCACCAATGACATCGATTCAACGCAGCATGGTCAAAGCACAGTAGGCATCTGGCAGGCGCTATCAACGTATAGCGGCAGCGAAACTTTAATGACGCCCGGGTTCTAAGGCGGCAAACCCGCGGCGCATTGAAGACGATGTGGGTTGTGGCATCTTGTACGGGCGCGAGCGCCCCAAGCGATAGAGGCAACTAGTACTCGCCGCTTCGATTGATGGAGATCGTTAGCGCCCAACTCCTGGTCGCGCTAGGGAGTAGCTCTGGTGCACAATTGCCCAAACTAGCACTCAGGTCGTCTTGCGGAAAGTTTGTCGGCTCGATGCCAGCGTTGTAATAGGGCTGCGTATTAGCGCCGGACCAGGCACCGAAGTTGAGCCACAGTCCCAAATGCTGCACATAGGGTGAATTAGAGGACAAACGCAATGCCTCGCGTTTGGCTCGATCGGCAATTTCAATCGTGCCACTGGAAACATCTTGGGCAAAAAGCTTGATCGCGAAACGAGCGCTTCGCGCAGGTGCGTGGCTGAGGTCTAGCGTTTTGCCGGACGCCAGCGTCACACTTGGCCATTCAAATTCCTTCACATCGGGGGCGAGGTCGACGCCAACGCATCCCGTAGAGCTAATTCGCGTTCCCTTCGGCAGGTCGAATATATCGCCAGGTTCAATTGCTATAAGCGGGTGCGCAGCCCAGATGAAGGGCATCGGAACGTTGGATTTATTCGTTAGAGAGTAACTCGCCGCGAGGGGACCTAATCCTGATGACAGCGTCAAAGTGCGTTCGAACCGAAATGGCAAATCGGGCTCATCAACGGCGAGCGTAAGTAACGCCACATTTTGCGAATCGACGCGGGCGGCTAGAACATGCCATGATCGAAACCAGAGTTCGCCGTGATCAGTCAGCGTGCGATCGCCCCAAGCGGAAGTTGGTACTCGGCAAGGATTGACGGTGGGAAACACTTCGTCCCAACCGCCGGCGTCGGAGGCGCCGAAATCGATCGCATCGAGCGGCGGCTTAATCAGAGGCAGGTGTGGATTCTTCCACAGCCACTCGCGGCCATTGCGAAGCGATTGCAGTGAAATGATTTTTGCACCGATTTCGGGGACCACGATGACCCGCATCGCGTCGTTTTGCAAGATGACCGCCGGCCATGAGCCGATCCTAGTGTGATGCAGCTCGATACTCATGAGTCGGTGTCCGTAGGCTGCGCAACAGCCACTCGTGGTGCGAAGATCCTCAAGCGGTCAGTTCGGCCTCGATTTGTTCGAGCGATTTGTCTTTCGTCTCGGGCAATCGCTGCCAAATGAAGAAAAAGCCGGCAATGCAGATCGCCGCGTAGAGCCAGAACGTGCCGTGCGCACCTAGATAAAGATTCAGGTATGGGAATGTGAATGTTAGGACAGTGCATGCGGTCCACAACGCGACTACGGCGACGGACATCGCAGCCCCACGAATGCGATTTGGAAAAATCTCGGCAATCACGACCCAGGTAACTGGCGCCAGCGACATCGCATAGCAGCCGATGGCGACAACGATTAGTGCGACCATGTGGACGCCGTGACTCTGCGCGTAGTAAGCAGCGCCGAGGACAACATAGATTGCCGCAAGTCCTGCTGCGCCAAGTAGCATCAATGGGCGCCTTCCTAAGCGATCGACCGTGAAGATGGCGACAAACGTAAACACAAGATTCACGACGCCGGTAATGACGATGGATTGCATGATGCCGCTGACGCTATATCCGGCGGCAGAGAACACTTCCTGTGCGTAATTGAAAATCACATTGATCCCGCACCATTGCTGCAAAACGGCGAGCGCGATTCCAAGCACAAGAATTCGCGAAACGCCGGGCGCCAGTAGGTCGCGGAAGTGCACGCGGCCAATTTCATCGTTGCTGAGAGTCTCGCGGATATTCTCGATTTCCGAATGCGCAAATTCCTTGCCGCCAATTTTTCGCAACACATTCTCGGCTTCGCTGAAGCGGCCGGCTTTTGCCAACCAGCGCGGGCTTTCCGGAACGAAGAGCATCAGGAAGAAAAACGCAGCAGCGGGAATGGCGCACGCTGCGAACATCCAGCGCCAACCGAATTGGGCGTACCAACTTCCTGCAAGCAGCGTTGACGTGGCATCGGATGGGACATTTCGTGCAATCAGCCAATTGACTATTTGAGCGGCTAGGATGCCGACCACAACCGTCAGCTGATTGACCGCCACGAATTGACCGCGCATGCGCGCGGGGCTGATTTCTGCAATGTACATCGGAGACAGATTAGATGCGAGTCCGATCCCGATCCCGCCAGCGAGCCTCGCGATGCCGAACGTTCCGAACCCTGGCGCGACCGCGGTACCTATTGAGCTGGCAGCGAAGAGGAAGGCCGACAACACCAGCAGCCATTTGCGTCCGAAGCGATCGGCAAAGATTCCGGATGCGGCTGCGCCAATGAGACAGCCGAACAAGGCCGCGCTCATGGCCAACCCTTGCATGAAGGGGCTGTCGGAGATGGCGAAATACAATTCGTAGAATGGCTTTGCCCCGCCTATTACTACCCAGTCATAACCGAACAGCAATCCGCCCATTGCCGCCACGAGACAGATGGCCCACAGAAACACCATTCGAAATTGCGCTTCGGTCTCGGGTCGCCGCAGCACGCCATCCCCGACCATCGACGGAGATGAGCTCCCAGCGCCGCGGCTTTCTGCACCCAAAGTTCTGGTGGTCATGGTCGCGACGTCTTATGCAGGACCGGCCGCGCGTCCGTTTTACAGAGATTTCGATGGACGAGCGCGCCCAAGTGATTCGCGTCGAGTTGAAGTATATTCGCAAACTCTTGTTCCGCCAGGCGATCTTTGCCAAGTCCCACATAGCCGAGGGCGAGCATATAGCGGCAGTGCAACTCATTCTTTGCCGCGAGGTCGGCTTCAAATACGAGGAAATCGGGCAGCGATACGGCAAAGTAGTCGATGGTGATGTCGTCGTTCAGGTGTGCCTGGCCGTAACCGATCAACCTCTCGAAGCGCTCGATCGCCGCGGTCTCGTTTGCTAGCGCTCGCAGCGCGAGTCCTTGATAGAAGATCATTTCCGGCGGTTGATCGTTGTAATACTGTGCGGACGACGGCTCAGCGAGGCCGACGCTCGCTTGCTCAAACCATCGGCGGGCGACGTCTTCGTGACCGATCTGTTGGTGAGCTTGTCCCAACCAATAGTGGATGTTGTTTTCTTGAATGCCGGCCAATTTACCTTCGCCCAACGAGTGGGGCCAATGGAGCGCCTGCTCCAAAAAGTCGATCGCGTCGCCAAATCGATCTGCGGCAAGAGCCTTTCGAGCCAATTCCGTTAAACTCAGCACGTACTGCGATGAAACTTTCCCCTCACCACCTTCCCACGGATGGAAGTGCCTGTGAAGCAATAGCTCGAGCGCCCTTTCATGTCGGCCGAGCTGACTTAGCAACGTGATTTGCTCAATCGCCAAGTCGTCTCGACGACAAACGCATCCGCCATATGCATCGAAGCGCTCCAGACGCTCTTGAGGCGCGTGATTTAGCCGCTTCGCGAGCTGATCTAGCTCGTACAGAACGCGGGCGTCGTCCGAGTCGAGTTGGAAAGCGCGTTCCAGCGAGTTCCAAGCAGCGGTCGGATCTTGCCGTTGGTTGAAGTACGCGAGGCCCAGATTTCGGTAGGGTTGCGGGAAGTCGGGGGCGATATCGCGTGCCGCTTCCCAGGCGTCAATGGCTTCATCGTAGCGGCGCTTGCTATACAGAAGATTGCCGATATCGCAGCAAGCGCGAAAGTCGTCAGGCAGTCGCGAGACGGCTGATTCCAATACCGCGAGATCCTCGCGCCGGTTGGGAAAGAATCCTTGCCTTGGCGACTGTGCGCCAAGCATCGAATATCGCATGGCCTCTTGAGAGTTTCCCATCTGATCTGCGAAGTCCGCCAGATAGTAGTAGACAAGTGAGGATTCGGGGTTGTTTACGCTTCGCTCACGATCCAATCGCAACACTGCACTCGCGCGTTCGTCGCAGCCGGCGGCCGCATAGTCGATTGCCAGTTCAATGTAATTGTGGGAGTCGCTTCCCATCCGGTTCTGGTAAACCTTCGTGATGCGATCGATAAAAAATTCCTTCTCAAAAAGCAGTCCGAGGTTGAAGGGATCGCGCGCCAGCTCGCGATCGATTAAGTCGACGGCTATGTCTCGCTTGTTTTGGAATACCAGCGAAACTACAAGCAGATGGATGGCCTGCTGATGCCTCGCATTGCGATCAAGGCAATGTCGAAGCAAGTCTTCCGCTACGGCCCACTCGTCCCGTCTTGTTGCAATTCGCGCCAGTTGGAAATAGGCAGCGTCCTGAAACGGAGGCGACCAAGTCGATTTGTAAAACGCAGCTTCCGCCTCTTCGAATCGACGCTGAGCTGCGAGAGACAGGCCGAGTTCGTAATAGCACTCGCTGCTGGCTGGATTCGGATTGTGGCTAATCGCGCGCTCAACCGCAGTACGGAAATGCGATTCCGCCGCTCGATACTGGCCACGGCGGTAAAAAGTGCGACCGAGCGCCAAGTTGCATCGGATATCGCCTGGATCACGGAATAGCGCCTCGCCGTAGTAGTCTTCCGCTTGGCGAGTCGCGTGGCGATATTGCTCCAAATGCAGGCCGGCTAGATAGAGCGCCTCATTGGAGTCAATTTTTTCTGGGTGGGCGATCGCCAAGGCGGGCTCTGGGAAGTCAATTTCATGCGGCTTTGCGCTGTAGCTAACGAGTTCGGAGCCGGCCGAATCATACACTGAGACGCGTAAATCGTTCTGCTCAACGCCGGCCGGCAGTTTTATTTCGAACTCGCGACAAGTAAGTGGGGAAGCATCGAACTTCTCGTCGAGTAGAATAACATCAGTTGTCCTCAATACAATGTGCGCTGAAGAACGCTCTGCAGTCGTGTAGACGCGAAGTGTTGCGCGAGATCCTTCGACGTCGAGTCCCAATACCGCGTCGATGGTTGCATTCTTGATGACGCCGACGCCTTTGTATGGCATGAAATACTGGGAGAATGACCGCTCTTCGCCAGGGCTAAGCCAACTGAAGTCGGGCTGATTGTCAGTGTAAACGCCGCACATCAGCTCGATGTAGGGGCCGTCTTCATCCGTGAGCTGGCGATCCCACGCCTGTCCGAATTCGCCGCAACCCCAAGTCCATTGCTTTTTGCCCGGCGAAATATGATGGCTCGCGATGTGTACGAGTCCCGCTTGGCGACCGTGATCGTACGAGCCGACAAAGTCGTAATCCGAGTGATGCGCCATGTAGGACGTCGGCACCGGAATATTCTTATAGCGGCTGATGTCGGTACCCGGTGAGTAGTCGACTCTGTAATACTCGCCGGTGGCGATCGGAAAGCTGCTCAGATCGCGCTTGCCGTGATCCATCACCGCGTGAACGTCGGGCGGAAAGATTGACTGGTGGTTCTCGTCCACGTGTACGGCCGGGTTCGCCCACCACAAGAACGTCTCCGGCATCGAAGTGCGATTCGATAGCCGCACAAGAACTTCCAGGTAGGCTTTGCCAGGGTACAACCGAAAGCCATGCATGCCGCGCGTTCCGACCATCCGATCGATTTCATTGCACCACACGGTCCATGCGCCGTCGTCGCTTGGGATGATATCGGTTGCAACCGGATGGAATGTGCTTGGCCGATGGTGCTGCGGCCAATTGAATTCGATGCCGCCGCTAATCCACGGCCCTGCCAAGCCGACCAGTGCCGGCTTGATTACGCGATTGTAGTAGACAAAGTGGTAATTGTTCGTTTTGTCGAGCGCCATTTGCACTCGACCGCCGAGCTCCGGCAAAATGAGAATCTTGAGATATTCGTTCTCAAGGAAAATGGCATCGTAATCGCGGTCAACTTTCGAGTCCGAAATCGATTCGACGACCGGATAGGGGTAAACGGCGCCGCTGCTCCCCTGGTAGACGCGCTTTTCCAAGAAGACAGGGTTGGGATCGGGTTGACCGGCTTCGTAGGTCGGAATCGTGATCCGTTCGCGCCAGGCGCGGACCGCGCATTTGTGATCTTGTTTGGACATGGATCCGCCGTGGCCGGAAAAGTAAACTGCTCCCTTCATTGAAACTGACAATTGCATTTCCATCATTCATCGCATGCCTCATTCGTTTGTCATATTTCGTCAGGCGCTGACAAGAGCGTGCGGAAGCAACTACGATTAGGATGAGTTACACTTTTCCTCACATTATCGCCGTGACGTCTGATTGCAGGCTGTTCTCGATTCACACATTTCATCACGCCCCCTTACTAAGCGATTTAAGCTCATGCCGACCGATCGCAAGCGAGTGATGCTGCTGATCGAAAGTTCCCGAGCCTACGGCCGCGGATGTCTGTTGGGGGTTGCAGCGTATGTGCGGTCGCACGGCCGCTGGAGCGTGCTGCATATCGAGCGCGGTTTAACGGAGAACCTGCCCAAGTTTCTTCGGTCATGGAAAGGGGACGGCATTGTCGCTCGCATTGAAAACGAGAAGATCGCCAAAGCGGTTGCCGACCTTGGGGTGCCGACGGTCGATTTGCGCGGTTCGCACCGACCAGCTAATGGCGCCATGCTCGACACCGATCCGCGTATTGTGACAAGGATGGCGGCGGAGCATTTTCTCGACATTGGCTTCCGTCATTTCGCCTATATCGGCTTCCCGGGCGTTGATTTTTCTGAGCGACGCCTGAGTGCATATGTCGAGTATCTCAAGAGCCGCGGCATGGATGTCCACGTCTATTCGCCACACCCACATCTTCAGTCTCATACAGACGTGCTCGGATGGGAGGCGCGCGGCGAATTGGAAGGCGCTGCAATTGCCGAGTGGTTGCAATCGTTGCCGCGCCCCCTGGCCGTGTTTGCGTGCAACGATGTGCGCGGCCGCCAAATCATCGATGCTTGCAATCGATCGGACCTTAGCGTGCCGGAGGAGGTTGCCATTATTGGGGTCGATGACGATGAAGTGATTTGCGAACTGTCGAATCCCCCGCTGAGCAGCGTGCAACCAGATACGTTGCGAATCGGCTATGAGGGGGCAGCCCTGCTCGATTCCATGATGAGCGGCGACACACCACCGAAAGATACGATTTTCATTCCGCCGAAAGGAATTGCGCACCGGCTTTCATCGGAAGCAACTGCGGTAGACGATCGCGAAGTGGCGGCGGCGATGCAGTTGATTCGAGATCATGCGTGTGAAGGGCTAAGCGTGCAAGACGTCGTTTCGCAATTGCACGTAAGTCGGTCGACGCTGGAGCGGCGCTTTCATGCCGCATTTGCACGGACGCCAGCAATGGAAATCGAGCGCGTGCGGATGTCGCGGTCCAAGCTGCTATTGATGGAAACGCGTTACAAGCTCTCAAAGATTGCCACGATGACAGGCTACGGAAGTGCCTCTCAATTCGCGACCGCTTTCAAGCGCCATGCTGGGCTGACGCCTGGCGATTTTCGCAAACAAACGCAACTGTTTTCAAATCCGTAGCGCGCCGTGGTGAAAAAGACAGAGAATCTTTTTTACAGATTGCGGCAGAACGATTTCCATTTTTCGTCACAACGAGTTTTGATATTCGTCAGACTTGTTGCGGCAGTGCAGAAATACGTGATTCGCAATTTTTGCGATCGTGTTTCTCGCTGATCGACGAAGCCCGAAACGTCTGGACATTTAGACGTAAAACGCGAAATACGCGACTACAATGAACCGCGTTAGGGCGGCTCTTCAGCTGCTGGCTTTCTTTGAGGCGAGTAAGTCAGAATTTTTTCGGTGTCGCATGTTTTGAATTACCACGCAGGCGGAGATCTAGGATCATGCGTTTAGGGAGCTTCGTTCACTCGCGAGTCGGACTTTCCGCGCCGCGTATCGCTTCAATCATTTGCTTGGCGGCCGCTTGCGGGATCATTCAGAGGGCCTACGCGCTTCCCGGCACGGTCAACCTATCTCTTTTGCCTGGCGTCACCGCAACTGCGTCTGGCGAGGATTTTGGATCGTCCATCACCGACGCCATAGATGGCAACCGCGATGGAAATTTCGGCGATGGTTCCGTGTTCTATGAAAACCCGAACACTTCTGCGCCACCAGGCACATCGCAACTCTTTTATCAAGTTGACCTGGGAGCGAGCGCTTACATCGATCGCGTCCAAGTCTTGCGCCGCACCGACGCCGACCAAGGTGTGTTCGGTCCAATGACTCTAACTATCTATCAAGATGACGGCACCGGGCACCCAGGAAATGTTGCGTTTACTCGTCAATATAATACTAGTCCGCAGTACTACGGAGTTGGCACGTGGGGGACGACTGATCCGGGATCCACCGCGGCAGGTGGGGCAGCCACAGGCACCTTGGGGCGATTCGTACGATTCGAAGAAACCCCTCCCGATCAATCGACGTACTATTGGCTCACATTTTCCGAATTCGAAGTGATCGGCGCGCAACATCCACTTCAATTTACTGAGAGCAACAATATCGCGGCTGGCAAGCCGGTGACGACCTCTTCGCCGCCCGGCTTTGGCGCACTGATTTCCAGCGGCAATGATGGAAATATCGACAGCAGTTTCGGCACAGGCCTGTATCGACCCGTGTACCATTCAGCAACGCCGGGTGTGGGCGAATACTGGCAAGTCGATCTTGGCTCCAACACGCAGCTTGACCATTTGCAACTGTTCGCACGCGGCGATAACTACACCACTTCGCAATATAAAGTTACCGTCTACGGACCGGATGATACAACGGTCACCGGATCGTACATCGTGGACAACAATGCGCTTACGGATCCGAACCCTGGATACGATCATATCGTCAACACCGCCGGGATCTTTGGGGAGTTCGTTCGGGTTGAAACGACGCGGAACGAGTACCTTTCGTTTGCAGAGCTGCGCGCGTTTTCCGGCCCCGGAACTACGATTGTGCCGGGAGACTACAACCAAGACGGCGTCGTGAATTCAGACGACTACAATCTTTGGCGACAGAATTTCGGCTCAACGTCCAGTCTCGCAGCTGATGGCAATGGCAATGGCGTCGTCGATGCCGCCGACTACGTTGTTTGGCGGAACGCCGCTTCAGGCGGCAGCGGCGCCGGCAATTTGGGAAGCTCGATTGCCGTTCCTGAGCCGTCGACAGCTGTGCTCGCGATTGGTCTAGTCGGTCTTTTTTATGGACGCCGACGGTAAGCTGATGGCAAGTTCGATCACTCGGTTTTGAAGGACTAACACGATGGCCGGCGGATGTCGACGAACGAATGCCTACCGGGCTCCTCTGGAACGCCGCACCGAGTCGCTTTTTCGGCGAGCTTTTACGCTAGTCGAACTTTTGGTTGTAATCGCGATTATCGGAATTTTGGTAGCGCTGCTGTTGCCGGCTGTTCAAGCTGCGCGAGAAGCCGCCCGCCGGGGCCAATGCACAAACAATATGAAACAAGTCGCCCTGGCGATGTTGAACTACGAGAACACCAAAAAGCAATTGCCGCGCGGCACATATAATTATCTCGACAGCACGGCTCACGGCACGGCTCCTCCGTATGGATCGTTCAACGGCGTGAGTAGTTCTCCAGACGCCAGTAAAGACAAATTTGACCGACGCTGTTGGTTTCAGGACATACTTTCGTTTGTTGAAGAGAACAGCCTCTCCGATGCGTTTGAATCCTTCATGAATAAGCCTCTCGCGTGGGGACCGTATCCGTCGGCGTTTGATTTCGACCAGGCGTCGACGGTGGTTCGCACTTTCGTGTGTCCGTCGGATCAGATTTCCCCGAAAATTCATACATTTCAACCGGGGAACCTAACAGCAACGCAAGGCTTTTCTGGCAACTACGTCGGATGTGCGGGAAGCTACTACGAGAACAAGCTTCCGACGGATAGTCCCTACTACGCGACTTACAAAGATAACCTTTTGCTCTCCGGCACGAAGGTGGATGGGCTGCTAATTGGTGGCGTCAATGTGAAATTGGCCAAGTGCACGGATGGGCTCTCGAACACGGCGCTGGTGTCTGAGATTCGCCTTGTGGAGGACTCCAAGGCGGATGATTCGCGCGGCCGTTACTACAACCCGGCGCATGGAGGCGTGTTATTCACAACCCAAGAGCCTCCCAATTCGTCTCGGGGAGACGAGCTCGCTTGGGTTAGTAGCAAAAACGATGTGTCACGAGCGCCTATTGCGGAAGAGGGCGAAGGGGGCGCGTATTTTATGACGGCTCGTAGTTACCATCCTGGCGGTGCGAATGTGGCACGCGCGGATGGATCGGTGGAACTCATCAGTGAGGACATCGATCGAGTCGTATTCCAGGCGCTTGGCAGCCGAGACCGTGGCGATTGACGCGATCTGAACGAACATCAGCCTCATACTCACTATGAAAGTCGCCGCTTATTGGATCGGAATATGTCTCATAACTGCCGCAGGCTGCAGTAAGGGTCCTGTGAAATACCCGGTTCAGGGTGTCGTGCGTTTCAAGAATTCGCCGATTGAAAGTGGCACGATGACGCTCATCCCGAAATCGTCGGCCGCTCGCACGGCCGTTTCGCCCATCGTAGGCGGCAAATACAAAACGGAGGTCACGGCGGGTGATTGGACCGTGAACATTCGTGCGGTGCGCGAAAAAGGACCGCCGGACCCCAAAGGCGGCGAGGTGCCGCGCGAGCAATACATTCCGGCTAAATACAACGGGGATTCGAAGATCGTAATCTCGCTGCCCTCGGATAAAACCGAATTCAATTACGATCTTGAGCCTTAACCTTTCTCACATCGGCTGACGAACGCATCAGTTTTGGGAGGAATGACTAATGAACTTGTTTGCTGCGAACTTCATCTTTCGGCGTCCGTGTATTGCGTTATTAAGCTTCTCGCTCTGCGTGCTGGCGACGCTAGGCGGATCGAGTCAGGCTTGGGCCGATCCAGGGATGACGAACCTGGCCGCGGGCAAGGTCGCGACCTCTACAAGAACCGATTTTGGCGGGACGCCGGACAAAGGCGTGGACGGCAATCGAGATGGAAACTTCGGCAATGGATCGGTGTTTTATGAAAATGCCGACCCGACGCCAGGCGCCACATCCTATTTCTATCAAGTCGATCTCGGACAGGACGATTACATCAACCGCATTCAATTTTTGCCTCGCACCGACTCGGATCAGAATATCTTTGGCAACTTCAATCTTTCGATCTTTCCGGACGATGGCACGGGAAATCCGGCAGCCACCCCTTCGTTCTCTCGAAACTATAACGGTTCCTATTTCGGCGACTCTTTCGCCACGGTCGATCCGGGTGCGGCAGCGGCTGGCGGCGCCAAGGGGCGGTTCGCTCGCGTTACGCGGCTCGATAATAACTACTGGATGACGTTTGCAGAAATGGAAGTAATCGGCTCGTCGACTGCGCTGAAATACACAGAGGCGAGCAACATTGCCGTTGGCAAGCCGGTGACGACATCCTCGCCGCCCGGCTTTGGGGCAGTGATCACGGCCGGCAATGATGGCAATATCACGGGTGATTTCAATGCCGGCTCTGTTTACCATTCGTCGAATCACAGTGTAGGTGAATTTTGGGAAGTCGATCTCGGCGCAAGCACGCCGCTGTCTTATGCCGAGCTATTTACGCGCACCAGTGTCAATTCGACAACCGAATTCAAAGTGTCAGTGCTCGACAGTTTAATGAACGTCGTCGCTTCAGCCATCGTGGATAATTCCGACGTGAATGGAGCGACACCTGGTTATGATCACACGATCGATTTCACCGGCATTGCGGGCAGATTTCTACGTGTGGAAACGACGGGTGATTCGTATCTGGCGTTTTCGGAACTGCAGGTCTTTGCCGCAGTGCCGGAGCCATCGATTCTCGGGCTCGTCTCGGTTGCAACGCTGGCCGTTGGTGGGCTTCGAAAAAGACGCGGCTAAGTGTGGACAGACGTCTACCATCGCAGTCCCTCGCAGGAAATCGACCGGGGCAGGTCGGCAATCCTGCGAGGGATCTATTTTTGTGCTGCGCGGCCGCAAGTTAGCTAAAATAAAGTTAGCCCGCCGGGAATCGGCGGAATCGAAGGGCACACTCGCGAAATGAAAATGAATTTGACTTTAAACGCTTGCGCCTCAATCGCATGGCGAGTGCTCGTTGCTGCAGTGCTTTTTGTTATTAGCGTTAGCGAAGGCGCAGCGGCCGACAGTTCGTGGACTCTGAAGTCTCCCTCCGACCGGCTCGAGATGCGAATCGAGCAGAAGGAAGGTATCCAGTACTCGGTGACGCTTCATGGAAGTGAGGTCATAGCGCCGTCAAAGATCGATCTGAAAATCGCTGGCCACGATTGGCTTGGAAAGCAACAAGGATCACCGAAGGCTAGTGAGAAGTCGGAGTCGGAGACGATCGACTATGTTATTCCTCGGAAATACCGGCAACTCAAGACAAAGTACAACGAGCTGGAATTGTCATTTGCCGGCGGAGGAGCAATCGTCTTTCGCGCTTACGATGAGGGTGTCGCCTACCGTTGGAAAACGAGCTTCGACGGCGAAATCACGGTGGAAGATGAACTCGCTCAATTTATCTTCCCGGGTCGCCCCAACTGCTGGTTTCCGGAGGAAGAAAGCACTTTTACGCACCAGGAACGTGTCTATAAATACCTGCCGCTCGCTGAGGTGGATTCGAAACGCTTTTGCTCGACGGGCGTGCTCGTCGACTTGCAAGACAGCCGCAAAGTGTATATTTCGGAATCCGATCTGCGCTCGTACCCGGGTATGTTCCTCCGCGGCGCGGGTAAAGACAAGATCGGTCTCGTCGGCAAGTACGCGCCTTATCCTCTCGAAACGCAGCCCAAGCGCGACGGCCAGATCGATCGGGATTTTCCCGTGACGAAAGCGGCATCCTACCTGGCGAAAACAGAAGGACAACGCGAGTTTCCGTGGCGCGTGATGCTTATCACAGAAAAAGATACCGAGCTCATTCAATCGGAGATCATATTCAACCTGGCGGCACCGCTTAAGCTCGCGGATACGTCGTGGATCAAGCCTGGGAAGGTGACGTGGGACTGGTGGAACGACTTGAATCTTACGGGCGTAGATTTCCGGGCGGGAATCAATACAGAGACTTACAAATACTTCATCGACTTTGCGTCAGATTACGACCTCGATTACTTACTCCTGGATGAAGGATGGAGCGCCAATCCGAGCGATCTCCTTAGCGAAAGGAAAGAGGTGAATCTGCGTGAGATCGTAGATTACGGCAAACAGAAACACGTTCGCGTTTTGCTGTGGGTTGTGTGGAAGGCGCTCGACACGCAGCTCGATGCGGCGCTCGACAAGTTTGAGAAGCTTGGAGTTGCGGGCATCAAAGTAGATTTTCTACAGCGCGACGATCAGTTGATGATGGAGTTTTATGAACGAGTGGCGCGTGAAGCGGCAAAGCATCATCTGTTGGTCGATTTTCACGGTGCCTGCAAACCGACTGGCCTCGGCCGCCAGTACCCGAACGTAATGAGTTACGAAGCCGTTACAGGGCTGGAGCAATATAAGTGGGGGGATGAAAAAGCGAATCCTAACCAGGAACTCGTCTTACCTTTCATCCGGATGGTTGCAGGTCCGATGGACTTCACACCCGGTGCGCTCACAAACGCGAACAAGGAGAGTTGGCGCTGGAACCTCGGCCAGCCGATGAGCGAAGGGACCCGCTGTCATCAGCTGGCAATGTACGTGGTCTATGAAAGCCCGCTGCAAATGCTTGCCGACAGTCCCACGCGTTATCGCAAGGAAAAGGAGTGTATGAAGTTCCTGTCCGCAGTTCCCACGGTATGGGACGACACAAAAGCGCTCGATGCCAAGGTCGGCGATTACGCTGTCGTTGCCCGCCGCTCGGGTGATAACTGGTTTGTAGGCGCCATGACGAATTGGACGCCGCGCGAGTTGAAGCTTGACCTTAGTTTTCTTCCCGAAGGCAGCTACTCGCTCGAGTCATGGAGCGACGGTGCCAATGCTGATCGCAATGGACAGGATTTTCGGTACGCCGTGAAGCAAGTTTCAACGAGCGAAAAACTTACAATAAAGCTCGCTCCTGGCGGCGGTTGGGTTGGTCGCGTTCATTCGGCTTCTGCAAGTGGCTCTGCCGCAGGCAAATAGCACGGCTCGTCAGTGCCATAAGCCATAAAACGAAATCGCTGTGCCGCCGAAAATCTGCGCTCTTTCGCTCTCACTGCGGGGCGCTCACGGGCTACTATGATGCGCATCAAGGCGCGCAAGTCGCTGGCAATCATGGCAAAGAATATTTCCCATATGCGATCTCCTAAAGTGTTCCTGCGTTCAATTCAATGTGCGGTCTAGACCGAAGTTTGAAGTGTGCACCCTCGAAACCGGTTAGGCTCATCGGTATCTTGGAGAGACTCAGTATCCGAAGGATATAAGTCTGCGAACTGGAGAACAAGAAGGCACTCATGAGTTACTTAGGCACCGATAGGAAACCGAATGAAACGCATCGATAAGACCGCGAGGTGCTGTCCCGCGGAAGAAGCGATGGAGGTCTTCGGCGGCAAGTGGAGGGTGGGAAGTATTCATCACCTCGCCGACGGCCCTTTGCGATTCAATGAGTTTCGTGCGCGGTTGCCGGGTATCACACAAAAGATGCTGACCCAGCAGCTCCGTCACTTGCAGAGATCTGGCCTAATCGAAGGCCGGCAGTTTGCAGTGATACCACCGCATGTGAAATACTCGCTTATGAGTTTGGGAAAGACGATGTTTCCTCTGCTGGAACAAATTACGCGGTGGAGCAAAAAGCACATGCATGGATTGCACGCCGCTGCCGTCGCATACGACGCGACTTTGGGCTCTCGACTGTAGTGATATCGCGCACGGAGCGGCATAAGTAAACGCTTGGCAGAGGGAGTAAATGAGCACTTCATTTGAAAAGAAGAACGGTGAGTTTGAAGGCAAGGTGGTCATTGTCACAGGTGCCGCTAGCGGTATCGGCTTAGCAACAGCCAAGTTGTTCGCAGCCGAAGGTGCTTCGGTCGTGGCCGAGGACATTAATCCCAGCGTGAACGACATTTTTGGGGATCATGATGGTATCGTGCCGTTCGTTGGAGACGTTGCGACAGAGTCAGCAGCTAAAGAGGTTGTCGAACTCGCGGTTGAGCGATTCGGTAGGCTCGACATCCTCGTGAACAATGCAGCGAGCATCGTCTACAAAAATGCGGTCGACATGAGCCTCGACGAGTGGAATTCCATTATTAACATCTCGGCGACGGGTCTCTTTCTCCATTCGCGCGAAGCGCTGAAAGCGATGATTCCGAATCAGAGCGGCGCTATCGTTAATATCGGCTCATACGCTTGCTTCTTCACGTTTCCCGGGATTTCAGCCTACGCCGCCGCGAAAGGTGCGCTCGCCCAGATTACCCGAACTCTCGCACTGGAGGCGATCGCACACGGCATTCGCATCAATGCAGTGGGGGCGGGCGATGTAGTAACGAATCTACTCAATACATTCCGAGACGACGGCCGCGAGTTTCTCGCTGAGCACGGCAAATTAGCGCCGATTAAGCGGGCAGCCCAACCGGAAGAGATCGCTAACGTGGTGGCGTTTCTCGCGTCTGACAAAGCCAGCTTCGTTGTCGGTGCGATCGTAATGGCTGACGGCGGTATGAGCGTCGTCATCCAATGAAGTGTGCAATCGCAAGCAACTCCATGTTCGGCCATTTGGGCAAGGAATCGCCTCCTTTAGCACATGGTTCGGCCATCGCCGAAAACGACTCAATTTGCGAACTGGTCAGTCGCTAGCGGACCTAGCCGCGACGATCGGCCAAGTTCCGGCTGGGAAGGCATCGGAGCATAGGTCAAATACAGTCGTTTGTTGACCAAGGCCACGCGCGAATGAGTTTACGACACGATCGCGCGACGGAGACGGCACCTCGCGAGCAATACAACGAGAAGCATCAGTGCACTTGCGGGCTCCGGCACAGCGGAATTCACCGTGGCGCCCGTTCCGCCGCCAGCAGTTTGATCGAAATGGGCTCGCCAGACATCGTAGTCGGCTTGTGTGTACGTCGTGCCCAGTCCTTTGCGCCAACTTACATACGGTCGGCGCAAATCCGTCCTCTGCAACCGCTCTTTACTAATACCGTAGGAGATTGGCTAATGAGCTATAAGACTTGATTGGCACGATTGCGCTAGCGCTGTCATGCGCCATCTCATATGAAAACGATTTTTGTGTGACTCTTATTCAATTTCCCGGCCTATAATCAAGACTAAGAAATCTATCGCGTCGAACTGTTCCGTTGAATCCAATTGCCAGCCCTCAGGTGCGCTAATGAAGGCATGTATTTTTCGCTCCTTTCTATTCGCTCTGCTAATTTTCATAACTGCGAGTCGCGCCGATGCGGTCGCCTACATCGCTACGATTCTTTAACCGCCAGGTTATCTGCAAACACAAGGCACAGGCTCCGCCATTGCAAGCCAAGTCGGCTGGGGCCGCGTGAACGGAGGCGGCTATGAAACGCACGCCCTGTTATGGTCCGGCACACCCGCGAGCGCCATCGATTTGAATCCGATCGGTTACACCTACTCGTTTCTCTATGGTGCAAACGGCGCAAACCAGATTGGTTATCCCGCCGTCACAGACACCGGCCGATATCACGCCGTCTTGTGGCACGGCAGCGCAGCCAGCGCCGTTGATTTGCATCCCGACGGATTCGCGCAATCGTACGGTTTCGGCATCTCCGGTTCCAATCAGGTGGGCTACGGCGAAGCATTGGCAGACGGATTTCATCACGCACTGCTGTGGAATGGCACTGCCGCGAGCGCCATCGACTTACAACCCTCCGGCGTTGTCTATTCCGACGCCTGGGGCGTCTCGGGTTCGCAGCAAGTAGGTTTCGGCTTCGGGACTGCGACTGGCGGGGACGAACACGCTTTCCTCTGGAGCGGCACTGCTGCCAGCGTCGCCGATCTGAATCCGGCCGGTTATGTTAGCTCTCAAGCCTTCGGTATCTCCGGTTCGGTCCAGGTGGGCAACGCCGCGGCAAGCAATGATTACGAACATGCAATCGTCTGGCACGGCACGGCGGCAAGTGCCGTCGATTTGAATCCGATGGGATTCTATTCATCCGCCGCTTACGGAGTATCATCCGCTGGCCAGGTCGGCTTGGCCACAAGCTTAACTAGCACGCATGCTTTCCTCTGGCAAGGTTCCGCTGCCAGTGCGCTCGACCTGCAACCTTTCCTATCGGCGGTTGATCCAACGTTGATGAATTCCATCGCCTATGGAATTTCCGACGCCGGCGTTATCGTTGGAAATGCCACCGATCCAAGTGGCAACACGTATGCAGTGATGTGGACTCCAGTCCCCGAACCATCGTCGTACGCACTTGTCACCGGCGGGTTGTTCGTGTCGCTTTTACGTATCTGCGGGCGGTTCAGTCGGCGCCCTCGCTGATCGCCACAACTTTTTTCGCCATGCTACTTGGTCTAATTGTTTATGCGTGCAAGAGAGGCCTTTTTCATCTATATCAATTCAGCGCAACATCTTACGTGAGAACTACGCACCATTCGACGGTTCGTCATTGTGCGCTTACATTGCCGCCGAGTGCGCAAGCTCAGAGGTGAGGGACTGGAGGCAAACCCGATTTAGTGTTGGATGTAGCGACGACTTTATATTGCACAGGCGCTTTGCACTAGTTATCTCCGCCCCGATGCGATAGGTGTCGGGATTGAGCGTAATCGAGAGGGTATGGAAACATAGCCGAAGTTATCCTCGCCGAGCGCGGCTGCCGGGGTGACAGTTGTCGAGGTCAGCAAAACGCCGGCATCCGATCAGATAGCGACGAGGTGACTTATGCAGAGGCCATCGCCGCCAATATCCTCGAATCCGAGCGATACAAAGCTTACTGGAGTCGACGATACTACGGCGATCGTTACTTTATACTTGGAAATTTGGCAATTCTTGGCGTCTGAACGCTCCGGCTGCCGGCGTGTTTGGATTCGTCGCCGCTGCCGACTTCAACTGTGCCGTTGTAGATTGGTCACTTAAGCCACCTGTCCGAAAGTGAACTAGCGGCGGAAAGGCCAGTGCAGGCTGAAATCGATGCGGCGTAGCGCCACGTCGAAGACCAAGAGTAGAGTTGCGAGCGAGAGCAACGGCGTTACGAGCGGCGTGGGTCGCCTCGCAGTGCGTCCGTCATCTTTGTACAGTTCTGCCGGATTTGGTGAATAGGCGCCGCCGGAAGCGCTGGCGATTTCTCTTAGCAGTTTTTCATTCGTGGGGCGAATCCTGAGTTCATCGCTGTACCCGACCGTCAAGCCGCGAGATTGGCGATAAAGGACTTTGTCGTTGCGCTTGAGCGTAAGTTCTAAGTGGTAAGCGCCGGGTTTCGCCGTGGCCAGGCTTGCCAAATATTGGCCAGGGGCAGTTTGTTTTAATTTGGATTTTTCCTGCTTCATCTGCGGATCAATCGTTGTAAGTTCAATTTCCGAATCATTGAGAAACTCTCCGGCTTCGTCGACCGCGTCGACAGAGAGTTTTGTGTCAGATCCGTGGCGCGCCACATCGACGGCGATTCCGCGAGCATCGCTCTTACGCATGGTTTGGCGAACGATCTGCGTCCAGAACTTGCCGAAGCCAGGCCAAGTAAGCCATTCCGCGGCCCAGCGGGATTTGGCGTCGCTCGTAAAGGCGGCGGTCATGCCGAGACCGTATCGCCACCAGGCGAGCAGCGGATCACCTTTTTCCGTTGCGAGGATTACCTCACACGTGGGCTTTGGGCGAGTCATTACATAACCGAGCAGGAAGGGCGCGGACTGCATGTCGATATCTGCCAGTGCATGAGTAGCACGGACGACTTGCGGCAAGAAGGGCTGCTCGTCGATGGCGGACTTGCTGGCAGTGACCGTTTCGCGCGCGAAGATCTGCGGAATTTGAGCCGGGTCTTCCGTAAAGTAATAACGTCCCTTGCCCACGTGCGCGATTGTTTCCAAAAGTGCGCCGTCGGCGTCGCTGCCTACTCCGACGGTGGAGAGCGTGATTTTGTTTGACGCCATTTGCTGGGCAAGGCCTTCGAAATCGCCGGGGCTCGAAATACCGTCCGTCAAAATAATGACGTGCTTCAGCTTGGCGTTGGTGGCCATTAGGATGTCGTTCGCCATTTCCATGGCCGGATACATTACAGTACCGCCGCCGGCGTCGATTCGGCCGATTTCGTCGCTGAGCTTCGATTTGTTGTTCGCGGATTGCATTTCGCAGATGAGGTACGTGTCTCCGTCGAAGGCGATTACCGCCGCTTGATCACGCCGGCCGAGCAACTCGATGGCACTGCGGGCGGCCGTTTTCGCCATTTCGATTTTGTCGCCATCCATGGACCCGGACTTATCGATTACGATCACCATACCGATCGATGGCTTTTCTTTTTCTTTCTCGAAATCGCTTCGGACGGGAAGAATCTCTTCGAGCGTACTTTTGTAATAACCACCGAGGCCGAATGATTGCTCGCCGCCGAGCATGATGAGGCCGCCGCCTAGGTCTTGCACGTACGTTCGCAGGACTTCCATTTGCCGCTGCGAGAGAGCTGTGGCGGGGACGTTTGAGATTGCGACTAATTCATAATTCTGAAGGTCGGCGAGCGTATCGGGCATACCCTGCGGAGGACGGACATCGGTTTGAATCCCGGATTCCTCCAAGCTGTAAGCGAGGTCACGAATGAGATTCGGGTCGCTCTCGACAATCAGCACGCGCGGCTTGCCGGAGGCGAAGACCAGCCCGGAATCCATGTTGTTATCGAGAAGCGTATCGTGGGCGAGTTGCGAGACGCGGACGCTGTAGGCGGCCAATCGCTCGCGATCGATTGATTGCTGAAACCGAAACGTGTTCTCGCCGACGTTGAGTTTGCGCTTCTCGCCGATGACCTTGTGGTCGCCGCGGTAGATCTCGACGAGGCCTTCATCGTCGTGATTCGAGTCGATCGTGACAGCGACGAAGAACGGCTCGCCTTGGCGGACTTCGGCGGGCACCGAGACTTTGGAGACCTGCACTTCTGGATCTGTGCGTGCTGGAAGTGGAAAGGTGGAGATTGGCACTCCGCCGCGAGTTGCGGCGGCGAGTGCGTCGCCCGCAGTCTCGACGCCATCGGTGACGAGCACGATTTGCGGTACGTACCCCGTCGGCAAATAGCCGGCCGCGGTTTCGATCGCCGCGGCCAGGTTGGTGCCATCGCGGAGTGTAGAATTCGGTTCGTGTTGGTCGGGTGGAGTCGTCGCCGGAGGACCTTTCTCGGCGGCGTTTGCCGGCGCATCCATCGGCTTGGCTGCCTGCCGTAGAATTGAAGGATGTTCGCCGAACTCGATTGGCGAATCCTGGACGAGTCCCGTGCCGGCGGCGAACGGCATGAAGACAATCTTGTTATCGCCGATATTGGCGGCGGCTGTTTTGAGAAATTCTTCAGCTGCCTTCGCTGCGTTATCACCGACGCTGGTGCTCTGATCGACGGCGAAGATTGTGAATTTTTCCTTCGTAGAGTGAAGGAGCGTTAGGCCAGCTAGAGCGAGAACCACGAGGGCAACGAGGCAGCAGCGGACGATGAGCGATACGATCCTTTGTGGTCGCGGAAAGTCGCTTAAGCTGTGGTAGAAATAGTACAGCAGTAGCGGCAACGCGACGACGAGCGTCAGAAGGAGCCAGGGGCGCGTGAGTTCAAGTCCAATCATTGCTGGCGATACTCACGGCTTTAGGTGATGACTCGGCGTTGGTGCAGTAACCACTCGACGATTGCGAGCAAGCAAGCGATGCTGGCCAGGTAGTACCATAATGGTCGAGCGAACCAACCCGCGGCGAGCGCGGCAACTGGCGCCCCCGCAGTCAACGTGTCATTGGGGCGGAGATCGCTTTCGCGCTCGTTCGCCAGGTTAACGACGAATCGAGCGGCGGTCGTTTCATGTTCGGGTGACTCGCGCGAGACTAGAGTCCAAACGCCGCATTGATTGAACGGGCCAAGCGACACGTTGGCGGCAGACGGCGCGGGTCGCGGCGACTTGGATTCTGCGGCAGTGGGTATGGCGGCGTCTGGTTTGACTTCCGTCGAAGGTAATTGAGGTCGAGCGATTTCGGATTCTGCATGGTCAGGCGCAATCAGCATCAATTTGTCAGCGCCGGCGCTTTTGACTTGATCGATCGGGATGCTTGCGACACTGCCTGTCGACAGTGCGCTCTGCAGTTCGCCGGTACCGCCGCGAAACCAGTTCAGGGCGTTGGTCATTAAAATCGGAAACGCCGTGCGGAACGTGAGGTCGCTGCGGTCTAAATCGACGCTGAGCACCAGGCACTTTCCGCCATCGCGTTTGATCGAAGCGTAGATCGGATCGCCGGTGACTGTTGCAACGAGTACATCGGGCGAGAATTTAAACGCAAGCCGTTTTGCAGCCGGCATGAGGACATTGTCGAGGCGCACGTGGGCCATCAGGGGCGAATCGTTTTGTTGTTGCGTAACAATTGGATTTTCTATTGTGTCACCCAAGTCCCATGCGTTGCACGCGGCGGCGGGCTCGACGACGATCACGTTACCTGGCGGCAACTCGGCCGGGACTTGGCGATGCAATACGACGATTGCGTCTTGCGGCCACTCTTTAGGTATCTCTTTCACAACTTCGCACTTCACCAAAGGATTGGCTTGAAAGACCTTTTGCAAGAACAGATTGCCTTCGGTGACGAGCAATACACGCTGGGGCTCACGGGGCGCCAGGATCGCTGATGCCATGTCATCAATGGCTAGCACGTTGGGTGATGGCGAGTTTTGGTCATCTTGCTTTGATTCGGTTCCGTCCGTCGTCGGGGAAGACGATTGTGATGCTGTGACTTGCGTGAGTTTGGCGGTGAGTATGCCGCCTTCGACAGAAGTTTTCTGCAGCGAGCGTTGCCATTTTTCGTTGGGCTTTAGCTTGAGCGGAAGGACGTCTACGGGAAGGTCTTCAAGTGTAAGCTCGAGCCGGCACTGAACATCACGATCTGACGCGTTGAAGATGGAAACAAGCGTCTCGTAACCTAGTGGGTCGACGAGGCTGCGCCGAACTTGTAGCTGCGTGATGCCAACATTGCTCGCGCGTGTGCCGAAGGTCAAATAGCAAACGGTCGGCTCGTCGGTGGGGGCGTTCGAATTGGCAGCGGTTTGGGCGATTTTCGGTTCTGCAGGCGCGTCGACGCAGCCATCAGTGAATACGAGCACTTGGCCGTGCGGATGTTTGCCTACCAGTTGTTTCGCAAGATCGATTGCAGCGGCGAGATTCGTGGGACTATCGGAAACAGTGAGACCACGAAGCACTCGCTTCAAAGTTGGCACGTGGCCGCTCATGCCGGCGACGACCTCCGGCTCGGGGCCGGCGGCGATTATTGCGAGTTCATCGCGAAACCGCAGGCGATCGACTTGGGCTACGGCGGCGTCGATTGCGGCTGCGAAGCGTGTGGAGGGGATGTCGTCGGCTTGCATGCTCGCCGAACGATCGATGACGACAACAATTCGCCGAGCCTGCAATAACTCCCAGGGCAAGTACGGATCGGCGATTGCCAACACCAAAAGCGCAAGAAGGGCCAACTGGGCGAGCAGAGAGAGCAGGTGTCGCAAATACTGCCAGATCGAACGCGGTGGCTTTTCTTCGTAGATTTGTCGCCAGAAGAGGTTCGTCGACACGGGTTGCCGACGTAGCCGAACTTTCAGGATATAGAAAACGACGATCGGAACCGCACAAGCGGCAAGCCAGAACGCACTGGGGAGCAGAAAACTCATGAGGTGGTTTGTCGTTCGGCTTTAAGCGCTTTGGCCCGATTCGCGCATCATGCGGAGAATGATGTCGTCGAAGCGATCGATGGATGCGTGCTGCACGCACCCATATTGGTAGTTGCGGCAATAATCGCGAACCGCAACCTGATGGTTATTGAACAGCTGCTTATACATGCGAAGGTTCTTCTCGGTCACCGTGACTTTGCGTTCGCCCCCGGTTTCCATGTCAATTAATGCGACGTCGCCCAGCAGCTCGGGTTGGGCTTCTTGCGGATCGTGAATTTGAATGACGTGGGCGTCGAAGCGGCGAAAGCGAAGCTGATCGAGCCCGTTCTGGAAGCCATGTTCATCGAATAGATCGCTGACGACCACGGCGAGACCGTTGCGACTGCTGCGCTGCAGCATCTGGCGAACAGACGTGGCGAGATCGGTTTCGCTCCCAACGTTGGGCAAGTCTTCAAGAAAACGCATTAGCGGTAAGATTCGAGCCTTACCACGGCTCATGGGAAACTCAGCCACAGTACCTTTGGCAAAAGCAAACACAGCAATCCGATCGAGATCGGAAAGCGCGATATAGGCCAGTGCGGCGACCAGTTGCCGCGCCAAATCGAACTTTGGTGGGTTGCCAAAACTCATGCTGCGCGAGCAATCGAGCATGAGGTAGACGTGTAGATCTTCTTCCTCTTCGAATCGCTTTAGAAGAAGGTCGCCGTGCCGTGCGTAGACGTTCCAATCGAGATAACGGAAGTCGTCGCCCGGCGTGTATTCGCGATGGTCGCTGAACTCGATGCCGGCGCCCATTTGCAACGTTCGACGCTGTGCGAGAAGCCGACCGCGAAAGACACGCTTCGACATGATCGAAAGATATTCGACGCGTGTCAGGAAGTCGGGAGGAAACAGCATGGGATAGGCAACCGCGGAGCACTACGTTCAAACGACGACGCCCGATCAAGGGTTTATGGCGACAGCGCGGTCGATCAAGCGGCTGCCAAGGAATCCTCCGGGAGCTCTTTCATGATGTGCTGAATCACAGTATCGGCGCTAACACCTTCTGCCTGGCCTTCGAAGTTCAGTATGATCCGATGGCGAAGCACCGGCATCGCCATGGAGCGAATATCGGCGCGAGCCACGTGGTAACGGTTGTCGAGAATGGCTTTTATTTTCGCGCCAAGGATGATCGATTGCAGTCCGCGCGGACTAGCGCCGTAGCGGACATACTTTTTTGTGAGTGAAGTTGCGAGCGCCTGTTCAGGATGCGTCGCAAGCACGATGCCGATACCGTAGCGACGTACTTCCGGCGCGATCGGGATTTGCCGAGCCACGGAGGACATCTCTAGTACGCGCTCGCCGGTCAACACTGGCGACGCTTTCGGATCGATGGCCTCGGTCGTGCGATCGAGAATTGTTTCGAGGTCGTTCGCTTCTGGATATTTTACAAGCAGCTTACAAAAGAATCGGTCGAGCTGCGCTTCGGGCAATGGGTAGGTGCCCTCCATTTCGAGCGGGTTCTGCGTTGCGAGCACAAAGAACGGCTCGCTCAACTTATGCGTTTGGCCAGCGACGGTGACTGAATGTTCTTGCATTGCTTCGAGCAATGCCGATTGGGTTTTCGGCGTTGCGCGATTGATTTCATCAGCCAACAAAACATTGGCAAACACAGGGCCTCGTTGGAATTCAAACGCCTTCCGGCCGTCCGGCGTTTCGACGACGACGTTGGTGCCGATAACGTCGGCGGGCATAAGATCTGGCGTGAATTGAATGCGACGAAACATCAGGTGGAGCGCATCGGCGAGCGTGCGCACCAGCAACGTCTTGCCAAGGCCAGGAACGCCTTCCAATAAAACATGGCCACCCGCGATGAGAGATATCAGCGTGTCGTCTAAAATCTCTCGCTGGCCGACGATGACTTTCGAAACCTCGTCGCGGAGTCGAACAAAGTCCTGCCGAAATGCGTCTAGCTGACGTTGCGTTTCGTCATTTACACTCATGGAGTCTCCGCCGAATTAAAGGTGCAAACTGCCGAGACGCAAGATTTCGTAGTCTTGTTTTACGTCGTACGCGAACTATCTTCACAAAAGTCCATGTGCAGGCGCATCAATTGCCAGCATCGCAACAATTCAAAAATCTTAGGAAATCCGCGACCTAAAGTCTACCTTCTGTAGTGAAAATGAGTTATTGGTGAATGGTTGCTGCACCATGGCTATTTTTCTGCAGCGGCCGGAACGGGAACTCAATTAGCAAACTCTTTTGCTAATCGATCTGCGAAATGCAGACGTCGGATACCGGATACTTCTCCTACGTTTGCAGTAACAATCGATTTGGACCACTCTGGCTTTACGTTGCGGACAAGAACAATGGTGCCGATGGAGGCGATTGATACGCTTACAATTAGCCTGCTGGCCGCTATTTAGCTTAAGTCTTGCGGTCTGGCCGAAATTATTCCTCATCCGATCTTGGCAGAGGTTCCCATGCTGACGTTTCGCATGCTCTTTGGTCGCTGGCTGGTGATTGGGTTGTTGTTTGGCTTGGGGCCGGCGTCGCGTGCAATCGCTCAAGACGACCCAGCCGAAACAGTCGCCGAGGACGAGGCGAAGCAAGCGCAGATTGCTGAGCGATTTATGGGCGTGCTGGAGAAGAGCCCACGTCGCGGCACGGCGTTGGATCGCGTGTATGGGTACCACGTTGAGTTCGGGACGCTTGATAAGTTCCTTGGTGACCTGCACGATCGCGTGAAGAAAACGCCCGGCGATGGGGCCGCCTGGATGCTCCTAGGGTTGTTCGAATCGCACCGCGGTGAGGACGGCAATGCAGTCGAAGCATATCGCAAAGCGGAAGAATTTCGTCCACAGGATGCGCTTGCGCCGTACTATTTGGGGCAATCGCTAATATTGATCGGCCAGCCTGAGCAGGCCGTCGACGCTTTTGAGCGAGCGCTCGCACGCAATCCGCCGCGTGCGGACCTCCTGGAAATCTTCCAGCAATTGGGGCGCGTCCATCAACGTGCGCAGCGCACCGAAGAAGCGCTCGCCGTGTGGAAGCGACTCGAGGCGCTTTTTCCTAACGACCCGCGCGTTCAAGAGCAAATTGCGGTGACGCTGGTGGACGAAGGACAGTATGCGATTGCTTTGCCACGGTACGAACAGCTCGTCACGCTGGTCCACGACGACTATCGGAAGGTGACTTTTCAGATTCAGGTTGCCGAGCTCAAGATCAAGCTCAACCGGCGCGACGAAGGCTTACAAGATTTTGAGAGCATTCTGGCGAATTTGAATCCAGAGAGTTGGCTGTATCATGACGTTCGTCGGCGGGTTGAAGAGGTGTATCTGCGAACGGGCGACCAGGATGGTCTCGTCAAGTATTACGAGAAGTGGACGGGGCAACATCCTGAGGACATCGATTCGATGGCCCGGTTGGCCAAGTTTTTGGCGTCCTCGGCGCGCGTGCCCGAGGCAACGCAATGGATGGAAAAGGCCCTGAAGCTAGCGCCCAAGCGAACGGAGCTTCGGCGCGAATTCATCACGCAGTTGGTCGACGAGCAGAAATTTCCTGAGGCGATCGCCCAGTACACCGAGCTTGCGAAGGTCGATCCGGGCAACGCAGATATGTTGCGCGAGTGGGGCAAGCTTGTGCTCCGCGATAAGTCGCAGGATCTCGAAAAACGCAAAGCCGAGGCAACGCGAATTTGGCGCGAGATGGTGGCTGCCCATCCCAAGGACGCGGTGACGCTTTCGCAAGTCGCCGATTTGTTTCGCCAAGCCAATATCAATGATGAAGCGATTGTGCTTTATCAGAAAGCGATCGAGCTTGCTCCCGAGGAACCGCAGTATCGTGAATACTTGGGTGAGTTTTATCACGTGCTGAAGCGGCAAGATGATGCGCTCGCCACGTGGCGTGCAATTGCCGAAGGGCCGCGCCACACGGCTGCCAATGTGGCTCGCCTGGCTCAGGTTTATAACAGCTTCGGCTATACGGATCAGGCTATCGCGGAGATTGCCGAAGCATGCAAACTGGATCCGAAGGATTTCAGTTTGGAACTTACAGCGGCCGATTTCCACGGCCGGGCGCAGAAATACGACGAGGCGTTATCATTCGTCGCGGCTGCAAAAAAGCTGGCCGGCAACGACGACGAGCGCGAGTCGGTGATTAAGGCGCGAATCGAAGTGCTCCAATCGAATCGCGGATTGGATGACGAAATCGATCGGCTTGTGAAGGAGCTCGGCGGGAATAGTAGCTCCAGCTTGCAGGAATGGATTACGTTGGCGCGCTACTATGAGTCGGACCGTCGGTGGAGCGAGGCGAACGACGCCGTCGGCCGCGCGCTTGAGAAGGATGGAAAGTCAATTCCTGCGTTGGCCGCGGCGGCACGCATCGCGGAGCAGTCTGGCGATTTTGGTAAGGCGGCCGAGATGAATCGCCAACTCGCTCAGGCGGATCGGCGATCGCGCAGCGATCACTTGATGAGCGTGGCGCGAATCGAATCGCAGATGGGAAAAACCGACGAAGCTCTCACCGCAGGTAAGGAGTTGATCGCGGCCGCCCCGGGAAACACCGACAACTACGAATTCTTCGCGCAACTATGTTTTCGCTTGGGTAAACCGGAGGAAGGGCTCGATGCGTTGCGCAAGGCGGTTCGCATCAACCCGGCCGAGCCTCATCTTACGACAGCGTTGGGCTCGGCGCTGGCCGACCAATTTCGTGCCGATGAGGCGATCGAAGTTTATTGGCGGGCATTCGATCGCACCGACGAAATCGATGACAAAACCAGTTTGACGACGAAGCTGGCCGAATTGTATTTGCAAACGAACCAGTTCGATAAATTGACCGAACGACTCGAACGAGATCGCAAAGAGGACGAAAAGCGCCGGGCGGCGACGATCTGCCTCGCGCAGGCGTACAACACGGCGGGCGATTATGGAACGGCCCGACGCGAGTTGGAGAGCTTGCTCAGCCAGGAAACGCAGGACACAAATTTGCTGCAGCAATTGTCGAAGCTGTGCGAACAGGGCGCGGAGATCGATGCCGCGGTCGACTATCAACGCCGCCTCGTGCAAATCGCGCCGGGGCCAGAAACTGAATTTCGCCTGGCGGGATTATTGCAGTCGCGCGGCGACCGCGACGAAGCAAGCGAAATCTACGTAAAGCTAACGCAGCGTGAGGAAGATCCGGCACGGCTGGTGCGGAGCATCGATTCGTTGCTCACGCAGGGGAGCTACGAAAGTGTTATCGCGATTACCGGACCGCGATTGAGCCAGCAGCGCGATGACTGGGAGTTGCTCTATCGCGAGATCGTCGCTTGGGCTTCACTCGAAAAGCAACAAGAGGCGAAGGACCGCTGTCAGCGATTGCTCGCGATCAAGATCCCGCACGACAAATTGGGCACCGCGGCCGCTGAGAAATTCAAGCAGGCGGAGAAAAAGGCGAAGTCAGATAAGTTGCGTGGCATAGCAACGACGATGCCCAAGCGACAATCGCCGTTCTCGATGTTAAGCATGACGGCTCAGGTTCGCCAAGCGGTCGGATTAGACAGCGACCGGTACATCGGCTACTCGGGAAATGGCCCGCCTCGCGTGTGGACACCGGAGAGCTTTGGCCTGGGGCGCATGGGCGCGTACGCGTGGCTGTTGAAATTCGATGAGGATGAACATTCGAAGACGTTGGCGGATGCGAAAAGCGAAAAGGAGGACACGTCCGGCCCTGCGTTCATCGCACCACTTGCGAAGGCCGCGGCAGAGAAAAATGTCGACCGCGATACGCTATACGACTGGATGTACGTCGAGCAGCTACGCAGCCACAACGATTCGATCTTCCAAATTGCCAAGCGGCTCGCAACTTCTGGCGGTAAAGACGAACAGCAGTTCTTCCTTTCCTCTTTACGACTGCGCGCCGTGAAAACCGAGGGACAGCCAACCACGCGAACAGCACAAACGGCGAAGAAAACGCCGCTTAGCAAAGAAGACTTGGACCTGGTGATGAAATGCTACTCGGCCGTTAACAAGAAAGATAAAGATTCCGACGAGGCGGTCGCAGGCGCATATGGCAGCCAAGTTGCTTACGGGCCGAACGGCCAAGTGTACGTGATGGTGGGTGGCAATTACGTGCTCGTCAACGGCGTGTACGGCGGCAGCATGTACTTGGGTATGGTGCTCGACGAATTGAAGAGTGCGGGTCATGACGACGAAGCAAAGCTACTGCTCGATGAATTGGTTAAACGGGCGAAGACGGCGAAACAACTGTCCGGGGCATTTAGTCTGCTACAGTCGCAGGAAAAGTACGACCAGCTCAAGGACGTTTATTCACAGTGGGTGGCGGCGGCAAAGGATGAGATCGCAAAGGCGCCCGTGCCGACGGGGAAGCAACAGAATCGGCAACAAACGGCTGAGCCCCTCGCAACCCAAGTCTCGTCGTTGACGGACTGGATGGGCAAGCTCGGACCGGAAGAAGAGAACTCGCAAATTCTTTCGATTCTCGACCCTGCACTCGATCTATCGATTGAGCAGGCGAAAAAACGGCGGCTGGCGCAGATTGCGCGCGGCCAAGGGTCTTCCTCACAGCAGCAACAATATTACGGGAATAATTATCAAATTAAGTATGGCAAGGAAAATATCTACGCGCAAGTCGATTACCCGCGCCCGGATCTCTACGTCGACAACGCGACGTTAACGCTTTTGCGAGAAGTGTTTGAGGTCTTTAAGCGGAACGACGTCGCGGGCGATTTGCCGCAGCACCTGCGCGAACGATTAAAGAAAGCCAGCCCCGACAATGAGCCGTACGAAGAATTGATGCTCGGCTATGTGGTTTGGTGGAACGATGAGCACGAGGAAGCGGCACAACTGATCACGGCGGCCGCGGACAAGTTTCAGGATGATCCTGGATTCCGGCTGGAGACCGCGTCATTGCACGAATCGCTGGGAGATGTTGACCGAGCGATGGAAATCGTGGAATCGGTCACGCCACGCGATCAAAAACTTGTGCAGCGCCGCGAGACGCTTGCCCTTCAGCTCGCAGAGCGATTGGGCGACGTTGAACGCGCTCGTAAAGCGGCCGAGCGATTGTTCGGTTTACGTTTGGACAACGATGCGCAGCTGGCGCTCGTCGAGCGGATGCGTCGATTGGGATTGAACGAAATGGCGGAGGCCGTCATTTCGCGAGTGCAGCGGCGGAGCGGCAATCAAACATCGTCGCTGGCCACGCTGATGACCATGTATCAGGGTCAGGGCAAGGTAGACCTCGCCCAACAAATTGCACACACGATTTTGCAGCGAACGACTTCCCCCATCACCGCCATGTCCACGACGGGGCGCAATCCGATGCGCTATCGAACGGAGGGCGACGGGGTAAGGAAGCAGGCACTGGCGCTGCTGCAGCAAACAGGTGCGCTGAAGGACATGGCGCAACACCTCGAAACGCAACTTGCGCAGTCACCCAACTCGCCGAAGCTATACGAGCAGCTCATTGAATACTATCAGGCTGCGAACACACGCGACAAAGTCCAAACTCTGCTGGAGAAAGCCATTGCCCAGCGTCCTGATGCCGTGGGGCTGCGCTACCAGTTGGCGAAGCAATTGGAGCAGAACGGCAAGTTGAAAGAAGCGTGCGACCAATATTTAGAACTATTGAAGCAAAAGCCGGCGCTCTTGATGGATGAATTCTGGAACGTTCGGAACACGTTTACCCGCGCGCAGCGCTCGCTCGATTTGGTGAAAGCCATGGCCGGCATGAATCTGAAATCAATTAACCAACCCTGGTATGTCATCGATATGATGGGCGAGCTGCTGCAGGATCGCGGCAACCAAGGCAAAGACGTCGATATGGATATGGCGCTCGATTTGTTCGAGCGAGTGTTCGATGCGTATCCGACCTACCGCAATCAACTGATTTCCCGAATCTACAATGACAAGCTGTGGAAGAACGACCGCGTCTACGCAATGGCGAAACGAGGCGTGATCCCCTCGGCGACTGAGATTGCCGCTCAGCCGTGGTTCGGAGTCGATAGCATCTATTCGTACGGCCAGGGTGGGCAAGTGAACGGGATGTTCCACCAGTTGATTAATGGGATCAACGGCACCGATAAAATGGCCGACTTGCGGAAGACGGTCGAGGAAAACGTCAATCGGAACCCCGAGTGGCGCGGCGGTGCAGCCATGCTCGCGCTGATGGATTTAAAGCAAGGGAAGAAGACCGAAGCGAAGGAACGATTGGA